>LRTP01000685.1 GCA_001550305.1 Streptomyces diastatochromogenes
GCCGCCGGGGCGGTGCTCGGGTGGGCGGCCCAGCCGGCCCACCGGGCGAGGTGCTGTCGCACCAGCGAGGAGCGCGCCTGCGCACCGCCGTCCTCGACGTCCCCGTCCTGGCCGTTGATGCCGTTGGCCGAGATCGACACCGTCACATAGCCCTGCGAGGCCAGCAGCTTCTGGTCCGTCAGGTAGCCCCTGTGGCTCGGGATCGGCTGGGTGCCGGCCGAGCAGGGCCACTCAAGGGTCACGTCGTCCTCGGACCCGCCCGGCTTGAAGCAGGTGGCGTGGCGGCCGTGGAGGAACAGGGCGAGCGGTCGCCTGCCGGTGGCGCCGGTGGGCGCGACGACGACGGCCTGCATCTCGACCGGCCGGGCGAAGCCGGGGAGCTTCACCGGGTCGAGGTGGTACTCGCCGGTGACCGTGCGGTACCCGCCCGGTCTGCCCGGGTCCACGGAGTTCGCCGGGAGTGGGGCCGGGGGCTGCGCGACCGTCAGGGAGTTCCTCGGTCTCTCGCCGGTGTTGTCGGCAGGCGCGTCCAACCGGCGTCCGGCCGCCAGGACTTGAAGATCCTTGAGCGGGGTGGCTCCGTGGAGGGCGAGCCGGAACGTGTGGCCGTCCTCGGCCTCCTTCGGTAGGCCGAGCAGTCGGCCGGCCGCGTGGAACTCGACACGGGCGTCGCCCACGGGCACGGCCCTGTCCGACCGCCAGACCAGCTCACGCGCGACGCCCTTCCCGGTGACGCGCCAGCCCGGCGGCAGTGCGCTGTCCGCCCTCTGCGCCAACGGCTCGACCTTGGACGGATGTTGGGCCTGGGCCAGTCCCGGTGAGCCCGTCAGGGCCGCGAGAACGGCCGCGGCGGTGACCGCTATGCGCCGGGTACGGTTCAAGGATCCCCCTCCTCACGCTTCGAGCGCGGGCGCCCCGTCGATACCGGGAGCCCCTCGCGCCTCGAAGGAAGGGAAACCGGACCTGTGGGTTGCCTGTGCCAGGGAGGTGTGCCCGCGCAGGACAAGAATCGGGTCACGGGAACGCCCCGCGCGGACGCCGGAAATGGCCCCTCCATGGGCCGAACTCCCCCTGTCCGCACGGTCCTCGTCGGCACCGGCCACCGTGCCCGCATCCTCGGCACCGCCCGGGGCGCCGGCGACTCCCTCACCGCCGCCCTTGCCCAACCCTTCAACCCTGGCCGCGTGCGAACCGTCCCGTGACCTCGCGGACCGGCATCCCGCCTCGGCCAGCGGCGTATGGCATCAGGGTCACGTGCGGACCACGCCCCACGTCACATAGCCCTCGCCGGGGCCCGGCGGCCGGTTCCAGGGCCGGGTCCGGAAGCTGTGGAGACGTCCGCGACCGAGGGCGAACCGGGGCAGCCGGACGCCGAACTCGGCGGCAAGGGCCTCCAGTGCACGGCGTTCGCCCAGCCGCTCGGCGTGCGCGTCGTCCCGTGGAAAGAGTCGGTCCGGGTCCAGCGCGGCCGGCACGGACCCCCGTCCGCTGACCGAGGTCGCCCGAACGGTGAACGCGTAGCGCTCCTCGCCGTCCTCCGTGACGGACAGATGGAAGACACCGGGACGGTGGGTGCGGCTCGGCTCGCTCCACACCGTCACCGCGCGGGTGCCCCGGGAAGCGGCGATGCCCGGGGAGACGAACCACCGCTCGTCGAACCTCCCGACCGGCGCCGCCTCAAAGGCGAAGCTCCAGCCGGGGCCCGCCCGGCCGACGGCGGCCAGCGCCTCGTCCTCCCACGTCACGGTGGCGTTGCCGGGGAAACGCGTGCGCGAGTCCCACAAGGTCGTCGGCGCGTTCAGCACGGCGTCGCCGGGGGCGCCGATACGGCCGGGCAGCTCGGCCGGCTCCACCGACTCCACGAGGACGAAGCGGTACGACGTCAGGAAGTTGCCGGGATCTCCTTCCGTCAGCCACGCCAGGCCCGGCGGGTCCAGGTCGGCGGTGGGAGCCGGTGTGTCGCCCCGCTGTCCCGCCCGGGGTGTGGCCAGCAGTTCCCGGCCCCGCTCCGGGGTGATCAAGGGGCCGAGGAGCGGGTCGGCGCACAGGCCGACCGGCGCGAGGTGCTCGGGGCCGATCGGCCGCCAGTCGGGCAGTGCGGCGCGCAGGGTGTGCCAGGCCGCGTCCCCGTCGCCCCAGCGTGCCAGCTCCCGCGCCTCCTCCACGGCACGGCCGAAGGGGCCTTCGGCGGTGTGGCGGAAGGTGCCGTCCCCCACCTGTCGCAGGATCTCGTCCGTCGCCTCGCGCACCTCGTCGGAGGCGCCCTCCAGGTGGCGGGCCGACGACGGGCGGTCCTGGTGATGCCACACGTCCTCGGCCGCCAGCAAGGCCAGAAGCTCCGGCGCGTACAGCGGGTCGGCCGTGAGCCCCTCGAAAGACACCCGGTACGTCTCCCCGAGCAACCGGCGGATCTGGTCGCGCAGCCCTGTCGCCCGAGGCCTGCCGTACGCGATCGCCTCCGCCAGCGACGCCGAGGCCCGCTCGTACCTCCCGCCCAGCGCGTCCAGCCGCGCGGCCTCGACGGACGCGTCCAGGGCCCTCGTCGTCGCGTTGACGAACTCCGCCCCCGCACTCTTCGAGCGGCTGACCTGCAGGCTGTGAAACTCGCGGTACATCGCCTCCATGAACGCGCCGAACGACGCGTACCGTTCCGGAGGACTCGCGCGCCACGACGCGTAGCAGTACACCGCCCACTCACCGGCGTCGTCCACGTCCCCCGGGTCCAGCAGCACATAGACCGCGTCCGACTCCACGTCCAGCTGCAACGCCCGCTCCCACATCCCGGCGAGCAACACGTCCTCGGGCGTGGGGTCGTCGTCCGGATCCCCGGGAAAGTACTCGGCCAGGCCCGCCGCGTCCTCGTGCCGGCGCACCGCGTCGGTACCGGCGAGCAGCCAGACGAAGCCGCCCGCGTGCCGCCAGCCGTCGCTCACCGCCAGAAACGTCCGGTACGAGGGCGGCAGCCGGTGCCCGAGCCGCTCCTCCAGGGCGCGGATGCGCTCCTCGGACGCGGGTGGGAACCCCAGCCAGCGCGTACGCACAGGCTCCTCGTCCCGCACATGGCGTTCGCTCGCCGGTGCGTCGGGGTTTTGTGCGTCTGCCCATTCCTGGCTCCAGCGCACCAGGAAGGACCGCCAGTCGTCCATGAGGTCCGTCATGTCGGCGATCCTGCCGGCCACCACTGACAACGCCCCGGCCGTCTCGGGCACTTCGGGTCCGCAGGCCAGGCCTCGGGCCTGCAGGGGTGGACGACCCGGTCCGGCACGTCGGGTGCCCCGGGCACGACGGACGGTGCCTCGGGCACGACGGATGTCAGCTGCCGATGATCAGGGTGAGCCCGTAGACGGCGACCGCCAGGCACGCGCCGAAGCACAGCAGTGCTGCCGCGGTGGCCGTCCGGTTGGCGCCGCGGGAGCGTTCTCCGCCGTGGCCTCCGCCGTGGCCTCCGACGTCGCCACGGGGCTGGGCGGCGACACCGAGGGAGAACAGTACGACCGTGAGCAGCGTGATCCCGAGGCTCACACCGAACACACCACCGAGGGCGGCCCAGTGGATGTCCATCGCCGCGCCTCCTTTCGCTGCCGGACGGGACGGGACGGCCGGCCGGCATTCACGCCGCGGGTTCTGCCACGGGCTCGGCCGACCGGGTGGGCAGTTCGTTGACGTTGTCCGGAGTCACGGGCCGGTTGCGCGACAGGGCCCAGAACCCGGCCGCCGCCGCGGCCGCGACGGCGGCCACCAGGGCGACGCCCGCGGTGCCGTGGCC
>LRTP01000686.1 GCA_001550305.1 Streptomyces diastatochromogenes
CGGTGAGCGAGTCGGCGAGGACGGCGAGCAGCGTGGGCAGCGCGGCGGCCGGGCCGGAGCCGGTCAGGCCCAACCAGCGGGACGTGCGGGAGGCGGCGAGGGCTGCGCCGGAGACCGCCAGTTCGTCGGTGATGGTGTGCCGGGAGCGCCGCGGCGTGCCGTGCAACAGCGTCGCGGCGAGCAGTTCGTGGACGGCGCCGGTGTGGGACGAGGCGGCGTCCAGCGGTATCGCCAGCCGGAGTTCGGCCATCGGGATGGACGGGTAGCGGACGGCCGCCACGCGCAGCCCGGACGGCAGCCGGACGTCCGCGGTCGGCGGGATCGTCAGCGGCGGTACGGGCCCGATGGGGGGCAGCAGTGCGGCGGTGCGGGTCATCGGGCGTCGCCTCCGGCGGATACGGGGGACCGGGCGGTACCGGGCACGAGGCTGAGCACGCCGCGCCGCTCGGGATACAGGTTCGCCGCTGCGGCGGCCACCCCCGCCGCGTCGACGGCGGCGAGCCGGTGGGCGAGCTCGTCGACCAGGTGCGGGGCGCCGAAGAGCAGTTCGTAGGTGCCCAGCGCGCGGGTGCGGGCCACGATGTTGTCGAAGCCGCGCCATGTCGCCGAGGTGAGCAGGGCCCGCGAGCGGGCCAGTTCGCGCTGCTCGGGCCCGGTGGCCGCGAGGCCGGCGAGCTCCGTGTCGATCGCGTCCAGAAGCTGCTCGGTGGTAGTCTCGCGCGGGTGCATCGCCACGCACACGAACGTCTCCGGATCGCGTGCCCGCAGTGGCCCGAACAACCCGCAGCTCGTGCTGATGTCGGTGGCCAGCGGCGCGCGGTGCACGAGGCGATGCTTGAGCCGTGAAGTGTCCCGGCCGGTGAGGAGCTCGCCGAGCACCATGTGCGCGAGATAGCCGTCGAGGCCGGTGCCCGCGTCGGGCATGCGCCAGCCGATCGCGGTCGCCGCGAGCGCGGCGTGCGGATCGGGGTGCGTCCCGTACCGGGCCTGCTGCGGCACCGGTTCGGCCAGTGCGGGCGGCGCCGGTACGGGCCGGGCGGGGATGGCTGCGAAGTGCCGGGCGACGAGGTCGGCGGCGTGGCCGGGGTCGACGTCGCCGCAGATGGTGACGACGGCGTTGCCGGGCGCGTAGTACGTGTCGAAGAAGGCCTGGCACTCGGCGACGGTGGCCGCGTCGAGATCGTCGAACGCCCCGTACCCGTTATGGGCGTTGGGATGGGTCCGGTAGAGGACGGCGGGCAGCACGGTCCACGGGAAGCCGCCGTAGGGCTTGTCCGTGACGGATTGCCTGATCTCCTCCTTCACCACGGCCGTCTGCGTGCGCAGCGTCTCCGGCGTTATGCGCAGCGCCCGCATCCGGTCGGCCTCCAGGAACAGCACGCGCTCCAGGGCCTGCGCCGGCACGACCTGGTAGTAGTCGGTGTGGTCCTGGTGCGTCGAGCCGTTGGCCGTGCCGCCGGAGGCCTGCACGTGCCGGAAGTGGTCGGCGGGGGCGACATTCTCGCTTCCCTGGAACATGACGTGTTCGAAGAGGTGCGCGAAGCCGGTGCGGCCGAGCGGCTCGGAGCGGAATCCGACGTCGTAGTGCACGGCGACCCCGACGGACGGCGCGCCGTCCAGCGGCTGCACCACGAGGCGGAGGCCGTTGGGCAGCGTCGAGCGGTACAGGGAAGGGCGGGACATGCCGGTCACCCTAGGACCGCATTACCGCGGAAAAGAAATACGGGATTTTCATTTCTTTTTCGCCGAGTCGCAATATGGCACATAGTCGCAGGTCAACGGCATGTTGGCGATCCTCAAGGCAAAGGAATAAACAAACTTGCGAGGTTTCTTCGTGGTGGGCGGGAGGTAATCTATTTAGCATTCCGCCGCGTGACAGATAACAATGGAACGGCACTCGGGGAAGCCAAGCAGACCCGGGCCCGTTACGATCCCCTCGCCCTCGACAAGGCGCCCCAGGTGGCGCGGCTGCTCGATCGGCTCGGCCTCGGCGCGTTCGAGCCCGACGAGCTGACCTCGCACGTCGGCCGCAATGACAACTGGTCCGGACCGTCCACCACCGGCGACCGGGTCTTCGTCAAGCAGCTCAGCGGACCGTCCCTGGAGGACGCCCGCCGCCGCTTCGAGCGCCTCCTCGCGTTCGAGACGCTCGCCGCACGCGCCGGTGACGACGCGCTCGCGGGGCCGTCCCTCCTCGGTTCCGACGAGGAGTCGCTGCTGGTCGCCTTCGAGCTGATCGACGATGCGCGCTCCGGTTCCGAACTGGCCGCAGACGACAGCTTCGACGCCGGTCTGTGCCGGCGCGCCGGACAGATCACGGGTGCGCTGCACGCGCTGCCCGCCGACACCACGCTGCTGGATGGGGCCGCGCACGCGCTGCCCGCCACCGACAAGATGCGCGCCCTGCCGCTGCACGCCTTCACCGGTGCCACGTTCGGCGAGCTGGAGACCTGGCGGCTGCTGCAGACCGACCGGGAGCTGTTCGACGCGCTGGTCGCGCTGCGCGAGCGGGAGGCCGCGCTCGCGGACCGCCGGCCCATCCACGGCGACATGCGGCTCGACCAGTACCTGTGGGCGGACGGGCGGCTGTGCCTCACCGACTGGGAGGAGTTCCGGCTCGGCGACCCGGCGCGCGACATCGGCGCTTTCATCGGCGAATGGCTCTACTTCGCGATCCGCGGCATCCCCAAGTCCCTAGGGAACGAGCCCGACTTCAGCTTCGAACACGAGACCACGCACGAGGAGATCCTCGCCCACGGCGTGCGGGAACTCGACCGCTACCGGCCGCGCATGCAGGCCTACTGGGCGGGCTACCGCACGGCCCGCAGTGCGGCGGACTCCGCGGACGAGTCGCTGCGGGCCCGTGCGATCGCCTTCGCGGGCTGGCACATGTTCGACCGCATGTTCGCCACCGCCATGGTCGGCGGGCGCGTCCTGGCCGCGGACCGGGCCTGCGCGGGCATCGGCCGCACCATCCTGCTGTCCCCCGACAACTTCATCGACGTCCTCGGACTGGGAGAGCAGCCGTGAACCTCACCATCGACAGCCTGGCACCCGCCCTCGCCGCCGTCATGGCCACCGTCTCCGTCACCCCTGACGGACGGCACGCCACGATCGGCGACGAGAAGCTCGACGCCGATACGCCGCAGAAGCTGGCTCAGCAACTCAGCGGCATGCTCTACCAGTTGGTGCACGCCGGCCGCGACAAGCCGGAGACCAGCCGGCCGCGCACCCTGCGCGACGCCGACTTCGACCGGACGCTCGCCGAGGCGATGCCGCACACCAGCACACTCGCCCGCGCGACCGTCCTCGAACGGGCCGCCGACGGCAGCCTGCTGGCCTCCCTCGACGGCCTGCGCGTCGTACTGCCCGGCCACGTCCTCACCACGGAGCTGCCGGAGTCACTCCCCGCGCAGGTCGCGATCCGGATGCCCGCCGCGCGCCCCGCCCTGTCCACCGGCTTCTTCCTCACGGACGGCTCGGCGGGCACCGGCACGGGCGGACCGCACACCCTGCGGATGTACGTGCACGTCGCCACGGCCGACGCCGCGCCCACGGTGTGGCACGGCGTCCTGTCGTACTTGGAGGAGCGGTCCGTGCCCTACCGGGCGAAGATCACCTCGTCGCCACAGATGTTCCCGCGCCGTGACGCCCTCGTCGTCTACCTCGGCCCGCAGGGCCGGCAGGCAGCTCCGGGCCTTGCGGCCCGCGCCGCCGCGCTGCCCGGACTGGGTCGCGCGACCTC
>LRTP01000687.1 GCA_001550305.1 Streptomyces diastatochromogenes
CCTGTGGGCGCGGCTGGTGGAGTCGGGCGCGCCGGGCGCGGCGCCGGAGGAGTTGCGGCGCGCCGCGCTGCTCGTCGGCTGGGCGTTGCGGGCGGACACCGGAGAGGACGCCGTGGACCCGTACGACCTGCGGCGCGAGGCCAATATGCGGGGTCGACTGGCCGAGTATGCGGGGCGGCGTACGGCAGCGGTGATCGGGGCGTTTCACGCGCCCGCGCTGCTGCGGGCCGGTTCCGGGCCGGTGGGTTCGGGTGCCGGGCAGGTGGGTTCGGGTGCCGGGCAGGTGGGTTCAATTGTCGGGCAGGTGGGTTCGGATGCCGGATCCGCGGGGGACGTCCCCTCGGTCATCACCTCCCTCGTGCCCTACTCGTACCCGCTGCTCGACGAGCGGTCCGGGTATCCGGCGGGCATCCGTGATCCGGAGTGGCAGCGAGGGGTGTTCCGGGCGGCCGGGGCACCGGGGCGGCTGGACGACTTGCTGACGGCGACGGCTGTGCGGATCTGCGCCGCCGTCCGCGAGGCGGGACATCCCAGTGGCCCCGCCGACGCCCGGGAGGTGGTGCGGGTGGCGCGGGACTTGGCCACGCTGCGCGGGTTGCCCGCGGCGGGCCGGGGCGAGCTGGTCGAGGCGGTGCAGACCGTGCTCACGCAGGGCCAGTTGCTGGGTCGGGGGCGGGTGGTGGCCGCTGCCATGGAGCGGGTGCTCGTCGGTGACCGGCAGGGGAGACTCGCTCCTGGCACGCCACGCTCCGGCCTCGGCCCGGCGGTCGAAGGCCTCCTCGCCGAACTCTCACTGCCCTCCCCCACCGCTCCCGCCCGTCGTGAGCTGCGGCTCGACGCGCTGCGGTCCGAACTCGACCGCCGACGCGAGACCTGTCTGCGCAGGATGGCGGTCTGCCGTGTTCCCTACGGCGAGGAGGCCGGCGTCGCGGGGGTCGGCGACGGCGCCGCGCTCACCACACGGTGGACGGTGACCTGGACGCCCTCGACCGCGGCGATGCTGGATGTGACCGGCGTTCACGGAGTGACGTTGGAACAGGCGGCCGGCGGCGTACTGGCGCGGCGACGGGCGGCGGAGCGGCGCGACGGCGGTCCGACCGCGGCCCAGGTGCTGGCCGGGCTCGAGGACGCGGCCCGCTGCGCCCTCCCGGGGCTCGCCTCGGAGCGCCTCACGGAAGTCGCCGAACTGCTGCCCTCGTCCGGCACCCTGCCCGAACTCCTCGGCGGGCTCGACCTGTTGAGCCGGATCGGCGCGGGACATGTGCCGGGGCTGCCCACCCCCTGGGAGAAGGAGCGGATCGAGGCCGCGTACGAGGAGCTGGGCGCCGCCGGTGTCCGCGCGCTCGACGGGCTGACCGGCTCCACCGACACCGCCGACGCCCGCGCTCTGGTGGACCTCGCCACCCGGGTGGACGGCGCGGGCGGCGGACTCCGGCTCGGGGACGCCCTCGGCCGCCTGGACGAGGACGGTACGCCGCTGATCCGCGGCGCCGCGGGAGCCGCCCGGGTGCTGCTGGGGCTGCGGGAGGCGACGGAGTTCGGCACCCGGCTGGCCTCCCGTGTCGACGGTGCCGTGACTCCCGAACTCCGTTCCGACCTCGCCGCGTTCCTGCGCGGCACGCTGCTCGCCGCCGGTCCGCTGCTCGAGACGGGCGAGGCCGTGGACCCGCTCCTGGAGCGCGTCGAGTCCCTCACCGACCGGGCCTTCCTCGACCGCCTGCCGGCCCTGCGCGCCGGCTTCGACGTCCTGGCGCCGACGGCCCGGTCGCGGATGCTCGCCGCGGTGGAGGACCGCACCGGCCACGCGGTGGGCGAGTTGCCTGACGCGGTGGCGGAGCCGGGGTTCCTGGCCCGGATGGCGGCGGCGGATCTGGCGGGACGGACGGCGTTGGCGACGGCGGGGTTGGACCCCTTGGGCACGGACGCGACGCCTACCTCGAAACAGACCCCGCACGACAACCCCGGCGTGCCCGACAGTCCTGCCGCGCCCGACAGTCCTGCCGTACCCAACAGTCCTGTGCCCAGCAGCCCTGCCGTACCCGGCAGTCGCGCCGTACCGAACAGTCCCGCCGTGCCCAACAGTCCCGCCGTGCCCAACAGTCTCGGCCCCGGAGATCGCTGGCGGCTCCTGCTGGGCAGGGCGCGGCAGTTGACGGGGCGGGCCGGCCGGATCGCCCGCGCACTCGACGAGTTGTACGGCAGCGGACGCGGCGAGGGGGTCGCAGAGCCCGGCGACGACGGTGCCGGCGGCGGGAGCGAGGCGTCGTTCCCGGATGTGCGGAGCTGGTCCGAGGAGCTGGCGGCGCTCTTCGGACCCGGGGTACGAGAAGAGGTGCTGGCCGCGGCGGCCGACGCCGGACGCGTCGACGCCCTGCAGGAACTCGACCCCGCCTCGGCCCGCCCCTCGGTCGAGCTCCTGCGGACGGTCCTCTCGTACGCGGGAGGCATGCCCGAGCAGCAACTGGCGCGGCTTCGGCCCCTGGTGGCCCGGCTGGTCAAGGAGCTCACGGACGCCCTCGCCCACAGACTGCGGCCCGCCCTCGCAGGTCTCGCGCATCCGCGGCCCACCCGCAGACCGGGCGGCCCCCTGGACCTCGCCCGCACCGTGCGCGCGAACCTCGCGACGGCGCGCCGCGATCCGGCGACGGGAGCGGTGACGGTGCTGCCCGAGCGGCCGGTCTTCCGTACCCGGGCCCGCAAGGCGGCGGACTGGCGGCTCGTGCTGGTCGTCGATGTGTCCGGGTCCATGGAGGCGTCGACGATCTGGGTGGCGCTCACCGCGTCCGTGGTCGCCGGGGTCCCGGCACTGAGCACGCACTTCGTGGCGTTCTCGACGGAGGTCGTGGACCTCACCGACCAGGTGGGCGATCCCCTCGGGCTGCTCCTCGAGGTGCGGGTCGGCGGCGGGACGAGCATCGCCCGGGGCCTGCGGCACGCGCGCTCACTGGTGACGGTTCCCTCCCGCACGCTGGTCGTCCTGATCAGCGACTTCGAGGAGGGGGGTCCGGTGGGCCCGCTGCTGTCCGAGGTGCGGGCACTCGTCGACTCGGGCTGCCACGTCCTCGGCTGCGCCTCGCTGGACGACACGGGCCGACCGCGCTACTCGGCCGGTGTGGCGGGGCAGTTGGTGGCCGCGGGCATGCCGGTGGCGGCCCTCAGCCCGCTGGAACTGGCCCGCTGGGTGGGCGAACGCATGGGAGGTACACAGCGATGACCACGCTTCCCCCGGTGACGGCCGAAGTGGCGGCCGCCGCGCTGGAGTCGCTCCCGACCCGGCTGCGCAAACGTGCCGACTCGGCCGCGGCCAAGGCGGCCAACTGGCCCGTCGCCGTCACGGACGCGACGGTCGTGGTGCGGGTCGACGACTCGACGACGGTCACTCTCACCACCACGGCCGGGGTGGTGACGTCCGCCGAGGATGCCGTGTGCAGCTGTCTGCTCGCGCCGGCGTGTCTGCATCGTGCGGCGGTCCTGACGCTGGCGCCGCTGGCGGAGGAGACGGACGGACCGGCGGCGACGGCTGTCGTGCCGTCGGACACCGGCGACTCCACCCCTGTCGTCCCTCCGGAGACCGGGGCCCTCGACCTCACTCCCCCGCAGTCCGCGGCGGTGGACGCCCTCCGGGTGTCCGCGACCGCCCTACTGGCAGCCGGAGTGACCGGCTCCGGTGCCGTGCACCGCGCCACGCTCCTCCACGCCGCCCACTCGGCGCGCGTCGCCGGACTCCACCGCGCCG
>LRTP01000688.1 GCA_001550305.1 Streptomyces diastatochromogenes
CGCTGCTCGACAGCGGCGACCGGGCCACGGGCCGCCTCGCGTACCGCATCGCCGTCGAGCGGCGGCTGCTCCCCGCAGCGCGGCTCGCTCAGACCGCCGCCCGCCACCGCGACGTCGTAGTGCAGGACCTGTGCGCCGAAGCGGCCGTGGCCGCCCTCGGCGAGGGCACCTTCGACGAGTTCAGCGAGGTCGTGATACCGCTGCTCGGGTCGCGGCAGCCCCGGGTCAGGTCGGCGGGGGTGACCGCGCTACGCCGGGCCGGGCGACACGCCGCCGCCGAGCCGTACCTCACCGACCGGTCCGCCGTGGTACGGGCGTGCGCCCGGTGGGTGCTGCGACAGGGCGGCACCGACCCGGCGCCGCTGTACCGCGCGCTGTGTGCCGACCCTGCGGCCCGGCCCGCCGCCGCAGTGGGCCTCGGCGAGTGCAGGGTGCCTGAGGATGCGGACCTGGTCCGGGCACTCCTCGCGCACCCGGTCCCCGGCGTGCGCGCCTGCGCTTTGGCGGGGCTGCGGGCGCTGGAGGCGGTACGCGTCGATGACATACGACCCCTCCTGGACGACCCGTCGGCGGCGGTGGTCCGGCAGGCGACCGCCGCCCTGTTGCCGTGGGCCGACCGCGTACCGCAGGAACTGCTGCGCGGGCTCCTGGCCGAGGACCGTCCGCGCCACCAGCGGATCGCGGCGGTCCGGCTGCTGCGAGCCGTCGGGGTGCACGCCTGGATTGCCACGCGGCTCTGAGCTGATCCGCGGGACAGGCCCTAGACGGAGGCGTCCGCCGGCTTCTGCTCGTGATGGTGCTTGAGCGCGTCGCGGGCGGCCTGTACATCGCCGGGAGCGAACTCGGTCCCGTACGGGTGGCACACGAGAACCTCAGCGAGTTCGAGTTCCCTCGCCCGCAGCCGGGCGATCTCCGCGGCGTCCTCCGGGTCCCAGCCGGGCGAGGCAGGGCGGGACGCCGGGCGCCACGCGTTCTCGTGCGTCTCCCACGCGTCCATCGGCTCCACCGACCACGGCACCTTTTCGAAGAGAGCCCGGAGGTCGGCGCGGACCTGATCAAGCTCGTTCTGGGTGTCGATCAGCATCGGGGGAAAGTCGTACGTTGCCACGCCCCTACGGTACTTCTGTTCGAACTGGACCCCGGCCTGCCCAGGGCCCTTTTTGGGCAGCTCCTGCGTCTTGGGTCCGGATGGGTCCTGCTGCGTGGCGACGCGATCCAGTGTCCGTTGACCGGGACAGGCCACCACGGAACGCCGCGCCTCCAGGTCCGCAACCCCGGAGACGTTTTCCCCGTGCTCCGCACCATTCCTTCGCCCTGCGGGTCGCACTGTCAGTGGCCGATGGCAGCATGGTCGGCTTGTCCCGCCTGCACGCCGCAGACCGGGCTGATCCAGGAATATGGAGCAAAGCAATGAACCGGAGCGAACTGGTGACTGCGCTGGCGGAGCGCGCCCAGGTGACCCGCAAGGACGCCGATGCCGTGCTGACCGCACTCGCCGAAAGCGTCGGCGATGTCGTCGCCAAGGGCGACGAGAAGGTGACGATCCCGGGCTTCCTCAGCTTCGAGCGCACCCATCGGGCCGCACGCACGGCGCGCAACCCGCAGACCGGCGAGCCGCTGGAGATCCCGGCCGGATACAGCGTGAAGGTCTCCGCCGGCTCCAAGCTCAAGGAAGCCGCCAAGGGCAAGTGACCCCCGGCTCCCGGTGTCCCGCGGGGCACGGATCGGGTCAGGTGCCAGGCTGGACACGCGGCACGCTACGCCGCACGCAGGGTACTTGAGCCGCCGGCAGGGTAGAACGGACGCCGGGCGCCGTCCGGTCGAGGACGGGCCTGCACCCAGACGAGCCGGGAATTCCGGCAGGATTCGAAGGACATCAGCATGGCCAGCGGCACCGTGAAGTGGTTCAACGCCGAAAAGGGCTTCGGCTTCATCGAGCAGGGCGGCGGCGGACCGGACGTCTTCGCCCACTACTCCAACATCTCCGGCAACGGCTTCCGGGAGCTCCTTGAGGGCGAGACGGTCACGTTCGACGTAGGCCAGGGCCAGAAGGGTCCCCAGGCCGAGAACATCGTCCGCGGCTGACACGAACATCGCAGAGTGGAAGTCCGAGGCCTTCGAGAGCCTCGGGTTGAATCCCGCCGTGTGAGGAGGGGTCCGGCGCAGCCGGGCCCCTCCTCTGTTCCCCCGCGAACCTGGCCAGCCCGGGCAGCGCCGGGAAGTGGTCAGCCCGGTCCCGCCAGAGCGTGATGCTGTTGGCTTATTCGGGGTCTGGGTCTACTTCGCCCTGTCGAGGATGAGCTCGGCGGGGCGAAGCGATGCGAAGTGGCTGGTGCGGGTGCGGGCCCGGGGAGTCTGGGTGATGTGGGCGTCGATGCGGGCGAGGTTGATCGCGGCGCCGGTGAGCTGGTGCTGAAGGCTGGTCTTGGTCAGCCCACCGTAGCGGGATCTGCGCAGACCGCAGCGTTGGACAGCCTGGGACATGGTGCCCTCAACCCCCGCCCGAACCTTGTAGCGCTCCTTCCAGGCATCGGTCTGCTGCTCGGCCCTGGCCGTCTGGAGCGCGGCATACTCGTCGCGGCGACGTAGTCGCAATTCACGGGGCCGTTTGACGTTGGGCGTGTTGATGCACGCCTCCCGCAGGGGGCAGGGGCGGCAGTCACTGACCGAGAACACCACCCGCAGCACCGGCTGCCCTCGCTGGGAGAACCGTTCGCCCCAATTGGTGCTGGTGCGGCCGCCGGGGCAGGTGGCCTGCCGGCTGTCCCAGTCGATGGTGAAGGCGTCCTGGGCGAAGCCGCTCTTGGCGCTGGTCTGGGCGCTGTTGTCGGCCTGGACGGGACCGTGCAGGGCGATGCCATGTTCGCGTCGGGCACTGACCAGGGCAGGGGCTGTGGGATAGCCGGCGTCCACCCAGTGCTCGGTGGGCAGGCAGTCACGGGCCGCGAGCTGATGGTGGATGGTCTCGGCCATCGACCGGTCCTGGACGGTGGCCACCGTCGTGGCCACGTTTGTGATCAGATTCGGGGCGTCCGACTCGCAGGTCTCGGTGAAGTGGACTTTGTAGCCGTCCCACATCGTGTCGCCTTTCACGCCGATCCGTGCGTCGGTGTCATAGGGGGTGAGCAGGCGCAACGCGCCGGGCGGACAGTCTTTTAAGCCCCGGCGTCTCACCTCACCGTCCACCTGGTGAAAGTGCTGGACCCACACCTGTCGCAGGGTCTCCACCTCAGCAAGCCCGCGCAGCCAGGCGAGAGCATCGGTGCTGAAGACCGCCGACAGCAAGCGCGTCCCGTCCCGGCCGATCCGTTCTCCCGCCTCGTCCCGCTTCACACGCCCAGCAGGAAAGCGTGCGTCCTCCGCTCGCGTGCCGTAATGCCGAAACCACTCCGCCTCGGCCACCTCCGACAACCAGCCCGGGGCCACCTGAGCGAGCACGTTCAGCGCAGAACGCAGCGTCTCCGCCACCATCTCCAGCCAGCACAGGTGACGCGCTGCCGACAGGACATGTGTGGAGTCCGTACGGGCCCGGCCCGCGCTCTTGAGCAGCCTCTTCTCACGGGCTGCGACCAGAATGCCGTCCAGCACCCGCCGTCCCGCGTCCGCCCCGGCCAGCCGGTCACGGAACTCCGACATGAGGTTCCCCCGGTGTGCGGGAGGTGCTGATCAACTGGTCAGGGCGGGTTGACGGGGTTTCAGGTTCGTTCGTTCGGCCGTTGCCTGGTCGGCGTA
>LRTP01000069.1 GCA_001550305.1 Streptomyces diastatochromogenes
GGCGGCCCCGTGCCCGACGCCGATGACGTCCGGGCTGGCCAGCGGGTTGCGCGTCACGGTCTGTACGAGCGCCCCGGAGAGCCCGAGCGCCGCCCCGACCAGCGCGCCGAGCACGATCCGCGGGACCCGCAGTTCGCCGACGACCAGGTCGTAGGGGCCGCCGTGGCCGCGCAGCACCCGCCAGACCTCGCCCGGCGGGACATACGTCTGCCCGACGCAGGCCGCGAGTAGCATCACGCCCGCGAGGAGCAGAAGGAGGACGGTGACGACGACGGCGGCGCGCCGGTGCACCAGGAGGGAGAGGCGCCGGTGGCGGAGCACGGAGAGCCCGGCCGAGTGCGGGTACGTGGTGCGGCTCGCGGTGGGCTCGGTGGGTGTCGTGGGTGCTGTGGTCACGAGGCCATGCCCTTGCGTCGGACGAGTACGACCAGGACCGGCACGCCGACCAGCGCGGTCATCACCCCGGCCGGCACTTCCGCCGGGGCGCGTACCACCCGGCCCGCCACGTCCGCGGCGAGCAGCAGGGCGGCGCCGAGGAGCGCGGAGAGGGGAAGGGTCCAGCGGTGGCCGCCGTTGACCAGTCGGCGGGCGAGGTGGGGGACCGCGAGGCCGATGAAGGCGATGGGGCCCGCGGCGGCGACCGCGGCCGCGGTGAGCACGGTCGCGCCGAGCGCCGCACAGCCCCGTACGAGCGTGACGCGGTGGCCGAGTGCCCGTGCGGTGTCTTCGCCGAGCGCGAGCGCGTCCAGGCCGCGGGCGCAGGCCAGCACGAGCAGCGCACCGGCGGCGAGGAAGGGCAGCATGCGCCCCACCGTTGCCGCGTCGCGCCCGCTGAGCGCGCCCACCTGCCAGAACCGGAACTGGTCCAGCGTGGCCGAACTCGATGTGAGGACCACGGTCGTGGCTCCCGCCGTCATCGCCGACAGGGCGGTGCCGGCGAGCGCCAGCTTCACCGGGGAGGCGCCGCCGCGTCCGCGCGAGGCGATGGCGTACACGACGCAGGCGGCGAGGACCGCGCCGGTGAAGGCGTACCAGACGTACCCGTCGAAGCCGTTCGCCCAGCCGAGCGCGATGGCGAACACGACACCGGCCGCCGCGCCCTGACTGAGCCCGAGGATGCCGGGGTCGGCGAGCGGATTGCGGGTGACCGCCTGGAGCGCCGCCCCCGAGAGTCCGAGGGCGGCACCGGCGGTCAGCCCGATCGCGGTCCGCGGCACCCGCAGCGACCGTACGACCAGAGCGTCCGGCGAACTCCCGCCGTGCACCTCCTCGACGGCGCGTATCAGGGAGCTCGGATCCTTCTCCAGATTCTTGGG
>LRTP01000689.1 GCA_001550305.1 Streptomyces diastatochromogenes
CTGGCCCGAGCGGTACGGCCGGGGCCCCGCGGGGCAAACGGACGCGGCCGCCAGGCCGGATACCCCGGGCCCGTCGGGGCCGACGTCGTGGGGACTGCCTCGCGGATGTGGGCATGCCGCGGGCCGAGCCGGCCGTGTTCGGACCGGTCGCTTCCGACCCGACGTCGTCCCGGCCGATCGACGTGCTCGCCGGTGGCGGGAAGCGGGTGCCGGCCGCACTTCGGCAGACCCGCGCGCATGTCCGGCAGTTGGCCGGCCGGCGGGCACCCGACGCGGGCGGGCAGGTGACCGTGGACCTCGACGGCGTCCTCGTGATCGCGCAGTCCGAGAACCAGGACGCGACAGCGACCTGGAAGGAAGCGTTTGGGCACCACTCGCTGACGGGGTTGGTCGACCACGGAGCGGGCGGTTCTGGGGAGCCGGTCGTGGGCCTGCCGCGACCCGGCAACGCCGACTCCGTCACGGGCGCCGACCACATCGAGGCCGCCCGGCCGGCCCTGGCCCCATTGCCCAAGAAGTACCGGCGCGGGCGCCGAACGCTGAACCCGCCGGTGACTGTCTTAAGGAGTGGCCTGTGGGGACGCGGCTGATCGTGTGCAAGGAGGGCCCGCACCCCGGTGCCCAACTCCGCTAGACCGACGCCGGCGGGGTGCGCCTGACCCGCTTCGCCACCAACACCCAGGACGTCCCGATCGCCGAACCGGAGCCACGCCACCGGCAGCGCGTCCGAGCCGAGGACCGCGTTCGCGCCGCCCGCTCCACCGGCCTGCGCGACCTCCCCTCCACTACGCCGCACGGAACGAGATCCGACTGGAGATCATTCAGATCGCTCTCGAGCAGGGCGGTTCTGTCGGGTCCGGCCAATGTGGTGCCGACGGGGCGCCCTCGGGGAAGTAGACCTGGGACGGCTGGTCGAGAATGAGGAAGCGGGGTGGACTGCGCTGTTCGGAGAACCACTCGTGCATGCTGAGGAGGGTGGCGAGCTGCCGGCGGAGCCAGTTCTCGCCGCCGCTCATCTCGGCTGGGCGGACCGGTCCGCGGGTGGTGTCCGCGACGACGGCCAGTCCCCGCGGGACAAGGCGGATGAGTGACTCCTTGCGTTCCAGGTCCAGGGCGATGGCCTTGTTCTTGAGCTGTTCTTGATCTTCGTATTGATCCGGGCGTGCGATCCGAGGACTACACAGGTGAAATTCACGCGCATTGTCATAACAGGCGGAGCCGGTTTTCTCGGGTCCCACCTCTGCGACTATTTCTTGGGCGCCGGCGCGGAGGTCGTATGCCTGGACGACTTCAGCTCCGGCCGGGAGGAGAACCTGAAGTCGTCCGCGGCTTCAGGGCGACTGACGGTCAAAGCGGCTGACGTCGCGGACGGCTGCGATGTGCCGGGCCCGGTCGACGCAGTGCTGCATCTCGCTTCGCCCGCGTCCCCGACGGACTACCTGAGAATGCCGTTGGCCACCATGAAGGCCGGTTCTTCAGGCACCTTCCACGCACTGGATCTGGCTCAACGCAAAGGGGCCCGATTCGTGCTGGCATCGACCAGCGAGACATACGGGAACCCACAGGTGCATCCGCAGCCGGAGACCTACTGGGGCAATGTCAATCCGGTTGGCCCGCGCAGCGTGTACGACGAGTCGAAGCGCTTCTCGGAAGCTCTGACCATGGCCTGTCACAGGAGCCAGGGCCTCGACACTGCCATCGTCCGGATCTTCAACACCTTCGGACCACGCATGCGCAAGGACGACGGCAGGGCGATACCCACCTTCATCACCCAGGCGCTCGCCGGGAAACCCATCACTGTCACGGGCTCCGGCACCCAGTCCCGCTCGCTCTGCTACGTGCACGACCTTGTCGAGGGCGTCGTCCGGATGCTCCATTCGGGCCTCGCCGGCCCCGTCAATCTGGGCAACCCCGAGGAACTGACCGTCCTGCAGATCGCCGAGCTGGTCAGAGACCTCACGGGATCCAGCTCGCCCATAGTCTTCACGGATCGTCCCACGGACGATCCCGACGTTCGCTGCCCGGACATCACACTCGCCGAGCGGCGACTCGAGTGGGCACCGCGATTCTCTGTCATCGACGGCTTGAAGCAGACCATTGCCTGGTTCCGGGAGAACGAACAGGCTCCGCTGGAGCAGCCCACCGGTCAGGCGCCCTTTCTCATCACGGCCGTTGGTGGCATCGGACCGCTGTCCGATGCCACCGGGACCAAGCCGGAACCTACGTGCGGAACCCCTTGACCGCCAGGCACCTCCCGAGCGCCAGGGCATGCGAACTCCGTGGCGCCGATGCCCGGCTCAACGACCGTGCGTCCTCAACGCACTCCGTCCTCGAAGCCCTGAATGGGCTTCGAGGACGTCACACAGAGGGGCGGACGACATCGGCCTCGATGAGACCGCGAACCGCCGCCCGGTTACCGCTTGGGATCACTCTGAGACGGGTGCCTGCGGCGACGGAGGCGGCGGGCATTGCTGCGGGGCCTCTTCGCGCGGGCTCGCGGAGACTTTCCGGCACGGACCAAGTAGCGGACGAGCATGATGAGTCCGTCCTGGACACTCGGCAGGAGCAGCACCACCACCGCGTCCACCAGTCCGTCCCCGGCCTCGACGCGAGTCATGACGCACAGGGCCCTGATGGCGACCCCGGCAATCCAGCCGATGTCGAAACGGGTCGACATCAGACCGATGCGGCCGCGCAGGGCACGGGCACGCACAGCGATCTTGGCGAGCATGTTCTCGGGTTCCCTTCCATGAGGAGTTGGAAAGGAGGCGCCTCCCGGGAATCAACGTGCCAGGCAATGGCCGGGAATTGCCGGGAAGGTTCGTCGAACTGCGGGAGAAAGCGCCTAGTCCCGGCTGCCGCACCGCCGGTGCCCTACGCCCCCGCGACGGCCGGACCGGCAGGCCGTGTCCGCGCCGCCGACATGATCGCCTGCGCCCAGCGCACTCGCGCTCACCGGGGACCGAGCGGGCCCGGCGATGACCGCTTCCCGATCTCGTTCGAGAGGGCAGATGGGAGTCGGACATGCCGTAGTGGCTGGTCACAGCTTTCTCCACCGTGCGGAAATGCAGCGCTCTGTCTCAGCAACATCAAACGCCCCGGTGGTCACCTTGAGAACAATTTGAACGAACCGGACTACTTTGAGTACGAAGGGAATCCAACATCGACGATTTCGGGTATAAAGAGCAGACAAGAGTAGGGTCGTGGGGTAACCTCCCGTCAGGAGCTCGAGAGCCACATGGAAGAGACTCCAGCTGTCGACAGCATCGATATACACATAGAGGCCCTGAAAGCGCTCATCTCGCCTGGGGTATATGCGGCTGCGCTGGAGGATTCACCTCTCATCGATCTTCCTGCGGTGGTCAAAAGGGTCGGACTGGGATCCGCTCCGGGAGTGAGAGCCCGAGGGTTCATTGATGTCCTGGAAAGGGTGGTCGCCGAGCAGCTCAAGATGAACGATCGTAAAGCGGCAGAGATGTTGTTCGCCCTTGGGGAATGGACCGGAAAGCCTGCACAGGAACGCCGTGTCGCTGTCGCCAAGCTCCGGGACAAGCACTGGACGTGGGAAAAGAATTATCGGAAGGAACCACTCCATCTTGACCTGCGCAAGGTCTACCTGGCGCTGAGCCGGGAGGTCGACACCCTCAAGGCCGTGGGCCCGGTCCGGACCCCCCTCCAACCGGTTCACGAAGTTCAGTCAGCTGAGGAACCGCACTATCGGAACGTGGACTCGGTTGTTCGACGGTCGTGCGCGTGGGTCCAGCGGGTGCAGAACAAGGACGGCGGCCTCCCATCCGACAACGAGGGATCCATGAGCTGTACGTGGACGACTGCCGGTCTGCTCTGGGCCATGGCCGAGGCGGGGGAGGACGCCGCCGCTCTCTGGAGGCAACGTGCCCTGATCTGGGTCCTCGACCACGGAAACCAGGACCGGGGTATTCCGATCGTCGGTAAGGGGGATCCATCGATCACGGATGCCACCGCGCAGGCACTCATGGCCATATGCGCCTGTTATGAGTCGACTGGTGATGGTTTCTACCGGGACAAGATGACTGACCTCACGAACTGGCTGGTCCTGCACCAGGAACCCGGCTCAGGATGGGCGTGGAGACCCGGCAGGGAACCAAGCTGGACCGCATCGACCTGCTTCGCTCTGATCGCCCTGGGCACTGTCCTTCCCCTGCTCCCCGATCAGCGAGAAAATATTCAGGAGTCGATCCGAGTCGCACAGCAGTGGTTGCTGACGACCCAGAACAACGACTGCGGGTGGGGATCCCATAAAGGTGATCGCTCGCGGGCGGCGATTACCGGAATTGTACTTTTCGCGCTGTCACGATTGGCTGCGGTGCCCCGGATCGATTCCACTGATCTCATCGGCGGAGCGCTCGATTTCATCAAAGAGAGCCAGCGCCCGGACGCTACCTGGGCCTCTACGATTGACCGGCCGATGGGGCATACGATAACAAGATTCGGTGACGCCTATTGTCTGCTGGGAATATCAGCGGCGTCGTCAAAGGACTACGAGCCCTCGATACTTCAGGGCGTCCGAGCACTCATGAAGTGCCATCGGGGCTCCTATTTCCAGTACGAAGACACCGTAATGCACAGCTGGCCGACAAGAGATGGGATCCTGGCTTTCTCGGCGGCGCGGGAGAGGCTCCGGCCGGAGAAGCAGCCCAATGGGGATGAGGGTGGGGGAGCATGGGATTACGCCGGCAACTGACGAGTATGAACCAGGAGCGGGCCGACTGGGAGGAAGTCGCCCAGGTAACACGTAGGCTGGTTGCCCACGCTGACGCGGAGGACCTTGTAGCCAGATGGCATCCCCTCGGATTCATAGACATTCCCATATCGGAAGGCGCTGCGGCTGCGCGCCGCAAGAGCACCCACACCACGATCCATGTGTGGCATCCGGAATTCTCTCGTCCGCAGGACCCGCCCGATATCTGCCACTCACACGGCTGGCATCTGGACAGCGTGGTTCTTCATGGCAGTTTCGTGAACGAAACATATGATGTGGAGGTCGACGAGGCGGCCCCCTACATGCTGTACGAGGTGTCCTACGGAGCTGGTGTCTCCATTTCGCAATCTACGGGTCGGCGTGTCACCGTTCGGATCGGAAATGAAGAACGGATGCAGCGGGGGAGGCGTTACCAGATTCCGGCTGAATTCTTTCACTGGACTCGAACGAACGGTGATGACCTGATCATTACCGTGATGTCCAGCAGCAGTTTCACTGGAAAATCGCCCATGATCGTTCGGTCGGCCGAGTCCCGACGCGCCCATGAGTACGAACGCACATTCTGTTCGAATGGCGTGCGAAAAACGGTGTTCAAAGATATTCTGAGCAGGCTTACTTAAAAGGCGAAAAGGGATGAGCATGTACCACTTTCCGCATTCAGACGGTGCGATTCGCCGGTTCGCGGACGTAGAGATCACAAACCTGATCACCGGAGCGGCCGAGTCGGCCTTCAGTCTGTCCGTCGCAACCTTGCGGGGTATGCACCCGCCGACCGTGAGCCGGCTCAGTGACCGGGCGTACTACATCATCGAGGGCTCTCTCACCTTCACGGTGGCCACGGAGAAGTTCCAGGCGGCCGCGGGGGACGCCGTCCTGGTACCCAAGGGGGCGACACATGCGATGGAAGGAACGGCGCAGTACGTGGTGGTGAATGCACCCCCCTTTGATGCGGCTGCCGAAGATGCAGCTTCATGACCGGGCTCGTGCCTGCTGGCCTGTGGCCATCAAACCCACCGCCGCAACGCGAGAAGGGTCGTGTTACCGCTGCCCGGACAGTGCCTTCGTCCCGGATCGCGGAACGATGAGGCGATTGGTGCGCGAATGGAGCGATACGGCTGAGACGTCCGCGGCGGGCATCGTTGCACGGGGAGAGGACATCTGTCAGCGGCTGAACATCAACATTCTCGGCGGGGTGTTCCTGGCATTTCTGGAGGAACATCATGGCCTGGCATTTTCGCGCCTTCTCACCGCGTACGTGGACGAGCGCAGGTCAGACATCATCAGGTTGCTTTACGCGGATCTGGACGACCACCCTCCGGGCGACCCGAGATGTCGCCGGGTCTACCGGAACAACCAAGGCCGCTTCCTGGTGCTTCAGGCGGAGACGCGCCGCTTGGAGGTGTCTGCTCTGGCGCGCCTGCTGAACGAGGAGAAGAGGCGGTACCGGAAAGCTGTGATCACGCATGTGCCACGACGGGACACGACGGCGGGCGATCACCTGATACATGTTCCGAATGATTGCGACGAAGCCGTTCATCATGTCGGAGCCCTCGCATCGGCCGTCGCGGAATTCCCCTAGCCACGCCCTAGCCATGCACCATCCCAGGAGACTTGATGCCGTCCAGCTCTCTTGAGCGGCTGGTGGATCGCCTTGTGCGAACTGTCGGCGAAGACCTGCCGCTTTGGATCGAATCCGCGTCAATCGCGGGATCGTACGCACGTGATGAACGCGATGAGCACTCGGATCTCGACCTCTTCTTCCTCATCGCACCAGGCAGCGACGTGACCGTGAACCACGCTGCCGACACCCTGATCGACTGGGTCGGTGATGTGGTAATCCGTCGCGGTCCGGTCTTGGTCCCACACTTCGGTCACTCGATCACCGCTGTCCTGCCGGATCTTGCGGTATGCCAGATGAATGTCAACACCCGGGAAACAATTGAGCTCAATCCGATGAGGTCTGCCAGCCGGATCGTGCTGGACCGGGATGGATACATGACTTCGTTGGTCGAACAATCGAAGTCGATGCTCGTCGATATCTCGAAGGTGTACCACGAACACTTCTGCTACTTCTGGATAAGGGCGTTGTATGCATTTCGCAGCGCCCAGAGGGGGGAGTTGTGGCGGGCGATCGAGTATCTGGCTGACATGCGCAAGGCGATGCAGCAGATCATTCGCATCCAACATGGACGTTACAGCCCGGTGGTGGGCCCGTACCATCCTGCCAAACGGTACGAAGAGCAGATCGGTGCTGACGAGGCACGAATACTTGAGTTCAGTCTTCCCGAATACTCCAGGCAAAGCGTTCTGCAGAGCATACTCAAGTCCGTCGAATGGTTTTCTCGGACAACCCAGGACACTGCTGATTTTCCGATCGAGCCCGACATGCGCGGCTCTGCGGAGAAGATCGAGCGTGTTGTGCGGGGTGGAGTGTGAGCACCCACATCATCGCTTGCGGCCCAAGTGGATTTGCCGGTGCGGGTCGAATCATGTGCAACGGTCTCCAGAACGCCACCGAGCATGGCGGAAGATGCACCTACGTCGGACCGGTCACACCCTTCCCATGGGCACGGGGTGGAAGCGGGGACGTTGAGGTGACGTGGCGAGACGAGCCGGTGAGGTCGGGCGCCATAGGGGCCGGTGCCGCCATCGCCAACGAGTCCGTACTACTGCCGCTGGAACTGGCGGATTCCTTGATGAGGGCAGCGCGGTTGTCCGCTGCCGAAGGAAATGAACCCGTCATATGGGCGCACTATTTGTTCCCCTATGGCGCGGCCGGACTGATGGCCGCCGCTCTCCTGCGTGGCAGCGGTGTACCGGTGAGGCTTTGGCTGAACCCGGCCGGCTCCGACATCTGGGAGGTGGGCCCCCAGCTCAGCGAGCTTGCCACCGGTCTCCTCCGTGATCCGGGAGTGGACCGTATCGTCACCTACTCCTCATCCTTCGCCGCCGAACTCTCGGACCAGTACGGGGTCAACCGGCCCATTGACGTGCTGAAGCCCTGCCTCGGCGGCGGGTACCGCCCGCTGTCGGCCGTGGACCGTGCTGCTGCCCGGCGCAGACTGGGGCTGCCTGCCGACGCGTTTCTCATTTCCATGCACAGCAACATGCGGCCGGTGAAGGCGTCGGGAGACGTCCTGCGTGTCGCGCGCCGAGTGGCCTCCCTGGCCGACTCGAGGAACGTGGTTCTCCTTCTGGCCGGACCCGCGCCCAGTGTCCCGAGGGACCTGTCACCCCTTGACATCCGATTGCTTGGGCTGCTCCGCGATGTGACCGAAGTTCTGCAAGTCTCGGACGCGGAACTCAACCTCAGTCGTCACGATTCGTTCAATCTGAGCCTCGCTGAGGCGATGGCGTGCGGCGTTCCGGTGGTCACCACCGATGTGGTCGGTATCGCCCCTGACATTCACGTCTGTGAGGCGGGTGCCACCGTCCCCCTGGAGCCTTCCGGCCCGCGCGATCCGCGCCGGTGCTATCGGGAGGCGGTCGACGCGCTGTGCCGATTCGCTTCGCGGGAGGATGAACGATCGGCTGCCGGTCGGCGCGCGGGCGAGCATGCTGCGGCTGTCTTCTCCGGCGCGGCGCACTGGACGCGACTTCGTTCGTTGCTGTCCGCCGAGTTCGCCGGGGCTTCGCAGCCATGAGCCACGACCGTCTGGGGAGCCATGGAGTTCGAGCAGGCAAGAGCTGTCGTCGATGAACTGCCCGGACCCCATATCCGGGCCCATCGCGGCCGCATGTTGTACGACCACATCAGGCAGTGGCGGCCCAACCGTGTACTGGAACTGGGGACAGCACGTGGTGGTTCCGCGGTTTTCATCGCGGCCGCGCTCAGGGCCAACGGGGCCGGACGTCTCACGAGTGTGGATTCATGCCGCAGGGAATGGAAAGAGCCCTCCGCACAGGAGACTCTGGAGAGAGCCGATCTGACTGATCTCGTGGTGCTCGACCGAAGTTTCTCCACGTACACCTGGTTCCTGAAGGTGCAACTCGAAAGAAGCCTCAACAACGGCGGAGACCTCGCTTCTGCCTACGACCTGATCTTTCTCGACGGGGCTAAGGAATGGTCGGTCGACGGCTTGGCCGTAGTGCTGGCGGAAAGGCTCCTCGATCCGGGGGGATGGCTTGTAATGGATGATCTCGGATGGAATTACGAGGAGCATTCATACGGTCCCAGACACTATGAAGTGGAAATCTCCGGACTGAGCGAGACGGAGCGCCGCACGCCTCATCTGCGCGCCGTCTTCGACCTGCTGGTGAAAACGAACCCGGCGTTCACCCGAGTGATCGACGAGGACGGCTGGTGGGGCTGGGCGCAGAAAAAGGAAGCCAGTTAGCGGGTTCTGTCGAACATCCACCGTGATTGCTCCGGAACCGGAGGCTCGGCATTGCATGACATTGGATACTTCCTCAGGTGCGCTGCGGAAGACCTGGGTTGGGACTACCAAGTGCTGCGGGGTGGCTGGCTGCATGAACTGCGGAAGGGTGGCACGAAACACTATGTCATCGGCTACTCCTTTCCGCACAATTCGAATACCGCTGCCAGAGTTGCCATGGACAAGGTGGCGACGTACACAGTCCTTTCGGCCGCAGGCATCGACGCCGTCCAGCACTTCCTGGTGCTGGCCAAAGGGGGAAGCCGACGGGAGATTCGGCGGCTGTGTCACGAGCAGCTGAGACTGGCCGGGCTGTCCGCCTCGGAAGTGGTCCTGAAACCCGTGACGGGAAGCAATGGCCGGGACGTCGAGCGAGCGGCCACATTCCGTGTCGCCCAGAAAAAGCTGCGCCTGTTGCTGGAGCGCTACGACGGAGTGGCTGCTGTTTCTCCCTACCTGAGCCTCCGGCGCGAGGTTCGAGTGATCGTCCTGGACGGCCGGCCGCTGCTGATCTTCGAGAAGATCCGCAATGCTGACTGGCGACACAACCTCGCGTTCCGGGCCACACCGAAATTGCTGCCCATCCATGAAAACGAGCGGTTGATCACCTGCGCCCTTCGTGCCTGCGAGGTCATCGGACTCAGATTGGCCGCCGTCGATCTGGTGGAGTCCGACGATCTGTCGTGGCGGATACTCGAAGTGAACGAAGGAATCAAACTGGGGTCTGCGTTTGTCGGACAGGGTGCCGAGTATCTACGAGCTGCGGCAGCCGTGTATCTCGCGATTGTGCGCGCTCTTGAATGACGTGCGACCGGCGGCAGCACACGGGGCCGATCTGCCCTGGCCTTGATGTCCGGACATCGCACGATCGGGGAGCCCGTCGCATTGTCAGCGGGCAGGGCGGTGAGATCTACTACACCGGTGATCACTACAAGTCGTTCAGGGCGGTGCTGAGATGACGGACGGCCCGTTGGCGGAGGTGTTCCGGGCGGCGCGCGCGGTCGGATGGCAGGTCAGCGTCCTCGACCTCACCGGAGTCTCGGACAAGGCGGCCTTCATGGAACGCTGCGTCCGCGCCCTCGACCTGCCCGAATGGTTCGGCCGGAACTGGGACGCGCTCGCGGACTGTCTGGGCGACCCCGACTGGGGGCCCGCCAGCCCGGGCCGCGTCATCCTGGTGAGCGGCTGGCGGCGCTACGCCAAGGCCCGCCCCGACGAGTGGGAGATCGCCCAGGAGGTGCTGGAATCGGCCACCGGGCACTACGAGGAGCACGACGCCACGCTGTCGGTGGTCCTCTCGCTTGGAGGATCCGACCAACTGCCCCCTGACCAGCCTGGATGATCTGTCCGGGCATCACATACAGGTCGCCATGGGACAATGAAGTACGTGCTCTTCCCCCTGGCTGACCTGTCCGGGGGCCACCTCTGATCGACTGGGATGTGCAGCACGTGCGTTTCCTCAACGACATCCAGCCTCCGTACGACCTGACGTACGACGACGTCTTCATGGTGCCCAGCCGCTCCGCGGTCGGCTCCCGGCAGGGCGTGGACCTCAGTGCCCCGGACGGCACGGGCACCACGATCCCCCTGGTCGTCGCCAACATGACCGCGATCGCGGGCCGCCGGATGGCCGAGACCGTCGCCCGCCGGGGCGGTCTCGTGGTCATCCCGCAGGACATTCCGATCGAGGTCGTCACCGAGGTCGTCTCCTGGGTCAAGGGACGCCACCTGGTGCTCGACACCCCCATCGTCCTGGCCCCCCACCAGACCGTCGCCGACGCGCTGGCGCTGCTGCCCAAGCGCGCCCACAACGCGGGCGTCGTGGTCGACGAGGACGGCCGTCCGATCGGCGTGGTCACCGACGCCGACCTCACCGGCGTGGACCGGTTCACGCAGCTGGCCGAGGTCATGTCCCGGGACCTGCTGCTCCTGGACGCCGACATCGAGCCGCGCGAGGCGTTCAACAAGCTGGACGGCGCCAACCGCCGCTACGCCCCGGCCGTGGACGCCGAGGGCAAGCTCGCCGGCATCCTCACCCGCAAGGGCGCCCTGCGCGCCACGCTCTACACCCCGGCCACCGACGCCGCCGGCAAGCTGCGCATCGCGGCCGCCGTGGGCATCAACGGCGATGTCGCGGGCAAGGCCAAGCAGCTCCTCGACGCGGGCGTCGACACGCTCGTCATCGACACCGCGCACGGCCACCAGGAGTCGATGATCAGCGCGATCAGGACCGTGCGCGCGCTCGACCCGCAGGTCCCGATCGTCGCGGGCAACATCGTCGCCGCCGAGGGCGTCAAGGATCTCATCGACGCGGGCGCGGACATCATCAAGGTCGGCGTCGGCCCCGGCGCCATGTGCACCACCCGCATGATGACCGGCGTCGGCCGGCCGCAGTTCTCGGCCGTCCTCGAGTGCGCCGCCGAGGCGAAGAAGTACGGCAAGCACGTGTGGGCCGACGGCGGCGTCCGTCACCCGCGCGACGTGGCCATGGCGCTGGCCGCGGGCGCGTCCAACGTGATGGTCGGTTCCTGGTTCGCGGGGACGTACGAGTCCCCGGGCGACCTCCAGCAGGACGCCGACGGGCGCCTGTACAAGGAGTCGTTCGGCATGGCGTCCGCGCGCGCGGTCCGCAACCGCACGAGCGAGGAGTCGGCGTACGACCGCGCCCGCAAGGCACTCTTCGAGGAGGGCATCTCCACCTCGCGGATGTTCCTCGACCCGGGCCGCCCGGGCGTCGAGGACCTGATCGACTCGATCATCGCGGGCGTCCGCTCCTCCTGCACCTACGCGGGTGCCAACTCCCTGGAGGAGTTCGCCGAGAACGCGATCGTCGGCATCCAGAGCGCGGCCGGCTACGCGGAGGGCAAGCCCCTGCACGCCAGCTGGAGCTGACCCCTTCCACCGTCGTACGGCCCCCGTGGTGCGCCCGCGGGGGCCGTCGGCGTACCTGCCGCGGACTGCCGTGCGGGGGTGTGCGCAACCATCGAAAGGCCCCGCGCAACGAACACGCGCCGAGGTGCGATGAACGCAACGATCTTGCGGAGACGCGCAAGGTTGCTGCATTACGCCCGTGAAGCCCGGACTCATAGGGTCAAGCGCTGTACATGGCGTGGCGGGGACCCCGCTCGGTGGGTCCCCGCTGCCAGGGGTGCCGCCGGTCCCCGCCGTATCGACCGGCAGCGATGAAGGAGCCACCGCGTGCTCGATCAAGGCGCACCCCCGCAGTCCCGCACAGAGTCCGCCGCACCGTCCCCGGGTGTCGGCGCGCGTCTCATGCGCCGCAAGCCCGTGGAACGCCTGGTCGCCGAGGGCGGCCAGGGCGAGGGAGGCTCGCTCAGGCGCTCCCTCGGACTGTGGCAGCTCACCATGATCAGCATCGGTGCCACCCTGGGCACCGGCATCTTCGTGGTCCTCGGCGAGGCCGTCCCCAAGGCCGGACCCGCGGTCACCCTCTCCTTCGTGATCGCCGGCCTCACGGCGCTGTTCTCGGCCCTGTCGTACGCCGAGCTGGCCGGCACGATCCCGGTCGCCGGCTCCTCGTACTCGTACGCGTACGCAACGATGGGTGAGCTGATCGCCTGGATCTGCGGCTGGTGTCTGGTCCTGGAGTACGGCGTGTCGGTGGCCGCCGTCGCGGTCGGCTGGGGCGAGTACCTCAACGAACTGCTCGCCGGCACGATCGGCGTCACCATCCCGAACGCGCTCTCGGCACCTCCCGGCGACGGCGGCATCTTCAACCTGCCGGCCCTGATCGTCGTCCTGCTCGCCATGGCCTTCCTGCTCGGCGGCGCCAAGGAGTCCGCACGCGCCAACACGATCATGGTGGCCGTGAAGATCGTCGCGCTGCTGCTGTTCTGCGCGATCGGCATCCAGGGCTTCAAGTCCGGCAACTACGAGCACTTCATGCCGCTCGGCATGGCGGGCGTCAGCGCCGCCGGTGCCACGCTGTTCTTCTCGTACATCGGCTTCGACGCCGCCTCCACCGCGGGTGAGGAGGCCAAGGACCCGCAGCGCGACCTGCCGCGCGCGATCATGCTCTCGCTGGTCATCGTGACGGCCCTGTACGTCGTCGTCGCGGCCGTCGCCGTCGGCGCCAAGCCCTGGCGGAAGTTCAACGACTCGGAGGCCGCGCTCGCCGAGATCATGAAGAACGTCACCGGGCAGACCTTCTGGGGCACGCTGCTCGCCGCCGGTGCCGTCATCGCCATCGCCAGCGTCGTCCTGACCGTCCTCTACGGCCAGACCCGCATCCTCTTCGCCATGTCCCGCGACGGGCTCGTGCCCAAGGTGTTCTCGCGCGTGCACCCGAAGACCGGCGCGCCCCGCGCCAACACCGTGATCGTCTCGCTGTTCTGCGGTGTCCTCGCCGCCGCGATCCCGCTCGGCCAGCTCGCCGACGCCACCAGCATCGGCACCCTCTTCGCCTTCGCGCTGGTCAATGTGGCCGTCGTGGTGCTGCGCCGGACGCGCCCGGAGATGCGGCGCACCTTCCGGGTGCCGTTGTCGCCGGTGCTGCCCGCGATCGGCTTCGCCCTGTGCGTGTGGATGATGGGCAGCCTTTCGGCCGTCACCTGGGTGGTCTTCGGAGTCTGGATGGCCGCCGGGCTCGTGTTCTACTTCAGTTACGGCTACCGCCGCTCCCGTCTCGCGCCATCAGAAAAGTGAAACACCCGCAGTGCTGAACGATCTCGACGAACGCATCGTGCACGCCCTCGCCGAGGACGCCCGCCGCTCCTACGCCGACATCGGCCAACTGGTCGGCCTGTCCGCGCCCGCCGTGAAGCGTCGGGTGGACCGGCTGCGGGCCACGGGTGCCATCACCGGGTTCACCGTGCGGGTGGATCCGGCGGCGCTGGGGTGGGAGACGGAGGGGTTCGTCGAGATCTACTGCCGCCGGAACACCTCGCCGGAGACCATTCAGCGGGGGCTGGAGCGGTATCAGGAAGTGGTGGCCGCGTCCACCGTCACCGGTGAGGCGGATGCGGTGGTGCAGGTGTTCGCTTCTGACATGCGGCATTTCGAGCGGGTGTTGGAACGGATCGCCGGGGAGCCGTTCGTGGAGCGTACGAAGTCGGTGCTGGTGTTGTCTCCGTTGCTGCGGCGGTTTTCGTCAGGGTCGCCCACGTAAGGGGTCGTTGGGGGCCGAGTGGCGGCTGCGGGTTCGTTGTGGCTGGTCGCGCAGTTCCCCGCGCCCCTGACGGGGCGCAGTTCCCCGCGCCCCTGACGGGGCGCAGTTCCCCGCGCCCCTGACGGGGCGCTGCACCCCGCGCCCTCTGACAAGAACCCTTACTCCGCTGTCTTCCTCGCCAGCGCGTTGTTGCCGATGGAGTTGTGGACGCTGAAGCTCACCGCGTCCGAGCGGTAGCGGTCGTCGGACCATTCCACCGGGCGGCCTTCGCGGGTGGTGGTGACGCGGCGGACCCGCAGGAGGGGACTCGTGCGGCGGACGCCGAGGAGGTCCGCGTCCTGGGCGCCCGCCGCCACCGCGTCGATGACGTGCTCCCCGTAGGCGAAGACCAGACCGGTGTCCTCGTAGAGCCGCTGGGTGACCGAGGGGCAGTCGGGCTCGATGGCCTCGACGGCGGGGGAGATCCAGTCCGCGTACACGGTCCGCTCCAGGAGGACCGGCTCGCCGTCCAGACCGCGGACCCGCAGGACGTGCAACACCGGTGTCCCCTCGGGGAGTTGGAGGCGCCCGGCGTCCTCCGTGGTCGCCGAGCGGTGCTCCTGCTCGACGACGTGTCCCGTCGCCTCCCGGCCCATCGCGCGCGCCCACTGGGCGAAGCTGCGCAGTTCGGCGAAGCTCTGGCTGCGGCGGCTGGCGAGGACCACCCGGCGGGCGCCCTGGCGGGAGCCGATGAGGCCCTCGGAGGTCAGGGCCGCGACGGCCTGGCGGACCGTGCCGCGGGCCACGCAGTACTGGGCCGCGAGGTCCGTCTCCGCGGGCAGCAGACTGCCCACCGTGTACTCCTCGCGGTCGATGGCGCGCCGCAGCTCGTCGGCGATCTCCTCGTGTCGCGCCGGCATGCTTCCCCTCTGATTCGACTGCTGTGCACAGCGTGACCAGCCTAATCGAGATCCGAACGTGATCGGCGCGGGCCGGGATTGTGCAGGGAATCAAGGGTCACGGTTTCGCCAAAGTTTACGAACAGGACACCCGCGCCGGGCCTACTGGGGCCAACTTGTTCAGACAAGTTCTCCGCACTACCCGAACCCTCGTGCGTACTCCTGGAGAGACCGTGACCGTGTTCCTGCCGAGGACCGCCGTCCTCACCGGCGGCCTCGCCGTCGCCGCCGCCCTCGCCCTCAGCGCCTGTGGCGCGGCCCCCGACGACAAGTCGACCACCGCCAACGGCAAGAGCGCGGCCACCGCGACCTCCGCCGCGGACTTCGGCGGCCTCGACGCCCTGGTCAAGGCCGCCAAGAAGGAGGGCACGCTGCACGCGATCGCGCTGCCCCGTGACTGGGCCAACTACGGCGCCCTGATCGACGGCTTCAAGAAGAAGTACGGCATCAAGATCGAGGTGGAGAACCCGGACGGCTCCAGCCAGGACGAGATCAACGCCGTGACGTCGAGGAAGGGGCAGGACCGCGCCCCGGACGTCCTCGACCTGGGCAGCTCGTTCGCGCTCAGCGCCGCCCAGCAGGGGCTGCTCGCGCCGTACAAGGTGACCGCCTTCGCCGACATCCCCGAGGGGCAGAAGGACGCGCAGGGCCGCTGGTTCAACGACTACGGCGGCTACATCTCCATCGGCTGCGACGCCAAGAAGGTCAAGGAGTGCCCGAAGACCTTCAAGGACCTGCTCAAGCCGGAGTACAAGGGCCAGGTCGCCCTCAACGGCAACCCCACCAAGTCCGGTTCGGCCTTCGGTGGTGTCTACGCGGCCTCGCTGGCCAACGGCGGTTCGTTCGACGACATCCAGCCCGGCCTGGACTTCTTCGCCAAGCTGAAGAAGAACGGCAACTACACGCCCGTCGAGTCGACCCCGGCCACCGTCGAGAAGGGCGAGACCCCGATCAGCATCGACTGGGACTACCTGAACGCCGGTTACGCCGACGAGTTCAAGTCCAAGGGCGTCGACTGGACGGTCACGGTCCCCGCGGACGGCAAGTTCTCCCAGTACTACTCCCAGGCCATCAACAAGGACGCCCCGCACCCGGCGGCCGCCCGTCTGTGGCAGGAGTACCTCTACAGCGCCGAGGGCCAGAACCTCTGGCTCAAGGGCTACGCCCGCCCGGCCCTGATGACCGCCATGCAGACGGCCGGCACCCTCGACAAGACCGCCGCCGCCAAGCTCCCCGCGGTCTCCGGCACGCCGAGCTTCCCGACCGAGGCCCAGCAGGCCAAGGCCAAGACGGTCCTCGCGCAGGGCTGGGGCAAGGCCGTCTCCGGATGACCACCGTCCTCACCGAGGCCGAGGCCGACGTGACGCCCGCCGCCGCTGCTTCCCAGCGGCGGCGGCGCCGCGCGCCCGGCTGGCTCGCCGTGCTCCCGCTGCTCGTCTTCGTCGCGATCGCCTTCGGCATCCCCGCCCTGGCCATGCTGAACGGCGCCTTCACCGTCAAGGACCAGACGACCGGCGCCACCTCGTACACCACGGCCAACCTGACCGACTCGCTCCAGGGCGCCTACCTCACCGCCCTGATCGGCAGCGTCAAGCTGTCCGCGGTCTCCGCGGGCATCGCGACCGTCCTCGGACTGCCGCTCGCCCAGGCCGTGGTGACCTCCCGCTTCCGCGCCCTGCGCGAGGCGGTCCTCACCGCCTCCGGTGTCCTCGCCAACTTCGGCGGTGTGCCGCTGGCCTTCGCGTTCGTCGCCACCCTCGGCAACGCGGGTGTCCTGACCGAGCACCTGGGCCTGAAGGACAAGGGCTGGAACCTCTACAGCTTCTGGGGCCTGGTCATCGTCTACCTGTACTTCCTGATCCCGCTGATGGTCCTCACCATCACGCCCGCCCTGGACGGTCTGCGCTCCCAGTGGCGCGAGGCCGCACAGAACAACGGCGCCACCGGAATCCAGTACTGGCGGCACATCGCCCTCCCCGTCCTCACGCCCTCCCTGCTCGGCGGCCTCGTGCTGCTCTTCGGCAGCGCCTTCGCCGCGTACGCCACCGCGGCGGCCATGGTGGGCAGTGCGGTCCCGCTGGTCACCCTGCAGATCGCCGACGCCATCTCCGGCAACGTCCTGGTCGGCCAGGAGAACGTGGCGCTCGCCCTCAGCCTCGACATGGTCCTCATCGCGGGCCTGGTCATGGCCGTGTACCTGCCCCTGCAACGACGGAGCGCGCGATGGCTGGAAGCCTGAACAATCCCGCTCGGGTCCTGAAGCCCGCCCGCGGGGCGAACAAGTCCGTACGCGTGCGTCCCTGGCGCGGGGTCGTCCTCGTCTGCGCCGGGCTCTACTTCCTGGTCCCGCTCGCCGCGTCCGTGATCTTCACGGTCGACGTGCCGAACCAGGGGATCACCTTCGACGCGTACCGCCAGATCGTCTCCGCCGACGGCTTCGGCTCCAGCCTGCTGCTCTCGCTGGAACTGGCCGCCGCCACCATCGCCGTGGTCCTGCTGCTGATGGTGCCCGCGATGGTCGCGCTGCGGCTCGGTGCCCCGAAGCTGCGGCCCGTGGTGGAGGTGATCTGCTCGCTGCCGCTGGTCGTCCCGCCGATCGCCTTCGTCGCCGGGATCGCCACGGTCCTCAAGTGGGGACCCGAACACCTCTCCCGCACCCCGCTCTTCGAGACGTTCGTGGCACTCCAGAACCCCGACTTCCCCGTAGTGCTCGTCCTCGCGTACGTCGTGATGGCACTGCCGTTCGTGTACCGGGCCCTGGACGCCGGGCTGCGCGCCGTCGACGTACGCACCCTCGTCGAGGCCGCGCGCAGCTGCGGGGCGAACTGGCCGCAGGCGCTGGTACGGGTCGTGCTGCCCAATCTGCGCGGAGCGCTGCTCAACGCCTCCTTCCTCACGCTGGCCCTGGTGCTCGGCGAGTTCACCGTCGCCCAGCTGCTCGGCTTCCAGCCCTTCGCCGTGTGGATCTACAGCGTCGGCGGCTCGCAGGCCCAGCTCTCCGTCGCCGTCTCCGTGCTCAGCCTGCTCGTCACCTGGGCCCTGCTCCTCTCGCTCGCCGGGCTCGGCGGGCGCTCCCGTTCCGCTTCCGCATCCCGGGGATGAACCATGACCGTCACCACGCTTGAGAAGGCCGCCGACGCCAAGGCCGCCACCGTTGAATTCCGGGGCCTGCGACGGGAGTTCGGCCCGACCGTCGCCCTCGACGGCCTCGACCTGACCGTCCGGCCCGGCGAACTCCTCGCCCTGCTCGGCCCCTCCGGCTGCGGCAAGACCACCGCGCTGCGCATGCTCGCCGGGTTCGAACACCCCGACTCCGGCGCGGTGCTGGTCGACGGCGAGGACGTCACCCGGGTCCCGGCCCACCGCCGCGACGCGGGGATGGTCTTCCAGTCCTACAGCCTCTTCCCGCACCTCAGCGCCCTCGACAACGTGGCCTTCGGGCTGCGGATGCGCAAGGTGCGAACCGCCGAACGGCGTTCCCGCGCGGCCGAGTTGCTCGACCTCGTGGGACTCGGCGACAAGGGCGAGCGGTTCCCGCACCAGCTCTCCGGCGGCCAGCAGCAGCGCATCGCGCTGGCCCGCGCGCTCGCCCTGCGTCCGCGCGTGCTGCTGCTCGACGAGCCCCTCTCCGCCCTGGACGCCAAGGTGCGACTCACCCTGCGCGAGGAGATCCGCCGGCTTCAGCAGGAACTCGGCATCACCACGCTGTTCGTGACGCACGATCAGGAAGAGGCGCTGTCCATGGCGGACCGCGTCGCCGTGATGCGGGCCGGGCGGCTCGAACAGTGCGCCGCGCCCGCCGAGCTGTACGGGCGGCCCGCGACCGCCTTCGTCGCCGAGTTCGTCGGCACGATGAGCCGGATTCCGGGGCGGCTGGACTCCGGCGTGGCCGAGGTGCTCGGACAGCGGCTGCCGGTCGACGGGGACGCGCCCGCCGCGACCGAGATCGACGTGCTCGTACGGCCCGAGGCGGTACGGGTACGGGCCGACGAGGCCGGGACCGCGCGCGTCGTCGCCACCGCCTTCCTCGGCGCCGCCACCCGTGTCACCGTCCGGCTCCCGGACGCCACCGAGGTCAAGGCCGACCTGCCCACCCATGAGGCCGTCGGGCTCGGCTCGGGCGCCGCCGTGACCGTGAGCCTGCCGGAGCGGCCGGTACTGGTCGCCGAGCGCACGCAGTGACCGACGCATCCCCCACTGAGTTACGCCGAGTGAAAGAGAGCACCGTGACCCTCCGCACCACCTCCCCCCACCTCCCCCTCCAGGCCGTCCTGTTCGACATGGACGGCACGCTCGTGGACACCGAGCGGCTGTGGTGGGAGGCGGTGGAGCAGGTGGCCGACGGGCTCGGGCGCCGGCTGACCGGGGCCGACCAGCCGGAGGTGCTCGGCCGGCCTGTCGAGTACACCGCCGCGTGGCTCGGCGGGATCACGGGCGCCGGGGTGGGGGAGATCGCCGCCGAGCTGCACCGGGAGTTCGCGCACCGGGTTCGCACCGGCATCGTGCCCCGCCCGGGTGCGCTGCGGCTCCTCGGCGAACTGGTCCGCGAGGGTGTCCCCACCGCCCTCGTGACCGCGTCGCCGCGCGCGGTCGCCGACACCGTCCTCGCGGCCCTCGGCGCCGAACACTTCGCGGTCTCCGTCACGGCCGACGACACCGAACGCACCAAGCCCGCCCCCGACCCCTACCTCGCCGCCTGCCGCGCCCTCGGCGTCGATCCCGCCGCGTGTGTGGCCGTGGAGGACACCGAGACGGGTGTGGCGTCCGCCGAGGCCGCGGGGTGCGCCGTGCTCGCCGTGCCCTCGCTCGCGCCGATCGACTCCGTACCCGGACGCACCGTCCTGACCAGCCTGGAGGAGGTGACCCCGGCCCGGCTGCGCGCCATGGTCGCGCCCCGCGAGCTGCGGGTGATGAGCTGGAACCTCTGGTACGGCGGGACGAAGGTCGACGACCACCGCGAGAAGCAGCTCAAGGTCATCGCCGAGACGGGCGCGGACGTGGTCGGCCTCCAGGAGACGTACGGCACCTCGGCACAGGAACTCGCCGAGGCCCTCGGCTGGCACCACCACCGGGCCGGCGAGAACCTCGGCGTCATCAGCCGCTACCCGATCACCGCCCGCTACGGCGACCCGGACGTCGGCTTCTACGGCGGCACCGGAGTGCGCGTCCGGCTGGACGGCGGCCAGGAGGTGGACGTCTGGAGCGCCCACCTCGACTACACGCCGTACGGCCCCTACGAGGCCCGCTTCGACGGGCTCCCGGCGGCCGAGCTGATCGCCCACGAGGGCGTCCGGCTGGAGCAGATGCGGGAGATCCTGCGACGGATCGCCGAGTCCGCCACCGAGGCGGTCCCCGTGGTCCTGGTCGGTGACTTCAACTCGCCCTCGCACCTGGACTGGCCGGACGTCGCGTGGCCCGTGACCAGGGCCGCCGAGGAGGCGGGCCTGCGCGACTCCTACCGTGAGGCCCACCCCGACCCCGTGCGGGAGCCCGGACACACCTGGTCGCCGGTCCACGTGGAGCACGAGGACGGCAGCGGGCGGCCCGAGCCGCAGGACCGGATCGACTTCGTGCTGCACCGGGGGCTGACGGTGCGCGACTCCCGGACGCTCGTCACCGGCACCCCGCGCCCCTGGCCCGAGGTCGCCGGCAACGACTGGCCCTCGGACCACGCCGCGGTCGTCACCACCTTCGCCGTCTGAACCGAGCGGCGGTCCAGGAAACCATTGCGGTGCGGGCGCGCCATCACGTAGGTTGATCCGCGCCCGCTACCAGCGAGTAACACCGATGGGTAACCAACCGTCGCCCGGCCACCCGACCGTCCTGCCGTCCTGGGGAGTCCATGCGTTGGTCCTTCGGCCGTCCCACCACGGTCCGTACGCGCATCGTGGCGCTCGCGCTCGCACCGGTTCTCGCCCTCATGGTGCTGTGGAGCTTCGCCATGGTGTCCGTCACCGGCGAACTGCGCGCGCTCGTCCGGGTCCAGGGGGTGTACGACGACTTCGGGACGCCCGTCGACACGGCGGTCGGCCAGATCCAGATCGAACGGCGGCTCGCGGCCGCCTACCTGGGGGCGGACCACGGCACGGCGGCGGCCCTCGACCTGATGGAACAACAGCGCCGCACCGACCGCGCCGTGACCGCCATGCGGACGGCGATCCGGGACGGCGACCGGGGGCGGCTCTCCGCCAGGCAGCGTCAGGTGCTCGACGCCGTGCTGCGCTCCTTCGACGGGCTGGACGGGCTGCGGGAGCGGGTGCTGTCCCGCGCCATCAGCTGGGACCGGGCGGTCACCGAGTACGGCGCCCTCGTGGAGCCGGGCTTCGACGTCCAGTCCGCCCTCACCGCGCTGCAGGCCGGACAGCTCGCACGCGAGGCCCAGGTCGTCATCGAGCTGGTGCGGGTGAGGGAGTTCGTCTCGCGGGAGGACGCCCTCGTCGCCGGGGCGCGAGCCGCCGGATCGCTCACCGACGGCCAGTACGACACGCTCACCGCGACGATCGAGGACCGCCGGGTCTTCGAGCGGACGTATGTGCCCGACCTCCCCGCCGACTCGCGCGCCCTCTTCGAGGAGTTCCAGCGCGGCTCCCTGTACCGGGAGCTGACCCGGGGTGAGGACGCCCTGCTGCGGGCGGGCGCACGGGGTGCGGGGGAGGCCGTCGCGGCCGGCTCCTGGCGCACCACCACCGACCGGGCCGTCAAGCGGTACATGCAGCTGTGCACGCGGTCGGCCGTCAACTCCGCCGAACGCGGGCGGGCCTTCGCCTACCGGGAGCTGGCCAAGGCGGCGATCGTCGGTGTACTCGGACTCGCCGCCGTGGGACTGTCCCTGTGGTTCGCCGTGCGCGGCGCCCGGCGCATCTCGCGCCGCCTGGAGACCCTCCGGGACGCCGCCGACCTCCTCACCACCCGCCAGCTGCCCGACGTGATGCGGCGGCTCGGTGCGGGCGAGGACGTGGACGCCGCCACCGAGGCGCCGCCCCTGGCCGACGGGGAGGCGGGAGCCGACGAGATCGGCCAGGTCGGCCGGTCCTTCAACACCGCCCGCCTCGCGGCCGTCGAGGCCGCCGTCAAGCAGGCCACCCTGCGCCGCGGGCTGTTCGCGGTGCTCCTCAACATCGCCCGCCGCAACCAGGCGCTCGTCCACCGCCAGCTCAAACTGGTCGACACGCTGGAGCGACGCACCGAAGACCCGGACGTCCTGGACGACCTGTTCCGGATCGATCACCTCACCACCCGGATGCGGCGCCACGCGGAGAGCCTGATCATCCTCTCCGGCGCGGCGCCCGGCCGCAGATGGCGCAGGCCCGTACCGGTCGCCCGCGTGGTGGCCTCCGCGGTGGGCGAGATCGAGGAGTACGCGCGCGTCGTGGTCCCGCCGATGCCGGAGGTGGGCGTGGCGGCGGACGCCGTCGCCGACGTCGTCCATCTGATCGCCGAACTCGTCGAGAACGCCACCGTGTTCTCACCGCCCCACACCCAGGTCACCCTGCGCACCGGGCGGGCCGGGGGCGGGTTCGTCCTGGAGATCGACGACCGGGGCCTCGGTCTCGAACCCGAACAGATCGAGGAGGCCCACCGCACCCTCACCACGCCGGACGACTTCGATCCGACCCGGCACGACCGGCTCGGGCTGTACGTGGTGGGGCGGCTCGCCGCACGGCACGGCATCGAGGTCACGCTGTGCCGGTCGCCGTACGGCGGCACGACGGCGGTGGTGCTGCTGCCGGAAGCGGTCCTCGCGCCGGTCGACCCCGAGCGGCCGGAGCCGGCGGCGGACACGGAATCGCGGGCACTGCCGTCGCGCACCTCCCGGACCTCCGAGACCTCCCGGAAGGGCACCGCGGTCCTTGAGAAAAAGCGGGAGGCACCTGACCGTCACACGGACCGTGCAGAGGAACAGCCGGAGGCACCTCAGCGGCACGCGGACCGTGCAGAGAAACCGCGGGAGGCACCTCTCCGGCACGCGGACCGTGTGCCGGAGACCGCTCCCGCCACCAGCCCGCCCGCGCTGCCCACCCGCGTCAGGCAGACCTCCCTCGCCCCCGAACTGCGCACCGAGGGCCCGGCCACCGACGAGCCGTCGGAGCGCGAGGTCACCCCCGAGGAGGTCCGCGCGGTCTTCGGCGCCTTCCAGCGCGGCCTCGACCGCGGCCGCAAGGGCCTGCCCACCGGGTCCGGATCCGAGCGGCGAACCGACACCGAGGAAGGGACGGACGCCGACGATGCTCCGTGACCAGACCCCCGAGCACTCCGACCGGGCCTCCGAGCCCCGGGGCGGCACCCCCGAACCGCCCGGCACGGACCTCGGCTGGCTGCTCGACGACCTCGTCGCCAGGACCGACCACGTCCGCCAGGCCGTGCTCCTCACCGCCGACGGCCTCCCGCTGAGCTGCTCGGACGGCATGCGCCGACGGGACATCGAGCACCTCGCCGCCGTCTGCTCCGGCTTCCACAGCCTGGCCCGCTCGGCCGGTGAACGCTTCGCCGCGGGGGAGGTGCGCCAGACCATGGTGATGCTCGACGACGCCTACCTCTTCATCACCCCGGCGGGCGACGGCAGCCGGCTGGCCGTCCTGAGCGAGGTGCAGACGGACGTCGGACAGCTCGCCCACGAGATGGCGTTGCTGGTCCGCCGCGTCGGCCGCCACATGGCCGCCGCCGTACGGTCGGCCGCCGACCCCGCGGGCCCCTGACCCGGCCGTGACCGACGACCACTGGTACGAGGACGAGACCGGGTCGATGGTGCGGCCCTACACCGTGACCCGGGGCCGGACCCGGCCCTCGGACCGGCACACCATCGATCTGATGTCGCGGGTCACCGCCCTGAGGACGGACGAGGGCAGGCCCGGTGTCGACCACGCCGGCGCCGCCCTGCTGGCCCTGGTGCGCCACGGACCCCGGCCGGTCGTCGAGCTCGCCGCCGACGCCGACCTGCCCCTGACCGTCGTACGCGTACTGCTCGGCGATCTGGCCGAGGCCGGTCTCGTACGCATCGACGCGCCGCGGCGGCCGGAACCGGGCGGCCCGACGGCCGACCCCGAGCTGCTGCGCGAGATCGTGGAGCGACTGCGCGCGCTGTGAGAACGGGACGCGGGCCATGCGGCCGGGACGGCTCGGCACGGCGAGGTCGCGACGGCTCGTCACGACGTCTGTGACCTGCGCCTCAGGGGTTTCGGGCGCCGCCCGAGGGCGCGCAACGAATCGCCGCCGCAGGCAGGGCGCACGCAACGATTCGTCCACCGGCGCGCAACGGCTCCTCCTTGTCCCCCCGAGCCCCCCGCCCGTACCGTCTAAGCAGCCCCCGACACCCCTCCGTACCCGTGAGGACCACGCATGCGCACAGCCCTGCTCCAGAGCTCCGGCCGCCCCGGCTCGGTCGTCGAGAACCTGAAGGTCCTCGACGAGGCCGCGGGCCGCGCCGCCGCTGCCGGCGCAGGGCTCGTGGCGGCGCCGGAGATGTTCCTCACCGGGTACGCGATCGGCGACGACATCGCCCGCCTCGCCGAGCCCGCCGACGGGGACTCCGCCGACGCGGTCGCCGAGATCGCCACCCGCCACGGCGTCGCCGTCGTCTACGGCTACCCCGAGCGCGAGGGCGAGACGGTCTACAACTCCGCTCAGCTCATCTCCGCCGACGGCACCCGCCTCGCGAACTACCGCAAGACCCACCTCTTCGGCTGCTTCGAGCGCGACCACTTCACGCCCGGCGAGCAGCCCGTCGTCCAGGCGGACCTGAACGGCCTCCGCGTCGGCCTCATGATCTGCTACGACGTCGAGTTCCCGGAGAACGTCCGGGCGCACGCCCTCGCCGGCACCGACCTCCTCGTCGTGCCGACCGCGCAGATGCACCCCTTCCAGTTCGTCGCCGAGTCCGTCGTCCCGGTGCGCGCCTTCGAGAACCAGATGTACGTCGCGTACGTCAACCGGGTCGGCCCCGAGGGCGAGTTCGAGTTCGTCGGACTGTCCACGCTGGCCGGTCCCGACGGGATCGCCCGTACCCGGGCCGGACGCGGTGAGGAACTCGTCCTCGCCGACGCCGACCCCGGCTTCCTCGCGGCCTCGCGCGAGGCGAACCCGTATCTGAAGGACCGCCGCCCCGGCCTCTACGGGTCGCTCGTCTGACACCCGGCAGCCCCCCAGCGCCTCCCCTCACCAGCTTTCCCGCAAGGAGTCCGTACCCCATGACGTCCACGGTGCCCACCGCCGTCCAGCACGCCGACGCGCAGCAGCCGCCGATCACCATGTTCGGCCCGGACTTCCCGTACGCGTACGACGACTTCCTCGCCCACCCGGCGGGCCTCGGCCAGATACCCGCGACCGAGCACGGCACCGAGGTCGCGGTCATCGGCGGCGGCCTGTCCGGCATCGTGGCCGCCTACGAGCTGATGAAGATGGGCCTCAAGCCCGTCGTCTACGAGGCCGACGAGATCGGCGGTCGCCTGCGCACCGTGGGCTTCGAGGGGTGCGACCCGTCGCTCACCGCCGAGATGGGCGCCATGCGCTTCCCGCCCTCCTCCACCGCCCTCCAGCACTACATCGACCTGGTGGGTCTGGAGACCCGGCCGTTCCCCAACCCGCTCGCGGAGTCCACCCCCTCGACGGTCGTCGACCTCAAGGGCGAGTCGCACTACGCGACCACCGTCGACGACCTGCCGCAGGTCTACCGCGACGTGATGAACGCCTGGAACGCCTGTCTCGAAGAGGGCGCCGACTTCTCCGACATGAACCAGGCCATGCGTGAGCGCGATGTGCCGCGCATCCGCGAGATCTGGGCGAAGCTCGTCGAGAAGCTCGACAACCAGACCTTCTACGGCTTCCTCTGCGACTCGGACTCCTTCAAGTCCTTCCGGCACCGCGAGATCTTCGGCCAGGTCGGCTTCGGCACCGGCGGCTGGGACACCGACTTCCCGAACTCGATCCTGGAGATCCTGCGCGTCGTCTACACCGAGGCCGACGACCACCACCGCGGCATCGTCGGCGGCTCCCAGCAACTGCCGCTGCGCCTGTGGGAGCGCGAGCCGCAGAAGATCGTGCACTGGGCCTACGGCACCTCGCTCGCGAAGCTGCACGACGGCGCCCCGCGCCCGGCCGTGACCCGGCTGCACCGTACGGCGGGCAACCAGATCACGGTGACGGACGCCAACGGTGACATCCGCACCTTCAAGGCGGCGATCTTCACCGCCCAGTCCTGGATGCTGCTCTCCAAGATCGCCTGTGACGACTCGCTCTTCCCGATCGACCACTGGACCGCCATCGAGCGGACCCACTACATGGAGAGCTCCAAGCTCTTCGTGCCGGTCGACCGGCCGTTCTGGCTGGACAAGGCCGTCGACGACAGGGGAAATCCGACGGGGCGTGACGTCATGTCGATGACGCTCACCGACCGCATGACCCGCGGGACCTACCTCCTCGACGAGGGCCCGGACAAGCCCGCCGTCATCTGTCTCTCGTACACATGGTGCGACGACAGCCTGAAGTGGCTGCCGCTGTCCGCGAACGAGCGGATGGAGGTCATGCTGAAGTCGCTCGGCGAGATCTACCCGAAGGTCGACATCAGGAAGCACATCATCGGCAACCCTGTGACCGTGTCCTGGGAGAACGAGCCCTACTTCATGGGCGCGTTCAAGGCCAACCTGCCCGGCCACTACCGCTACCAGCGCCGCCTGTTCACGCACTTCATGCAGGAAGCGCTGCCCGAGGACAAGCGGGGCATCTTCCTCGCCGGCGACGACATCTCCTGGACGGCCGGCTGGGCCGAGGGCGCCGTGCAGACCGCGCTGAACGCGGTCTGGGGCGTCATGCACCAGCTGGGCGGGGCGACCGACCCGACCAACCCCGGGCCCGGCGACGTCTACGACGAGATCGCGCCGGTGGAACTGCCCGAGGACTAGGACTCGTTCGGGCCGGCCTCCGTGCGGCGGCCGGTCAGATTCCGGCCGCCCGCGCCGCCGTGTACACCTCGGCGGCCAGGTCCTTGAGCTCCTCGGCGTCCCGCGTGCCGTCCTGGAGGTCGACGAAGTACTCGTCGAGGCCGATCTCGGCGTACGGCACCAGGTCCGACACGATCTGGTCGACGTTGCCCTGGAAGGGCTGGCGGTCCGCGCCGTCGTAGGCCTTGGCGGAGTAGCGCGTGTTGATCCGCGCCACCGACTGGATCGGCTCGGTGCGCCCGCGCTCGGCCGCGAAGTCCTGCACCTGCCGCCACTGGGCGGCGAGCTGGTCGGCGCCTCCCGTGGCCACGGGCTGCCAGCCGTCGCCGCGGTCCACGAGCCGGGTCAGCGCCTTCTTGCTGAAGGCGGGCAGCAGGATCGGGATCGGCCGGGCGGGCTTCGGGGCGACCACGGCCGACTCGATCCTGGTCAGGCGGCCCTCGTACGACACCGGGTCCGGGCCCCACACCGCGCGGCACACGTCGAGGACCTCGTCCAGGACCTGGCCCCGCTCCTCGAACGGCGCCACGCCCGCCGCCGCGTACTCGTCGAGCGACCAGCCGGTACCGAGGCCCGCCACGACCCGGCCGCCGCTCGCCGCGTCCAGTGTGGCCAGGGCCCTGGCCAGCTGGAACGGGCCGTGCAACGGGGCGACCAGGACGCTGGTGCCCAGCCGCGCCCGCCGCGTGGCCGTCGCGGCCAGCGTCAGGGTCACCAGCGGCTCGGCGACACCGCGGTACATGTCGGGCCAGGGCAGGTTCGGGACGCCGTACAGCCCCTGCGTGGCGGGGTCCGGGAACAGAGCGCGCTCGAACACCCACAGACTCTCGTAGCCGATCTCCTCAGCCGTGCGCGCCACGTCCGGGACGTCACGACCGATGTCGAACTGGCGTGTTTGAGGAAGACTCAGACCCAGCCGAGCAGCCATGCTTGTGCTCCTTCGCATTCGGCATTTGAATCGTGAACGTATCGCGTACGAGGGTGAGTTACGTGCCGTACGCGGTGATATGGCCGGATCGGTCCCCCAGGGGCGTGAGCAGCATCCGGCCCGCCAGGCCGACCGCGGCGCCGAGGCGGTCGGCGAACTCCTCGGCGAGGTCGGGGAGTCCGCGCAGCGCCCACAGGGCCCGCGCCGCCGACCAGGCCGCGTCGCGGGCCCTCTCCAGGCTCCACGAACCGAGGAGATGGGTGAGCGGATCGGCGATCTGCAGGAGGTCGGGGCCCGGCATCAGATCTTCGCGGACGCGCTCCTCCAGCGAGACGAGGAGGTCACCCACGCGCTCGAACTCGTCCTCCAGATCGGCTGGTTCGCAGCGCAGGGTACGGCAGGTGTCCACGACGGCGAGCGCCAGATCGTGTCCGATGTGCGCATTGATGCCCGCGAGCGCGAACTGCAGCGGGCGTACTCCCGGATGGCGCCGGAACTGGAACAGCGGGCGCCAGCAGGCGGGCGGGGACCCCTCCTCGGCCACGCGCAGATAGCGCTCGGCGAAACGTACATCCAGCGTGACCGCGGCCTCGCCGTCCGGGAATTCCCCCGCGTCCAGGCGCCGTTCGACCTCCTCCGTGACGGTGAGGTAGACACGGTTGAAGACCGCGATTCCGTCCCGCTCCGGCAGGGTCGCCGCCAGGGTGCGCATCCGGGAGGCGATCGCGTCCATGGAGGTGGTGAACTGTTCCAACTGCGTCATGGGGGCAGGTTCCCAGTCCTAGGCTGACCGGAGTCGCCGCCTGGCCGGGCACATCCCCAGAAAGGGGGAACACGCCCGTGTCGGGAGGCGCGGCTGTGGCCGGGAGTGGCGCAAACGTGGTGGGAACCGGGGGGAGCGGTACGTGTCAGGCTTACGTGCGCAGCGCCTGGCCGCACGCAGGGCCGAAAGCAGGCGGGTGGCCAGGCGCGCCGCCATGGTCGCGGCGGCCTCGGTGGTCGTGGCGGTCGGCGCGGTGACGGGGATGATGTCCGCCCTCGACCGCGAGCGCCCCTCCGACGACGCCCAACCGCTGGTGACCCGCTCGCCCGGCCTCCGCCCGCCGCCCGCCGTACCGAATCCCTCCCCGTCCGGGACCTCCGCCGCGCCGTCCCCGTCCCGGCACTCGCCGTCCCCGAAGCCGAGCCCGACGCCCTCCCCGAGCGGGAAGGAGCCGACGACCGTGGCCGCCCCCGCCCTGCTGTACACCCACCCCGACTCCCAGGTCCTGGACTGGGTCGCGTCCCACCCCGGCGACCACCGGCGCGCGGTCATCGAGTCCCGGATCGCCGACCGCCCGGCCGCCGTCTGGTTCGCCGACTTCACCCCCGCCACCATCACCGCGCGGGTCAGGGCGGTGACCGCGGGCGCCGCGGCCGAGGGCCGGGTCCCGGTCGTCGTGCCGTACGCGATCCCGCAGCGCGACTGCGGCGGGGCCTCACAGGGCGGCGCACCCGACCTCGCCGCGTACGACGGCTGGATCGACGACTTCGCGGCGGGCCTCGGCGACGACGAGGTCATCGTCATCCTGGAGCCCGACTCGGTCGCCCAGGCCGGCTGCCTCCCCGCGCCCGACCGGTCCGCCCGCTTCGCCTCGCTGGCCCG
>LRTP01000690.1 GCA_001550305.1 Streptomyces diastatochromogenes
CGCGGGACTGCCGGACGCCGACGCGACGGCCGCGCTCGTACGGGTCGGGGGCACCGACGGCCGCTGGCTCGGGAGCGGCGGAGTGCACGATCTGACGAGCGGCCGCGCGGCGGACCCGGACGCGCTCTTCCGGGCCGGTTCCACGACGAAGGTGGTCACGGCGGCGGTCGTGCTGCAGCTCGCGGCCGAGGGCAGGGTCGATCTGGGCGCGCCCGTACAGCGCTATCTCCCCGGGCTGCTGTCGCCCGCCTTCAAGCCCGTCTCCGTACGCCGGTTGCTGAACCACACCAGCGGGATCCAGGCGGGTGACGGCTTCGGCGACTCCTTCGAGGACGCGTACGCGCACCGCTTCGACACCCTCACACCCCGGCAGGTCGTCGCCTCCGCGGTGGCGAAGGGGCCGGAGTTCCGCCCCGGCGGGCGGCAGCACTACCTGAACATCAACTACACGATCCTCGGCATGCTGATCGAGAAGGTCACGGGGCACTCGTACGCCTCCGAGGCCACCCGGCGCGTGCTGCGGCCCGCCGGGATGCCGCACACGTACTTTCCGGGTACCGATCCGCGTATCCGGGGTCCGCACAACCTCGGCTACCAGGCGGTGAAGCGGGCGGACGGCACGACGGAGTTCGTCGACGTCACCGAGTGGAACCAGGCGGACCGCTGGGCGGCGGGCGACATGATCTCCACGACGGCGGACCTGGAGCGGCTGACCCTCCACCTCTTCCGTGGCGAGCTGGTCCCGGAGCCGCAGCTGAAGGAGATGTTCACGGTTCCGTCGGGCATCGACGGGGCCACCATGAGCGCCGGGCTCAAGCGCTTCGAGTACGGCGGGCGGGTCTACTGGCTCAAGTCGGGCGGGCGGTACGGATACACCACGGTCATGGCGGCCACCCGCGATCTCTCCCGCACGCTCGTCTACTCGGTCAACGCCACGGACGCGAAGGGCGAGGAGATGAACCCGGTCGCCCTGCGCATCGCGATGGCGGCGCTCAAGCAGTAGCGGTTCCGGCCGCCGGATTCGCCGTCAGATTCGTCTCCGGATTCGCTGCCGGATGCGTCTCCGGATTCACCGTCAGATTCGTCGTCACGAGATGCACGTTCATGCCGCACGGGACGATCCCGTTCGGCGCCGTGAGCTTCTTCGCTCCGGTGAGGAAGTCCACACGCAGGGACTCCACGGTGGCCGCGTCGAGCGGGCCGACGTCATAGACCCCCGCCAGGGCGTCCCACACCTGCTCGACCGGTCCGCTCAGGTCGATGGGGACGGTCTCCCAGTCGACCGGAGCGAATCCCGCCGGCGCGAGAACGCTGTCGAGCCCCGCACGGCTGCGGGTCCTCCGGTCCCCGAGAGCGGGGATGCGCTGCTCGGCGGGGGCCGTCCCGATCGCGGACCGCAACAGCCCGACGAACAGCTCGTACGCCTCACCACCCACGGCTCCGCCGCCGATCACGCAGGCCAGCATGCCTCCGGGGCGCAACACCCGGGCCACCTCCGCGGCCACCTGTTCCACCTCGCCCATCAGCATCAACGCCATGTGGGAGACACAGGCGTCGAAGGTGTCGTCGGCGAAGGGAAGGTGCTGGGCCCGGCTCTCCGACAGCGTCGTCCCGGCGGGCAGCGGTCGGCGTCGCGCCAGCGCCAGGGCTTCCGGGGAGAGGTCCACCCCGGCCGGCCGGCATCCCTCGGTCCGGGCGAGCAGTTCGAGCAACAGGCCGTCGCCGCAGCCGAGATCCAGTACCCGCCCGTGTCCGGCGACCCGGTCGCGCAAGATCTCGTAGCTGGACCGGCCGTCCGCGGCGCGGGCACCGGCGAACGCGTCCGCCGTCACCGCCGGCCGTTCGGCATGGAAGGCCCGCAGGAAGGCTTCTTGCGATGTCGTCGTCATACCCGCGAACCTATCCGCCGAGCGGGTCGCCGGGTCGGCGGCCTCACACCTCCGGACAGCGATCACGTCCTGACAGCGATCACGGAAATCCCGGAAAACCGGGTCCGGAATGTCGAATTTCCAGGTTTCCCCCCGCCCTGGCTGGCCCCGGCCGGCAGGCGGCCCCGAAGGTGAGCGCCGTATCAAGCGATCGCGGTGCGGTGCGCCGCAGGGGAGAGGGAGTTCCGTGAACGTCACGACAACGGCGCACGAGCCGCGGGAACGGCGGGCGGCCACGCTCGTCATGGCCTGCGTGGGCGTGTTCGTCGCGTATCTGCCGGTGACCACCGTCTCGGTGAGCCTGCCGGCCATCCAGCGGGCGCTGAACGCGTCGACCGCCCAACTGTCGTGGGTCTCGGACGCGTTCGTGCTGCCCATGGCCGCGCTGATCCTGACCGCCGGTGTCTTCGGCGACGTCCACGGCCGCAAGAAGGTCTTCCAGGCGGGCCTCGCGTTCAGCGCGGTGGGGGCGGCGATCGCGCTGTGCGCGCGGTCGATCGAGGTCCTGTGGGTGGGCCAGGCGTTCGCCGGACTGGGCGCCGCCGCGCTGCTGCCCACGACGCTGGCGCTGATCAGCCACGCCGTGCCCGACCACCGCGAGCGCGGCAAGTTCGTCGGGCTGTGGGCCACCGCCCTGATGGCGGCGCTGGCCGTCGGCCCGGTGATCGCGGGACTGATCCTGGAGCACTTCTCCTGGCGCTGGATATACCTGCTGCCCGTCCCCGCCTCGCTCCTCGCGACGGCCTTCGCGGCCCGGCTGGTGACCGACTCGCGCGCCCCCGGCTCACGACGTCTGGACTGGCCCGGCCAGATCACCGCCGCGGTGGCGATCACCGCGCTGGTCTACGGCGTCATCGAGGGCGGCGCCGGCTCCTTCACCGACGGGAAGGTGATCGTGGCCCTGGTGGCGGCGGCGGTCGCGGCCGTCGCGTTCGTCCTGGCGGAGCGGCGCAGTGACAGCCCGATGCTGGACCTGACGCTCTTCCGCAGCCCCGCCTTCACCGCCACGACGCTCGTCGCCATGATCAGCTTCCTGGGCCTGATCGGCTTCTTCTTCGCCCTCAGCCTCTACTTCGGCATGGTGCAGCAGCTCAGCACCCTGGAGGCGGCGGCCCGGATGCTGGTGGTCACGCTGATGTGCATCCTCGTCGGGGCACCGGCCGGGCGGCTGATGCACAAGGTGTCGCCCCGCGTCCTGATCACCGGCGGGCTGCTGGTGACCGCGGCCTCGCTGCTGTCGCTGACGTCCATCGACGCCGGTACGTCGTTCGGTTCGCTGGCCTGGCGGCTGGCCCTGCTGGGCCTCGGCCTGGGCTTCGTCATCACGCCGATGACGGCCGCGGCCGTCGCCTCCGTGCCGTTCCGCCAGGCCGGTATGGCGGCTGCCGGGAACAGCGCGTTCCGGCAGGTCGGCGGCGCGCTCGGCCCGGCCGTCCTCGGCGCCGTGCTGTCCACCAAGGCCGGGCACACCCTGCCGGGTCACCTGACCGACGTCGGTCTGCCGGCGGCGACGGTACGGAGCGTCACCTCCGTGGTGGACGCGAACGGCCTGGGCGCGGTCGCGGGCATGAACCTGGGCGCCGACCGGGGCCGCGCCCTGGGCGCCCTGTCCGAGGCCTTCCTCGACGGCCTCCACCTGTGCCTGATCATCGCCGCGGCACTGACGCTGGTCGCCGCGGCGGTCGGTGCCGTCCTGCTGCGCAGCCCGCGGCAGTCGGCCACCAGGCCGGTGGCCGGATCCGGCGCCGCCCAGGCGGTGCAG
>LRTP01000691.1 GCA_001550305.1 Streptomyces diastatochromogenes
ACCAAGACCATCCAGTTCGTCCGCACCCCGGAGGGCTGGCGGATCGCGGCGTTCTCCTGGTACGACCAGCCCTGAGGGTCCGCAGGTCGCGGCGGTCCAAGGAGCGCGGGCTGGGCCGTCACGCACGCAGCGAAGCTCCGGTTGAACGGGGTGACCTTCCCAAGTCGCCTCGCACCACCGGAGCTTCGATGTGTCGCCAGTCTGCCACCGTCTGCCTGATCAAGTCGCCCGCTCTGGAGGACACTGCGGGGTCGTCGCTGGTGGAGCGGTAGCGGCTGTTGCCGGATCCGCGTCGACGTCGAGGGATGCGTCACCCGTTCGTGGCGGTGCCGCTGGTTGCCGCCTCCGCGGTTGTCGCCGACGAACGCTCGTATACCGTGTCCCAGATGCGTTCCACGCCCGGGCACCGAGCCGCGTACTGGGCCTGCACCTGGTCCGGCGCCACGTCGAGCGAATGCAGCAACTGGGAGAGCACGTCACCGGGGTCAAGCACGCCGTCCGCCCGAAAGTCGTCGAGGTCGACCGACAGCACACCATCGGTAAAGGGGTAGCGGTCGAGCAGAGTGCGGGCGATCGGGCCAGCCAGCTCCGTCTTTCCCAAACCACCCGGCCCGCTCAGCGCCAGGACCAGCGGGCGGGAACGGCTCCGCCATTCCGTCACGGCGCGCAAGGCACGTTCCCGCTCATCATCGCGGTTGACGAAGTACACCGGCTCCGGCGGAAGTTCGACCCTCACAACACTCCCCCTCGACCATCCACAGTGGCCTGCACGCACTGCCCAACGATCATGCACTCTAAAGACTTTCACTGCCCGGCGCCCGGTGGAGCCGAAGACCCCATGCCCAGGCAGCGGTCGCCGCCGGAAGCAGGCGGCCGGGCCCCTCTGGCGACACCCAGGCCAGCAAAACGGCGCACTCTACGCGTCTCCTGCCAGGCACCGACCGGCATCTGAGGCGACACCACCCGAACGAGGACGACACGCGTCGACCGCTCCCATCAGCGCGACTACGCCGACCAGAAAGGCCGATTCAACTCCACGAAGGAGCAGACCCCATGAGCATCATGGATACGAACTCCACGGCCGGCGGACACCTCATCCCTCTCGCCTCGCGGCTCGTCAATGGCACCGCGAAGGGCTCGGCCCGCGGCGGGCAATCCGAGACGGACGCCGCCCGGATCATCCTCCATCTGGAGCAGAACCACGCCCTCGGCCTCGGCAGCCCCGAACTGGACGCCTTCCAGAGCCTGATTGTCAGCCTCGTCGCCGCAGCGGACGACCCGAAGGCCGTCATCGCCCACGTGACCGAACTCCTCTGCGACCACGCCGAGAACAAGGCCTACCTGCCCAAGCTCATCCAGGAGTGCGAGCGCCTCGGCCTCGCCCTCCAGCTGACTGACGACACGGTCGTGGACCTCGCCGAAATCAGGACCATCGACGGCCGCCGCACCGTCGTCGCCCGCGCCGACAAGGTGGCCGTGGCATACGACGACGTCCACGTGGTCGGCCGCTGTCTCACCTGCAGCGGTGAGCTGGACGACACCGCCCTCCTGTACTTCCCTGCCAATGCCCTCGTGGGCTTCCGCGGCGTCCAGGACATGACTGGCGCGGACGTCAAGGTCTGCCGCACGTGCGTCGAGGCGTCCGGTCTCCCGCTCACCGCCGCCCAGCGGGGCCCTGAGTGAATGCTCCGCTGGGGCTGCCCCCCGTGGTGCGTAGACGACCACGCCGCGCCGTGCGCCGCAGAGTGCCACCGCGCCTTCCCTGTCCAGACCAAGCTGCGAGATGCCGCCATCGACTCCAGCGGGTACAGCGGGTACGGCAACGGGCTGCCGTGGCTGTCCGCGCAGGTCGTCGTCAGCGACGGCAAGCCGCAGGCGTACGGCCGCCGCACTCAGGTTTGGCTGGGCTACGGCGTCCACTTGGGCGAGCTGAACCCGGCCGAGGCGCGGAGGACGCTGAAGGAGATGCGCGGCTTCGTCAACCGGCTGGAGCATGTGGTGAAGCAGGCGGAGGAGATCGCGCGGGACGACTTTGAGGGCGACCCCGAGATCACGCGTCTCGACCGTGAGGCGGAGGACCGCCGGACCCAGGTGATCCGGAGCTCGCCTGAGCACGCCGCCTAGGGCGTCTGGAGTCGTGATGACGTGGCGGGGAAAAGGGTTGAAGGGATGATCAACGGGCTGGTAGCTTCCAGTCGACCGTGACACCGCCCGAGGAGGTGAGACCCATGAACGCTGTATCGACGTGGGTGCTCCCCCTTTTCGTCACGGCCGGCGATTGACGTAGGTGTCGCCGGGAGCGCCTCGCCAACAAGGCACTCCCGAAAGGCAACACATGCACTCTCTGCAGTTCACCGCCGAGTCGTCGTCGAACGGCATGCTCGAACGCGACTTCACCGTGGGCGACGTCCCCGGCGTCCTTTGGTCACCGGCCTCCAACGCAGCCCATCGCGCACCCCTGATCCTGATGGCCCACGGCGGCGGCAACCACAAGAAGCACCCGGCAATGTCCGGCCGCGCCCACCTCCTCGTGACCGGATGCGGCTTCCACGTCGCCGTCGTCGACGCGCCCGGTCACGGCGACCGGCCGCGCACGGCGCACGACGAGGCAGAAATCGCCGAGCTGTTCCGGGCGCGGGCGGCGGGCGAGCCGGAAGGCCCGATCGTCGTGCGCTACAACGACCACCTGGCGGAACTCGCCGTGCCCGAGTACCAGGCGACCCTGAATGCCCTCCAGGAACTCCCAGAGATCGGCACCGACGGGCCGGCCGGTTTCTGGGGCATCAACATGGGCACCGCGATCGGCATACCGTTCGTGGCGATCGAACCCAGGATCACCGCCGCGGTCTTCGGCCAGCACTGGCCCGATGCCCTGGCCGAGAAAGCGAAGCAGATCACCATCCCGATCGAGTTCGACCTGCAGTGGGACGACGAGCACATCTCGCGCGAGGAGGGTCTCGCGCTGTTCGACGCCTTCGCCTCGAAGGAGAAGACGTTGCACGTGAACTCGGGCAAACACAAGGAGCTGCCCAGGTTCGAGGCCGACAGCGCGGTCCGGTTCTTCGCCCGGCACTTCGGCCGAGTGGTCACCTCGACGGCCTGACGTGCGCGGTTGCGGCGTCCGGCTTGCCAGCCGGGCGCCGCGACCGCGGCCCCGGTTTGAGGCTGCGTATCCAGATGATGGATCCGCGTAGCTGGAGCCCCGCCATGTAACTCGCGGGCGTCTTGTCGTAGCGCGTGGCCAGACCCCGCCAAGCCCGGATCTTGTTGATGCAGCGCTCCACCGTGTTGCGCTCCTTCTACTGCTCAGCGTCATGAGCCACCGGCCGACCGCCGGCCCTGCCGCGCTTCCTTCGGTTCGCGGCCTGATCGGCCTTCTCCGGTATCACCGCCTTGATCCCGCGTCTGCGCAGGTAAGCGCGGTTCGCCCGCGAGGAGTACGCCTTATCGGCAGCTACCGCGTCCGGTCGGGTGCGTGGACGGCCCACCGGTCCGCGCACCCTGACCTTCTCCAACACCGCGACGAACCGGGGACTGTCTGCGGCCTGCCCCGGCGTGAGTACGAACGTCAGCGGGCGGCAGCGCCGGTCTGCCGCAAGGTGGGCCTTGCTGGCCAACCCACCGCGCGAGCGACCCAGCGCCGCCGCCATGAGCCGGGCCCGGCGGCGCCG
>LRTP01000692.1 GCA_001550305.1 Streptomyces diastatochromogenes
TGGAGTCGGCCCGCTCGCTCGGCGCCACCGGCGCCCAGCAGCTGCGCCAGGTCCAGCTGCCGCTGGCCCGCCAGTCGCTGCTGCTCGCCGTCAACCAGGGCGTCGTACTCGTCCTCGCCGTCGTCATCATCGGCGGTCTGGTCGGCGGCGGCGCACTCGGCTACGACGTCGTGTTCGGCCTCGCACAGGGCGACCTGGCGACCGGCCTCGTGGCCGGCGCGGCGATCGTCTGCCTCGGCCTGATGCTCGACCGGGTGACCCAGCCGACCGCGCGGACCACGAAGAAGGGAGCGTGACATGCGCCTACGTACGACTTCGGTGATGGCCGGTGCGGCCGCGCTGCTGACGCTGACCGGTTGCGGCGCCGTCGACATGACCAAGCAGGCCTCGCCCTTCGCGAACGCGCGGGGCTCGAAGAGCCTGACCCTCTCCGTCCAGTCCTGGGTCGGCGCGCAGGCCAACGTGGCCGTCGCGCAGTACCTGCTGGAGCACGAACTCGGCTACCGCGTCGACACCGTCCAGGTCGACGAGGTCCCCGCGTGGGACGCGCTCAGCCAGGGCCGGGTCGACGCCATCCTGGAGGACTGGGGCCACCCCGACCAGGAGAAGCGGTACGTCGAGGACAAGAAGACCATCGCCCCCGGCGGGGACCTGGGCGTCACCGGGCACATCGGCTGGTACGTCCCGACGTACTTCGCCAAGCAGCACCCCGACGTGACCGACTGGAAGAACCTCAACAAGTACGCCGGCCAGATGCGGACCGCGGAGAGCGGCGGCAAGGGCCAGCTCATGGACGGCTCGCCCTCCTACGTCACCAACGACAAGGCCCTGGTGGCCAACCTGAAGCTGAACTACCAGGTGGTGTTCGCCGGTTCGGAGGCCGCGCAGATCACCCAGATGAAGCAGTTCGCCAAGGAGAAGAAGCCCTTCCTCACCTACTGGTACTCGCCCCAGTGGCTCTTCAAGAAGGTCCCCATGACGGAGGTGAAGCTGCCGCCGTACAAGGAGGGCTGCGACGCCGACGCGGCCAAGGTCGCCTGCGCCTACCCGCACACACCGCTCCAGAAGTACCTGAACGCCGACTTCGCGAAGAGCGGCGGCAAGGCGGCCGCCTTCCTGAAGAAGTTCAAGTGGACCACCGAGGACCAGAACGAGGTCTCCCTGATGATCGCGAACGACAAGCTGTCGGCGCAGGACGCGGCGAAGAAGTGGGTCGACAGCCACGCGTCGACATGGCGCGCGTGGCTGTCGTGACCCCGGCTACCGCACGGACCCGTTGACCGGGCCCGGGATCCCCGCCCGCGGCAGTGGCAGCACGTCGACGGGGGCGCCGACCGGATACCCGCGGTCGGCGCCCGCCGGGACGTACAGCGCGGCCTCGACCCCCGCTCACGGCGCGTATCCCCCCGGCGGGATCCGACGGCTCACCATCACCCGGTTCCAGCCGTTGATCGCGGTGACCAGGGCGATGAGATGCGCGAGCCGGACGTCGTCGAAGTGCTCGGCCGCCCGCGCGTACACCTCGTCCGGCACGAAGCCCTCCGTCAGGACGGTCACCGCCTCCGTCAGCGCCAGCGCCGCCCGCTCGCGCCCGCTGTAGAGGTCCTCCGCTTCCTCCCAGGCGTCGAGGAGCTGGAGGCGGTCCTCGGACTCGCCGTTCTTGCGGGCCAGTGCGAGGTGCATGTCGAGGCAGAAGGCGCAGTGGTTGAGCTGGGAGGCGCGGATCATGACGAGTTCGGCGAGCGCGGGCTCGCCGAGCCCCTTCTTCGCGGCGGCGCTCAGCGCGGACAGGGCCCGCCCGACCGCCGGGTCGAGCACCTTCGTACGCTCCCTCGTGGCTTCGCCGCGCTCCGTCACTGGTGCCGGCCCGCCTCGTAGTGACCCGGGACCATGCGCGTGCTCACGCCGAACCGGTTCCACGCGTTGATCACCGTGATCGCGGCGATCAGCTGCGCCAGCTCGGCCTCCTCGAAGTGCTGGGCCGCCTTCTCGTACACCTCGTCCGGCACGAATCCGTCAGTGAGGACGGTGACGGCCTCGGTCAGCTCGATCGCCGCGAGTTCCTTCGCCGTGTAGAAGTGCTTCGACTCCTCCCACGCGCTGAGCTGGACGATCCGCTGCACGCTCTCCCCGGCGGCCAGCGCGTCCTTGCTGTGCATGTCGAGGCAGAACGCGCAGTGGTTGAGCTGCGAGGCACGGATCTTCACCAGCTCGCGCAGCTTCGGCTCCAGCCCCTGCTGCGCGGCCGTCTCCAGCCGGAGCATGGCCTTGTAGACCTCGGGGGCGTGCTTGGCCCAGTGCAGGCGGGGGCTGTGCTCGGGGGCGTACTCGGCGGTGGTGGTGTCGGTCGTGGCGGTCGTCTGGGTGGTGGTGTCGTTCGTCGTCATGTTCTCGACCCTACGAGCGAAGCAGCCCAGGAGTATGGTCCATTTACATGGCGAAATCTTGGGCCACTTTCGGGGTCGACCTCCACGTCGAGCCGACCGGACCGGGTGTCCGCAGAGGTCTGACGGAAGCCCTCCGCGAGGCGGTCCGCAGTGGCCGCCTCGCGCCCGGCACCCGGCTGCCCTCCTCCCGCTCCCTCGCCGCGGACCTCGGCATCGCGCGCAACACGGTCGCGGAGGCGTACGCGGACCTGGTGGCGGAGGGCTGGCTCACCGCCCGCCAGGGCTCGGGCACGAGCGTCGCCCGCCGCCCGGTGCCGGCCCCCTCCGCCACCTCCGCACCCGGCCGCCCGACCCACGCCCGCCCGGCGTACGACCTGGTCCCCGGCACCCCCGACCTGTCCTCCTTCCCCCGCGCGGCCTGGCTGAAGGCCTCCCGCCGCGCCCTGACCGCCGCCCCGCACGAGGCCCTCGACTACGGCGACCCGCGCGGCCGGGTGGAATTGCGCACCGCCCTGGCCGGCTATCTGGCCCGCGCCCGGGGCGTCCGCACGGACCCGGAGCACATCGTCATCTGTTCCGGCTTCGTGCACGGCCTGATGCTGCTCGGCCAGGTGCTGCGCGGGCGGGGACTGAACTCGCTGGCCGTGGAGTCCTACGGGCTCGACGTCCACTGGCGGCTGCTGGAGCGGGCCGGGCTGCGGACGGTGCCGCTCGGGTTCGACGAACTCGGCACGCGCACGGAGGAGTTGGCGGCCGGCCCGCGGGGCGGGGACGCGCTGGGAGGCGTACGGGCGGTGCTGATGACGCCCGCCCACCAGTTCCCGATGGGCGTACCGCTGCACCCCGACCGGCGGGCGCAGGTGGTGGACTGGGCGCGGCGCGGGGGCGGTCTGATCCTGGAGGACGACTACGACGGGGAGTTCCGCTACGACCGTCAGCCGGTCGGCGCCCTTCAGGGCCTCGACCCCGACCACGTGGTCCATGTGGGCACGGCCAGCAAGTCGCTGGCCCCGGGTCTGCGGCTGGGCTGGCTGGTGCTGCCGCCGTCGCTCGCCCCGGAGGTGGTCGCGGCGAAGGGCGGGGTGGACTGGTCGTGCGGGGTGCTGGACCAGCTCACCCTGGCGGAGTTCATCACGTCGGGCGCCTACGACCGCCATGTCCGCGCGTCCCGGCTGCGCTACCGGCGCCGCCGGGACGCCCTGGTGGCGCGGCTCGCCGAACAGGCTCCCGGGGTCCGGGCCACGGGCATC
>LRTP01000693.1 GCA_001550305.1 Streptomyces diastatochromogenes
GCCGGCACATGCACCGGCACCAGCGCGGTCGCCCGCGCCTCCTCCACCGTCAGCACCCGCCACTCGCCCGGGTGCGCGGCGGCCGCCTCGGCGACCTCGCGGCGCAGGATCAGCAGGTCGAACGGTCCGCTGGTGGGCACCTCGGCGAGGTGGAAGACGAGCGAGTTCGGGGTGAGTTCGTAGTGGTCGATCAGCCGGCCGAACAGCTCCCGGCGGTGGATCCGGCGCAGGACGCGTTCGAGCCGGGAGGCGTCCATGCGCTCATCGCTCAGCACGGTCGGGGCCTGCGAGATCAGCTGCACGGAGTGCGTGGAGCCGTCGGCGGCGGTCGCGACAAGACCGGCTCCCGCCGGTGGCGCCACGACGTCCACCTCGACCAGCGCCGTACGGGCGAACGGCAGCGGGTTGGCGACGAGATGAGCGTCGCTCGGCACCCGGGCGGCGGGCTCGGCGAGCGCGGCGTCCCGCACGGCACGCGCGGTCTGCGTGGCCTCGGCCAGGCGGGCGTCGACCTGGTCGCACGTCTCGTCGGTGCCCGAGCCGACGACCGAGTCGTGCGCCGTCGACTCGATGATCTTGTGCCAGGCGAGTGACAGGAACGGCGTGTCGTCCCGCCGGGACCACAGGGCGTTCACGCGCTCGGCGTGGTCGACGGTGCGTTCGGCGACGGCCATCCGCTGCTTGAGCCCGAGCCGGACGGAGAGTACGCCGGGCAGGATGTTGCCGCGGACGTGGCTGCGCAGCTCGCCGGTGACGACGGCGGACACCCCGTCCCGCACGTGCTCGCGGATGTACTCGTCGAGGGTCGCGATCGTGATGGCTCGTTCCTCGCCGGAAGCGCGCCGCAGCCAGTCCGCGAGCCGCGGGTCGGGCGCGTTGTGGTCGGTGCCGGCCATCGCGAGCACCGGGTCGCCGCCCCATCGGTCGGCCGTCATCCGCGCGTAGTCGTCGAGCGCGCGGCCGATCCGGTCGGGCACCAGCAGGACGTCGAGGCCGTTGTCGTAGCCGTCGAAGAGGAACTCGGTGCGCACCTCGGAGCCGTCCGGCGCGCGCCAGCGGAAGGCGTGGCCGTCGACGGAGCCGGGCACACCGCGCCACAGCGCCGCGTGCTCGATCCCGGCGCGGGCGAGGATCTGCGGCATCTGCGCGATGTGGCCGAACATGTCCGGCAGATACCCGACGGGCATCGCACCGCCCAGTCGCTCCGCCGCGTCCCATCCCATCCGGAGGTTGCGCACGATCGTCTCGCCCGAGCAGAGGAACTCGTCGAGCAGGATCAGCCACGGTCCGATGGCGAGCCGGCCCTCGCGCACCAGCGCCACGAGGCGGTCGCGGTTCTCCGGCCGCATCTCCAGGTAGTCCTCGACCGCGGCCATCTGCCCGTCGACGGTGAACCGGAAGTCCGGGTTCGCCTCGGCCGTCTCCAGCACGGTGTCCAGGGCGGTGACGAGCCGGTGCCGGAACACCTGGAACGGCTCGTACCACTCCCGGTCCCAGTGGAAATGGGGCACGAAGACGGCGGAGTTCTGCATGGCGAGGGGGACCTTCTGTGCGGACGTGCGGGGGAGAGCGGTCACTTGAGGGAACCGGCGGCGAGCCCGGTGCGCCAGAACCGCTGAAGGAGGATGAACACGATGATCACGGGCACGATCGACACCAGCGAGCCGGTGATCACGGACTCCTGGAGCAGCGGGGCCCGGGCGGTCTGGCCGTTCCACTCGTACAGGCCGAGCGTGATCGGGAACAGTGACTCCTTCTGGAGCATCACCATCGGCAGGAAGAAGTTGTTCCAGATGGCCACGAACTGGAACAGGAAGATGGTCACCAGGGCCGGCGTCATCAGCCTGGACGACACCGAGAAGAACGTGCGGAACTCGCCCGCGCCGTCCAGCCGCGCCGACTCGATCAGCTCCTGCGGGACGGCGGCGTTGGCGAAGATGCGCGCCAGGTAGACACCGAACGGGCTGACGATGCTGGGCAGGAACACCGCGAGGTAGGTGTTGACGATCCCGGTCGCCGAGAAGAGCAGGAACAGTGGCAGGGCCAGCGCGGTGGTCGGGACGAGGACACCGCCGAGCACGACGGAGAAGAGGAACTCCCTGCCGCGGAAGCGGAACTTGGCCAGCGCGTAGCCGCACAGGGCCGAGATCAGGGTTCCCACGGCCGCGCCCAGCACCGCGTAGATGACGGTGTTGACGGCCCATCGCCCGAAGATGCCGTCGCTGCGGGTGAACAGGATGCGCAGGTTCTCGAACAGGTTGAAGTGCGAGAACGCCAGCCCGTTGGTAGTGGCGAGCTCACCCTGCGGCTTCGTCGCCGCGACGACCAGGAAGTAGACCGGCAACAGGAAGTAGACGGCCAGGAGGAACATCAGGGCCATGACGGCCGTACGGCTGCCCCGGCTCTCGCGGATCGTGGAGGGGTTGCTCACAGTCCCGCCTTCTTCGAGGTGAGTCGCATGAACCCGAAGCTCAAGACGAAGGTGATGACGGCGATGACCACCGAAATGGCCGCGGCCTGCTGGTAGTTGTTCCCGGAGGCCACCGCGTACGCCAGCATGTTCGGGGTGAACGTGCTGGAGATGTTCGAGGAGATCTGGCGCAGCACGGCCGGCTCGGCGTAGAGCTGGAGTGTGCCGATGATCGAGAACACCGTCGTCAGGACGATCGACGGCGCGATGATCGGGACCTTGATCCGCCACGCGATCGTCCAGTTGGTCGCGCCGTCGATCTTGGCGGCCTCGTAGAGCTCCTGCGGGATCGACTGGAGCGCCGAGTACATGATCAGCATGTTGTAGCCGGTCCAGAGCCAGGTGGAGACGTTCGCCGCCGACCACAGCACGGCGCCCGGACCGAGGAAGTCGGGGTGCAGACCGATGCGCTGGAACAGGTCGACGACGGGGCTGAGTTGCGGCGAGTACAGGTACGACCACATGATCGCGGCGATGACGCCGGGCACGGCGTACGGCATGAACGCGGTGATGCGGAAGAACGCCTTGAGCTTCAGCAGGGGTGTGTCGAGCAGCAGCGCCATGACCAGCGCGACGAACAGCATGACGGGCACCTGCACGATGCCGAACAGCCCGATGCGGCCGATGCTGTTCCAGAACTCGCTGTTCTGGAACACCTGCGTGTACTGGTCGAATCCACCGAAAGTCGTGTACGAGGTCCCGTACTGGCCTCCGGTGCGGCGCACGACACGGAAGCTCTGCCAGAGCGCGTAGCCGACGGGCACCAGGTAGAACAGTACGAACGGCAGGAAGAACGGGGTGAGGAACGCGATGACGGTGCCCGCCCGGGGGCCGCCGCCTGGACGGCGGCGGCCACCTGACGTCACCGCGCGGGGTGCGATGTGGGTCATCTGATCCCTCCGTGGATACTCCGCCCTTCAGGGGCGGAGAGGAATCGGACTCCTGCGGAGCAGGGCAGGGAAAGACGATCCGCCGCCAGAGCGGATCGTCGTTCGCGGCCAAATACCCGCAGATAGCCACTAGTTGATGCGATAGTTTGTGAGTTGTGACCACTCACGTGAAGCGGGCGTTCAAGTACCGCTTCTGTCCGACGGATGCGCAGGCAGCGGAGCTGTCGCGCACGTTCGGGTGCGTGCGGAAGGT
>LRTP01000694.1 GCA_001550305.1 Streptomyces diastatochromogenes
CCCCGAGCTGTGACCGCGGCTGTGGCACCGGGGCTGTGACGCACCCTCCCGGTCCGAGCCGTGCCGGTGCGCGCCCTCACGCGCGCACCGCTCGTGCGTGAAACCGCGCCACGCCCGCCACGCGGTACGCGCGGCACGCGTTGGCCCCGGCCGGGACCCCTCTCGTGTGCACCCGTGTGCTCGTGCACGTGTGCACGCCTTGAGCGCTTTCACCGACCCGCCGGACGCCCGCCAGACGTCCGCCGGGCGGCGGGCGCTGGACGGATCCCAGCGGGCTGTCGGCGGTGGCGGACTCCCGGCGGATGCTCCGACGGACGATGCAGGACCGCCACCCGGCACCGCCACGGGACCGCCACCCGGGTGCTGGTGACCGCCCCCGAAAGGGCTGGGTGGCGGTGCGTTGGCGGTGCCGCGGCGGTGCCGGGTGGCGGTGCCAACCACGCGTACAACCCCGGGCTGGGGCCAAAACCCCGCCGTACGGCCCTCAACCCGGGGGGTGCGGCGGCTGATCGGATCGATTGGCCCGCGCAGGTCAGCACCGGTCCCACCATCGGCCGGCCATTGGCCCTGATCGGCTGCTGACGGCCGATCAGGGCCAATGGCCGGCCGATCAGCGGCCGATCGGACCCCACAGCCTCACAGCTCACAGCCGGGGCGCGCCGACCTGACGAAACGGGGGTGTGAGCCTCACACCTCACGCCCGCCCGCCAACCGGAAGCGCTGTACGCCCCTCTGACGGCCGAACAGACGCCGCCCCGCCCAAGGAGGCCCGGGGCGGGGCGGAATGGCGGGAGATCGGCGCACAGCCGCGCTGGCGGGGCGCTACCAAGGCCATGGAGGCGGCGGGGTATTGGGATCGTGGCGCCTGGCGTCGGGGTGATGCCGGGCGCAGCAACGTTTTTCGTCGTCAGCCAGGGTCAGGTAGTCGTACAGGTCGCACGGCTCGTCGTGGGGGCGGAACTCACCGGGGCAGGGGTCGCAGTTGACCGGCACAGCCGCGCCCCCTCTCCCGTCGAAGCTGCAGGAGCCGCTGTGATCGCCATTCTCCCGCCCGGACGCGAGGGTCCGGCAGTGACACGAACGGCGCTCACAGCGGCGTACGGCCGGTTTCCCGGCGGTTGTTCAGGTGTGGGCCATGTCCACGAACCGCGAGTAGTGGAGCTGCGCGGCGACGGTCACGCGGGCTGTCGGCCCGAACCTGTTCTTCTCGATGACCAGGTCGACCTCACCGGCGCGCGGCGATTCCGGTTCGCCCGCGTCCGGCCGCTCGACCTTGACCACGATCGACGCGTCGTTCTTGATCGCCCGTGACTCGCGCATGAAGCCGTCGTCGTTGAGCTGCGACAGGGCGATGACGTGGCACCCGAGCTGGACGGACAGGTTCTTCAGGCCCCGGGAGACGGACGCCACGGCCTGCTCGCGGGTGATGTTGCGGGCCTGCTCGACTTCGACGAGCTGGAGGTAGTCCACGACGAGGAGTTCGAGGCCGCCGTCGCGGGCACAGGCCCTGGCCGCCGCGGCGATGTCGCCCAGCGACGCGCCGTCGGGCCGGTAGACCCGCAACGGCAGCGACTGGAACAGCTCCGGACCCAGGCGCCGGACGGTCTCCCACCCCTCCGCGGTGAGCCCGCCCTGATGCGTCAGGTGGTGAAGCGCGATCTTCCCCTCAGCGGCGGCGATCTTCTGCATCAGCTCGGTGCCGCTCATCTCCAGCGAGGAGAACATCACCCGGGCGCCCGTCTTGGCAGCGGCGACGGCGGCGTTGAGCGCGAACGTGGACTTGCCCACGCCAGGCTGCGCGGCCACCACGGTCACGTTGCCCGGCCGCATCCCCGACGTAATCGTGTCGAGGTCGGCGAACCCGTACGTCAGACCGATGTTCTTGCCGTCCTGGATGTCCTCCAGGTCCGCGACGAAGTCGAGGTAGCAGGTCGCCGACCGCCGGCGGCGCCTCGTGCAGGCCCGGGATGCCCGCGATGATCTCGGTGAGCTGCCGCTCGACCAGGTCGCGGACTTCGTCCTCGTCGCCTTCCTCGCTGTAGGCGTACTCGAGGACGCGCTGCGCCGCCTCGATGACCGCCCGCCGGTACGCCTTGGCCCGCACGATCTCGGCGTAACTCGGGCCGTTGGCCGCGGTGGGCACGGCCTGCACGCAGGTATGCAGGTACGCGGCGCCGCCCACGCGGGCCAGCTCGCCGCGCCGCTTCAGCTCGTCGGCCATGGTGATGGCGTCCACGGGCTCGCCCGCCGCGTGCAGGCGGCAGACCGCGCGGTGAATCGCCGTGTGCGCGGGCCGGTAGTACTCCTCAGCGACGATGCCCGTCTCCAGGATCTCGCCGAAGAACCGGTACGACGTGGTGTTCCGGGTGCCCGAGAGGATCAACGCCCCGATCACCGACTGCTCGGCATCGAGATCCTGCGGCGGCACCCGGGTGAACGCGGCCAACTGCCCGCTTCCGGAGTCACGGCCGGGGGCGTCGTGCTGCTGGGCAGGGATGGTGCTGGACACTGGAGGTCTCCTGTTCGGTCGCGCGTTCAGGGGAAAACGCGGGCCGCTCCCATGCCGGGGAGCGGCCCGCACCGGGTTTGTCAGACCGGCACGGCCATCGCGCAGTCCAGGCAGCCCTTGCGGTAACGGGCCGGATGATCCGGACACCGCTCACGACCACCGGTGCCCTGCCCCGAGCGCGGCCGGACCAGCGCCAGGCGCTCCTCGCACTCCGGATGCATCGCGGCACGGCCCAGGTCGGTCCAACGACGGCGCCCCGCGAACTCGGCGACCGTACGCAGTTCGTCAGACGTCGCGTACTCGGCAGCCAGCTCGGCGACCTGCCCGGCCAGTTGCCCGCGCACCGAGACAGGCGGACGCTGCAACCCGGCACCCGACGCCCACCCCGCAAGGACCACATCGACAGCCCTGGACTCCGCACCCTCCTCCGGCGTCGGCCGTTGCTCTCCCCCGCCTGTGACGCAGGTGCACCCGAGGGACTGCCGTCACCAGAGAGAGTCGTTATGAGAGTCCTTAAAGGAGAACCCCTGAGAACCCGAATCCGGCTCACCCGATTTCGGGGAACCCGATTCCTGGGTCTCCGATTCCTGGAAACCCGTAATCGGGCTGACCTGCGGTTTTGCGGTAGCCGTCCGCCGGGTACCCCTCTTGCGGTCCTCCGGATCCGAACGCTTGTCCGGGTGGACGGGGCGGCTGTAGATCCGCACCACCCACTCGTGCTGCCCCAGCTCGGGTTTATGCCTACCGTGTTTGTGGCAACTTCAATTGGCCCCACGCGGGCACTGAAGTTGGCCCCACCCGGCGGGGTGTAGGGGGTCGTGTGAGGGTCGTCAACCTGGCTCCGACAAGATGTTTTGGCCCCACCCCGAACGAGTGGGTTCCCTGGCCGTGGGAGGGGGCTGGGACGGTAGCGTGAAGCGCATCGGATCCGGACTGGACGACGGGCCCCGACAGCCCGGCGGACCAAAGGATCTCGACCCGTGTTCGATCCGGGACCGACGGATTCTCCGATCTGTGGTGGACGACGAGGACGGGCATTGGCACGACCGGCGGAGAACGGCTCGCGCCCAACCGGGCCGAGGCCGGCGCCCCGCAGGGGCGCC
>LRTP01000695.1 GCA_001550305.1 Streptomyces diastatochromogenes
GCGCGCCACGAGCCGGCCGGCGGCGCGGGTCAGCGGGCTGGTGGCGGTGGCGGACGAGGGCTTCTCGAGCAGCCGGCCGCCCGAGTAGATCCACACGTTCGTGTCGAGGAGCTCCTCGCCCGGGGTCTCCAGGACCCGCACCCGGGAGCCGTCGGTGACGACGGTCGCGGCGACGGCGGCGGCCCGGGTGCGCAGCTCGTCGTCCGCCTGGTGCTGAAGGTGACGGCGCACGACCGTGTTGAACGCGACCGTGAGGATCACCATCAGGATCGTCGCCGTGGTGAGCGCGACAAGGGAGAGCCGGCCCCGCAGCGTGCGCGGCCACCAGCGCGAGGCGAACGCCCTCATGACAGCCGGTGGCCGATGCCGCGCGCCGTGGTGATGGTCAGCGCGCTGCCGCCGTCCCGGAGCTTGCGGCGCAGCCGGGTCAGATACTGGTCCAGCGTGTTGTCGCTGACCTGGGCGCCTTCCGGCCAGCCGGCCCTGATCAGCTCCCGCCTGCGGACGATGTCCCCGGACCCGGATATCAGCGCCGCCAGCAGTCGGAACTCCGTCGGGGTGAGGCCGACCCGGGTGCCGTCGACGCTGAGGCTGTGCCCGACCGGGTCCAGGACCAGGTCCCCGGCCGTGGTGGCCGGGAGCGGGCCGCTGCGCTTGAGCGCCGCCCGCAGCCGGGCGGCCAGCTCCGTCAGGTGGAACGGCTTGGGCAGATAGTCGTCGCCGCCGGCCGAGAAGCCCGCCAGCCGGTCCGTGAGGTGGTGATGGGCGGTCAGGAAGATGACGGGCGAGAGGAAGCCGTTGGCTCTGATCGCCTGGCACACGTCCCGCCCGTCCGCGTCGGGCAGCCCGACGTCCAGCACGGCCGCGTCGACGTCGTCCCCGGCCAGCCGCAGCGCGGTCGCCCCGTCCGGGGCGGGCACGGTGTCGAAGCCCTCGTCGCGCAGCCCGCGCAGCAGGACGTCACGCAGGGCGTGATCGTCCTCGACGACCAGGATCGTGTGCCGCATGGTCCTCCTTCAGCCGCTCCGGAAGCGCGCTTGCCTGTTCCCTGTAGCCGTAGCCGTAGCCGTAGCCGTAGCCGTAGCCGTAGCCGTAGGCCTACGCCGCGACCAGCAACGGCCGCAGCAGCCGCGAGTCCGTGAGCCGGCCCGCGAGCGGGTCGGAGAGTCTGCGCAGGAGAGTCGTCAGCAGCATCGCGATCAGCGTGCCGACCAGGACGCCCGCGATCACGTCGTGCGGATAGTGCGCGCCGACCCAGACCCGGGAGACGGCCATCAGACAGGCGCCCAGCAGGGCGATGGTGCCGAGGCGACGGGAGACGTAGAGCAGGGCCACGGCGGCCGCGGCGGCGATGACCGTGTGATTGCTGGGGAAGGACCAGTCGCCCGGCGCGGGACACGCCTCCAGCGTCTTCACGTGCAGGCTCTGACAGGGGCGGTCCTCGCGGACGACCATCTTGAACAGGGAGTTCACCCCGAACGCCACGACGACGATCAGCGGCACCGCGAGCGCGACCATCGCCGCCTGTGCGCTGTTGCGACGGGCCTGCCACCAGCCCACGAGCATGAGAACGGCGAACAGCGCCAGCCCGTACGTCGACCAGGCGGACACCAGACTGTCCAGCCAGGACGGGGCGTCATGGGCGAGATTCACCACGTAGGTGTAGGTGGAGCCGTCGATCGACGACCCGTTGAACGCGAGGATCATCCCTCGGCACCCTTCTCCGCTGTCGTGGCCGCGGCCTTGCGGGAGCGGCGGAACTCGGCGGCCAGCGGGATCAGCGACACGATGACGATCACGGCGATGATCGGGAGCAGATAACGGTCGACGTTCGGAATCGACGAGCCCAGTGCGTAGCCCGCGAGGGTGAGGCCGATGCTCCAGACGAGACCGCCGACGACCTGCCACACGGTGAACGTGCGGGCGGGGACCTGGAGGGCGCCCGCCATCGGGTTCAGCACCGTGCGCACGACCGGGACGAAGCGGGCCAGCACGATCGCCTTCGCGTGGCCGTACCGCTCCAGCAGCTCCTCGGCGCGCTTGGCCCCCTCGTGCAACCGGGGCGAGCCGCTGCGGGCGAGCAGCGCGCCGCCCGCCTTGCGTCCGATGAGATAGCCGCACTGGGAGCCGGCCAGCGCGCCCACGGCGGCGCAGATCAGGAGCGGTCCCAGGGAGAGCTTCAGTCCGCCGTGGCCCGACCCCGTGCACAGCAGGCCCGCCGTGAACAGCAGCGAGTCACCGGGCAGGAAGAAGCCGATCAGCAGCCCTGTCTCCGCGAACATCACCACGCCGACACCCAGCACACCGAAGGCGGCGAGCAGGGACTGGGCACTGAGGATGTTCACCGCCAGCTCCGACCCGAGCTGTGATCCGAGCTGTGACGCTGCGAACAAAGGTGCGGCCATCGCCGGGAGCCCTCTCATACTGGACGGGCGGGCGCAGTCGTGACGGCACCCGAGTGACTACAATGCTGTAGACGGTCTACTGAACTGTAGACGATACCGGGGTGAGGATCGTTCCCATGACCAGCGCGAAGGACGAACGCCGACCGGCGGGTGAGCTCGAGGCCTCTGTCATGGCCGCCCTCTGGGCCGCCGGCGCCCCGTTGACTCCGGGCCGCGTCCAGATGGAGCTCGGCTCGGGGCTGGCCCGTACGACGGTGACGACGATCCTGTCGAGGCTGCACGAGAAGGGATTCGTGGGCCGGGAGCGGCAGGGGCGCGGCTTCGCCTACTTCCCCGTCCAGGACCCGCACGGCCTCACCGCCCGCCGCATGCACACCGAGCTCGACCGGGACGAGGACCGGGAGACGGCGCTGGCCCGGTTCGTCGCCCAGCTCAGCCCCGACGACGAGCGCCTCCTGCGTGATCTTCTGGAATCGGGTGAGCAGCTAGAATCGGGTGGGTAATGACCACACTGCTGATCATTCCGCTGCTCGTCCCGCTTCTGCCGCCTTTCGCGCTGCCGAGGCTGGCCCGCCGCTGCCTCGACCGTCTCGCGCCGGTCGCCGCCCTGTGGGCACTGACCCTCACGGTCCTCGTGCTGGCCGGCGCCTCCGTGGCCGCGCTCGGCGCGCTGCTCCTCACCGGCCTGCTCAAGCTGCCGGTCCTGGCGGGCCTGGGCGACCTCGTCCACCCCCTGCGCACCCCGTCGAACCTGATCATCCTGCCGCTGGCGGCGGCGGCCACCGGCCTCCTGACCGTCGGCGCCGCGACCCTCGTACGCTCCGCCCTGCGCCAGTTGCGCGCCTTCCGCACCGCCCGCAGCCAGGCCGACCGCCGACCCGCCGCGGGCGACCTGTGCGTGATCGAATCACCCCACCCGGACGCGTACGCGCTGCCGGGCCGTCCGCACCGCATCGTCGTGACCACCGGGATGCTCCGCAGCCTCTGTCCCGAAGAGCGCGAAGTGCTCTTCGCCCACGAGCGGGCCCACAACGCGGGCAATCACCACCGCTTCCTCGTCGCGGCCGAGTTCGCCGCACACTGCCATCCCGGGCTGCGCGCGGTCCGCGACAGCATCGCGCTCGCGGCCGAGCGCGCCGCGGACGAGGCCGCCGCCACGGCGGTGGGGGACCG
>LRTP01000696.1 GCA_001550305.1 Streptomyces diastatochromogenes
AAACGCCCGGTTACATTCCGAACCCGGAAGCTAAGCCTCACAGCGCCGATGGTACTGCAGGGGGGACCCTGTGGGAGAGTAGGACGCCGCCGAACAAATTTTGAGAAGAGCCCCAACTTCGGGTAGGTACCCGAAGTTGGGGCTTTTTTGCGTTCGCTCCGGTGTCCGGCTGCGGAGGCGGCGGGTGCATGCGGGGCCGGACACCGGCCCCGCATGCGCTCACTCAAGTCCTTGCAGGCGACCCGGTTACTTCAGGCGGGACGACGCGACGATCGAGACGATGTGCGCGGGGACCAGCAGCCAGACGATCGCCGTCACGGCCACGGTCGCGATCTTCGTCGCCGTCAGGTCGCCGAGCGCCAGGTCGACGATCGCCGTCACGAGCAGCAGGATGGTGCACTCGATGCCGTTGACCAAGCGGTGGAGGCCGACGGCCGAGGTGAGGCGGCGGACCCGGGCGAGGCCGCTGGAGCGCGGGACGACGGACTGGTCGGTGGCCTTCTGCATGCCGCTGTCGGAGCGGGCCACGTGGACGAGGTCCGAGGACGACTTCAGGAGCAGCACGCCGATCGCGGCCGCCAGGCCGGCCACCAGGTAGAGGTTCAGGCCGAGTTCGGCGGCGCGGATGCCCATGCCGACCATGACCGCGGCGTCGGCGAGGTAGGCGCCGAGGCGGTCCAGGTAGACGCCGAGCGGGCTGAACTGGCGTCGCCAGCGGGCCACTTCGCCGTCCACGCAGTCCAGGAGCAGATACAACTGCATGAAGAGGACGGACAGTACGGCCCCGCCCAGGCCGGGGACGACCAGGGCGACTCCGGAGAGTACGCCCGCGAAGACCATGACCGTCGTGATCTGGTTCGGCGAGACGCGGGTGCCCAGCATCAACCGGGTCACCCGCAGGGAGAGCGATCGCATGTAAAGGCGGCCGGCCCAGTGTTCCGCCCTGCTCTCCAGCTTGCCCGCGGGGTGGATGACCTCGCGGAGTTCCTCTAGTTGGACCTTGGTCATGCGGCTTTCTCCCCTGGGATCAATGTGAGTACAGGGAAGAGCATGACGGGGTCCAGGACGGCGGGGATCGGCAGGGTGGAATTCAGGTGAGCGAGGTCGGACGCGAAGACTACGGTGGGTTCCATGAACCATGTGATTCGTTCCATAAGGGCCGATGAGTGGCCCGCGGTCAAGGAGTTGAGGCTCGCCGCCCTGCGGGACCCGGTCGCGCATCTCGCGTTCCTCGAGACCTACGAGCAGTCGGCGGCCCGGCCCGACTCGTTCTGGCGGGAGCGGGCGGCGGGTGCCGCCGAGGGCGACGGGGCGCGGCAGTTCGTCGCGGTCGGGCCGGACGGGGGGTGGGCGGGTTCCGTGGTCATGCTGGTCGAGAAGGCCGGGCAGCAGGACTTCTTCGATGCCGTGATCGACCAGGACCAGGGGCATCTGGTCGGTGTCTTCGTGCGGGCCGAGCACCGGGGGAGCGGTGTGACGGACGCGCTCGTCGACGGCGCTCTCGCCTGGGCCTGGGAGCGCGGGCTTGATCGTGTACGGCTGTTCGTGCACGAGAAGAACGGACGCGCCGAGGCCTTCTACCGCAAGACGGGGTTCGTGCCGACCGGGGGATCCGTGGCATCCCAGGGGAACGAGGGGACCCGGGATCTGGAGTTTGTGATCGCCAGGCCGTAGGTGCCGTCAGACCGGGAGATCGTGCTGGGGCCAGCGGGCCCTGGCCTGCTCCTGGGAGCGGAGGAGGGCCAGGGTGGGCAGGCCCTGGTCGGCTCCGGTGGTGAGCAGCTCCGGGAGCTGGGGGAGCGGGGCCACCGCGGCGACGTCGTCCAGGACGAGCGTAAGTGGTGGGTCGAGGCGACCGGAGGATGACCGTTCGGCCATGCGCCGGCCGCGCTCGACCACGCTTGAGGCGAGGGCCGTCAGGAGCGGCATCACGCCGGGGTTCGCCTTGGGGTCCTCGATGGGTTCACCGACCACATAGAGCGTGCCCCCTTCGTTGACGAAGGAATCCAGCACGAGGGCGTCACTTCGGTTCGGGGTGCAGGATTCGCGCACGTTGACCGTGAAGAGGGCGGACAGGGCGCGGGCCGTCAACTCCTGCGCTATGTCGCGGCGTTCCGGGTGTGAGGTGAGGGCGGCCTCGAGTTCGCCCGCCGCGCCGGAGGCGGCCTTGGGGTTCGTGCGCAGGGCTCGTACGGCGTCCTGTACCTGGGTGCCCTGGGCCCAGCGGTGGACGTGGCGGAAGGCCTTGCCCTCCACCGCGGCGGCGTGCAGATAGCTGCGCAGGAGCGTTTCGGCGACGTCTGCCATGGCCTGGTCGACCTTGGCGGTGGGGCGTACGGGGCCGAGGAGGGCGATGGCTCTCGACGCGGCCGTCGCCTTGTCCTCGCAGCCGGTGGAGGGGGACCAGTGGAGGCGGGCCGGGGTGTCGCAGAGGTGGGAGGGGTCGTAGAGGAGGACGGGGCCGAGTTTGGCTCTGGCGTCCTTGGTTTCCGACCAGATGGCGGGATTGGAGGTGACCACCAGGGCGGGGCCGTCCGCGTCTCGTACGGCCTGCGTCGCGGTGGGTTGGCGGGTTTCGGCGGGGCCGAGGATGAGCGCGCCTGCGGCGCGGGTTCCTTCCCACCCGCCCACCCGCTTACCGTCCGCTGCCAAAGAAGCCGTCGAAAGCGGTGGCTGTGAGGTCTCCTTGGGCAGCTCGGCCGGCTGCGGCTCGGGTCGCGGCAGCGGGACCTCGTGATGCGGGGGGACCTGTTCGGCGGCGGGGGCCGGAGCCGGTTCAGGTACCGGCGTCGGCGCCTGTCTCGCGTACGCCCCCGCCCTGCGTCTCGCTCGGACCGCACGCCACCGTGCCCACGTCCCCATCACGAAGACGGCCATCACGACCAGCACCATCAGCTGGCCGATGAACAGGCCCCAGAAGAGCCCGTATCCCGAGAGCTGGTCCGCGGGGGTGTCCGGCCAGGCGCCCGTCACGTCGTGCGGGTGCCCGATGAGGTGCCGCAGGGCCAGCGGCGTACGGGCGAAGGTGACCGCGTTCGGCCAGGCGCCGTGCGCGAACCAGCCGGCGAGCCCGGTGGCCGACCAGATCAGGAAGGTCATGCCGAGAAGGAAGGCGAGCACCCCGACCAGCAGGCCGTCCGGGATGCCGCCCTCGCTCTCCGCCTTGCGGCGGTCCCGCCCGTCCCGGCTCATCTCACGCCACCGTGGACTCGGACGAACCGTCGAGATCGGCGAGGTGCTGCTCCACGAAGGCCGCGGCGCGCTCCTCGGCCTCGAGTTCGGCGGCGCGCAGCGCGTCGTCGGCGAGGTGGTCGGCGGAGGACTCGGTCATGGCGCGGTCGGTGAAGACGAGGGGCCGTTCGGTCTCGGTGATGAGGTGTTTGACCACCTGGACGTTGCCGTTGACGTCCCAGACGGCGATACCGGGCGTCAGGGTCGGGATGATCTCGACGGCCCACCGGGGCAGGCCGATCACCCGGCCCGTCGCCCGTGCCTCGTCCGCTTTCTGGGCGTAGATCGTCCGGGTGGACGCCATCTTCAGGATCGCGGCCGCCTCCTTGGCCGCCGCGCCGTCCACCACGTCGGACAGGTGGTGGACGACCGCCACGAAGGACAGACCCAGGCGTCGGCCGAACTTCAGCAGGCGCTGGAAGAGCTGGGCCACGAAGGGGCTGTTGATGATGTGCCACGCCTCCTCCACCAGGAAGATGCGCTTCTTGCGGTCGGGGCGGATCCAGGTGTGTTCGAGCCACACGCCGACGATCGCCATCAGGATCGGCATGGCGATGGAGTTGCGGTCGATGTGGGACAGGTCGAAGACGATGAGCGGGGCGTCGAGGTCGATGCCCACCGTCGTGGGGCCGTCGAACATGCCCCTGAGGTCACCGTCGACCAGGCGGTCGAGGACCAGGGCCACGTCCAGGCCCCACGCCCGTACGTCGTCTATGGCGACGTTCATCGCCTCGGCCGACTCCGGCTCGGGGTGCCGTAGTTGTTCGACGATGTCCATCAGGACGGGCTGGCGATCGAGGATCGTCTCGTTGACATAGGCGTGTGCGACCTTGAGGGCGAAGCCGGAGCGCTCGTCGAGGCCGTGGCCCATCGCGACCTCGATGATCGTGCGCAGCAGGGCCAGCTGACCCGTCGTCGTGATCGCCGGGTCGAGCGGGTTGAGGCGGATGCCCATGTCCAGGGCCGCTGTCGGGTCCAGGCGGATGGGAGTTATTCCCAGCTCTTCCGCGATGAGGTTCCACTCGCCGACGCCGTCCTCGCCCTGTGCGTCGAGCACGACGACCTGGCGGTCGCGGAAGCGCAGTTGGCGCAGGACGTAGGTCTTCTCGAGCGCCGACTTGCCGTTGCCGGACTCGCCGAGCACCAGCCAGTGGGGCGCGGGGAGCTGCTGGCCGTACAGCTGGAAGGGGTCGTAGATGTAGCCCTTCCCGGAGTAGACCTCGCGTCCGATGATGACGCCCGAGTCGCCGAGGCCGGGTGCGGCGGTCGGCAGGTAGACCGCCTGGGCCTGGCCCGTGGAGGTGCGCACGGGCAGGCGGGTCGTCTCGACCTTGCCGAAGAGGAAGCCCGTGAAGGCGTCCGTCGCGGCGGACAGCGGATCCCGCATCAGAACATCAGCTCCTACCTGCGGATTCCGGTGGCGAACGGCAGTGTGTTGACGAAGGCCCGGTGGTGCTCGCGGTCGCACCACTCCAGCTTCAGATACGACTTTCCGGCGGAGGCGCGGATGGTGCGCTTGTCGCGGGCGAGGGCCTCCGGGGAGCGGGAGCTGACCGTGATGTAGCCGACGAGGTTGACGCCGGCGGCGCCGCTCGCGAGGTCCTCGCCGCGCTGGTCCAGGCGGTTGTGGGAGGCGATGTCGCGGGGGTCGACCGTGCGGTTCATCTTCAGCTGGCGGCTGGCCTCGGCGTCGTCGTTCGTCTTCTCCGTCAGCATGCGCTCGATGGCGACCTCGGTGGGTTCGAGGTCCATCGTGACGGCGACGGTGCGGATGACGTCCGGGGTGTGGACCAGGAGCGGGGCGAGGAAGTTCACGCCGACCGGGGTCATCGGCCATTCCTTCACCCAGGCCGTGGCGTGGCACCAGGGCGCGCGGGTGGAGGACTCGCGGGTCTTCGCCTGGAGGTAGGTGGGCTCCATGGCGTCGAGCTCGGCGGGCCAGGCATTGCGTTTCGTCATCGCCTGGATGTGGTCGATCGGGTGGTCGGGGTCGTACATGGAGTGCACGAGGGAGGCCAGTCGCCCCTGACCGAGCGGCTGGCGTACGCGGATGTCGGCTTCCTGGAGGCGGGAGCAGATGTCGGTCAGCTCGCGTGCCATGACGACGGCGAGCCCGGCGTCGCGGTCCAGCTTCTTGCCGCCCTGGGGACGGGCGGCGCGCGCCATGGCCTGGGCCTCGGCGGCGAGTTCACGGTTGTAGTGCATGCACGCGACGAGGTAGGCGCGGTGCTGCTCGCTGCTGGTGGACACCATGGACTGGAGCTGGTCGTAGGACTGCTGGAGCCAGGCCGGTGCCTTCTCGTCCCCGCGCTGGGAGACGTCCTTGGCGTGGGCGTCCGGGTCGGCGGGGAGGGTGCGGGCGAGCATCTGGAGGCGGGTGACGAAGCCGTCGCCGTTCGCCACGTGCTTGAGCAGCGTGCCGAAGCGGTCGACGAGGGCCTCCTGGTCCTCGCTGTCGCGCAGGCCGACGCCCGGGCCCTCGATCTCGATCGCGGCGGTGACGGTGCGGCGGTCGGCGTGCAGGAGTACGGCGATCTCGTCGGGGCCGAAGGGGGCCGCGAGCCAGGAGATCCGGCCGATGCCGGGCGGCGGCCCGATCTCGACCTCCTTGCCGTCCAGACGCGTACCGGCCTCCTGGACGCTGCTGCGGTACGCCGTGCCGCTGCGCAGGTTGCGCTTGTAACTGCGGTTGATCTCGAACCACTTGTAGAACGTGCGGCGCTTGTACGGGATGTACACCGCGGCGATGGCCACCAGCGGGAAGCCCATCAGCAGCACGATCCGCAGGGACAGGACGGGGACGAGCAAGCCGCACATCATGCCGAGGAACGCGCCCGCGATGATGAGCGCGATCTCGCCGGACTCGCGGTTCCGGCCGACGATCGCGTTCGGCCGGGCGCGGCCGATCAGATATGTACGGCGGGGCGTGACCGGATGGGACACGTGGGAATCGGTCGTCAACGCCCTTCACCTCCCGTGCGGTTGGTACTGCTGCTGTTGCGGGTGTTGCCGGTTCGTGGTGGGGGTGCGGCGGGGGGGACAGATCCGCCGCCTCCGTTCGGGGTACGGGTGCTGTGGGCGGACACGCCTCCGGAGACGGGGTTCGCGGGGCGCGGCTGGCTGTTGCCGCCGCCCGCGCCGCCTGCGCCGTTGTTGTCGGCGCGGGTGCTGTGGGTCTTGATGCCCTGGGCGACCAGGGTGGCGGGGGAGCTGATCACGGCCGCGGCCTTGCCTTCGGCGCCCTGCATGATGCGGTTGTTGCGGCCGTTGGCGATCTCGTCGCCGAAGCCGGGCACGAAGCGGTAGATCATCGCGCTGGCGAAGATGGCGAGCAGGATGATCGCGAGGCCGGAGACGACGGCGGAGAAGGAGTCCGGGCCGCCGTTGGTCGACAGCGCGCCGGCGAGGCCCAGCACGATCACGATGACCGGTTTCACCAGGATGACGGCGATCATGATGCCCGCCCAGCGGCGGACGTGGCCCCACAGGTTCTTGTCGACGAGCCCGGCGTAGACGACGGTGCCGAGCAGGGCGCCGACGTACAGCAGGGCGGCGCGGATGACGAGCTCCAGCCACAGCACGCCCGCGGCAAGGATCGACACCAGGGAGACGACGATCAGCATGATCGGGCCGCCGCCGATGTTCTGGCCCTTGGCGAGGGCACCGGAGAAGGTGCCGAAGAAGGTGTCGGTCTGGTTGCCGGTGGTCTTGGCGAGGACGTCGGTGACGCCGTCGCTCGCCGAGACGACGGTGTAGAGGATCAGCGGGGTGAACGCCGACGCCAGCACCGTGAGCCAGAGGAAGCCGATCGCCTCGGAGATCGCGGTGCCGAGGGGAACGCCTCGCACCGCCCGCTTCGCCACGGCCAGCAGCCACAGGAGGAGGGTGAGGATGGTGGACGCGGCGAAGACCACGGCGTACTGCTGGAGGAACTTCTGGTTCGTGAAGTCGACGTTCGCCGTGTCCTTGACCGCCGCGGAGAGCTTGTCGATGGTCCAGGACGCGGCTTCGGCGCAGCCCTTGGCCAGCGAGGAGAGGGGGTCGAGCGTGGAGGTGGTACCGGGGTCGGTGGTGACACCACTGGTGCTGCCCTTTTCGCAGTACTTCTTGGCCTCGCCGGAGATGAGCCTGCACGAGTCGGCCGAGGCGCTCGCGCTCGCACTGGGACTGGGACTGGGGCTCGGGCTCGGTGGAGCCGCGTAGGCGTGGGATGCCAGCAGAACGACCGCGGTCTGTACGGCCGCGACGGCGCCGGTGAGCTTGAGTACACGGCGCGGGCTACCGGGCATAAGTGAACCCTCCGTACTCCTCGATGACCTTGCTGATCTCGTCGGAGGTGGCGGCCTTGTCGTCGCCGGGGACCGGGGCGGGGCCGTCCTTCTGCGAGTCGGTGACGATCTTCCAGTCCCCGCCGGACCACTGGAGCTCGAAGGTCCACGTCTTCCAGGTCGAGGTGACGGGGTCGGTCGAGTTCTGCGCGGACATTCCGATGAGTCCCAGGTACCAGACCGACACCTTGGCGTCGGTGGCGCTGTACCGCTCGACCTTGCTGCCGACGGGGATCGTGCGGGAGACGAAGGTGCTGCCCCGGGGCGCGTTGCCGGCCGCGTCGAGTCCCAGCTTGTTGAGGAAGCCCGTCGAGTAGGCGTCGTCCAGCGGGCCCTGGAGTCGGCCGGCCGCGGCGGAGGTGTAGAGGGTGTCGACCAGGCTGTGCCGACCGGCCTTCTGGAACATGCTCGTCGACCCCAGCGCCACCGCGTAGTTCGCCGCCGCGCTCTGCGCGCCCTGCGCGCTGTGCGCGAACCCCGTGGGGATGCCCCCGGTGTTCGTGTCCACCGGGCGTTGGCCCGAGGGGGCCGTGGGGGAGGTCTTGTCGGCGTTGCCGCCTCCGTTGCCGCTTCCGGAGGAGGAAGAGGAATCGTCTCCTCCACGGTTCGCGAAGGCGATGGCCGCGATGAGGAGGACGACGACGCCGACCACCGTCACCAGGCTCCGCGAGGAGGAGCGGCCGCGGCGGGCGCCGCCGTAGACGTCTCCGGGACGGTCGGGGAGGCGGGTCCGGGTCTGGCCCGTGCCTCCGTATCCCCCGTCGTCGCCGCGGGAGCCGTCCCCGTATCCGGGTTCGTCACCGAGACTCATGTCGCGTACGCCCCCTCAACCTCTTCCTGAACCGCGTAGTACGACGGTAGTCGTGCTGGTTCCCGCGCGGACGCGGTGTGGTGACTCGACATCAGGGAAACGCAACCTCAGCCGGTGGGCACGACGGACGGGTGGGTCGGACAGGGAAGGAGGAGACGAGGTGAGGAGCCGGGTGCCCGGCCGAAGCTAGACGGCCATGCCGTACACGATGGTGAAGAGCGTGCCGAGGGAGCCGATGATGAAGACCCCGGTGAGGCCCGCGATGATCAGACCCTTGCCCTGTTCGGCGCTGAAGGTGTCGCGGAGCGCCGTTGCTCCGATGCGTTGCTTCGCCGCTCCCCAGATCGCGATCCCGAGGCAGAGCAGGATGGCGACGGCCATCACGACCTGGATCATCGTCTTGGCCTCGTTGCCCAGGCTGCCGAAGGGACCCCAGTCCGGGGCGATTCCGCCGATGATTGTGGTGATGTCGCCCTTGTCGGCTGCGAAAAGCATGTAAGTCACCGCCCCTAGTGGGTAGTTCTGCACCCCCTGCCACTGTGCGCAGAGGTCGGGCCCATTCTCGCCGACAATGCCGCTGTCGTATGTCGACTTGGCGTCATTGATTGGCGGTTTTCGTACGAATCCCTTGTCACCGGCGTACGCGGGCCCCTTTCGGGAGGCGTGCGACGGTATGCAAAGAGTCGTATGGTCACTCTGTGTATCACGGCTGGTCACGCCGGGCAATGAAGTCGAACCGGAACCTGTCGTGTGGTTCCGTCGTTAACCCCTTCTACGACGAGTGCGGGGTGGTCACCCCACCGCTCCTCGCAGCATCCCTGCGTGCCCGTCGTGTTTCTGACGGGTCGTCGAGCCGATGTTCTCCGGGTCGCGCGTCCGCCCGATGTGGACGCACGGCCGCTGCCCCGAAGGCTATCCCCGTCGCCGTGGCGCATGGAAACGGGCCGCGGCTGGTTGCCGCGGCCCGTTCCCCGCACTGCCGGAGGATCCCCACGTCCTCCCCGGCAGTTCCCCCCGCTTTCCCGTGCTTTCGGGGGTTTTCCGTGTCTCCGGCGGGTCAGCCGGTGAAGGCCGCGACTCCTTCCGGGGTGCCCCAGCCGGTCGGGCCGTCGTAGCCCGACTTCGCGGTGCACAGATAGCTGGAGCCGCAGCTGCCGTTGCTGCCGGAGGTGACGTCGTTGAGGGCCGAGGTGCCGGCCGACGCATAGGGGAAGGACGCCGGGTAGGAGCCGCTGGAGGGGGTGCCGCCGAGGGCGTACACACCGGCGATGATCGGCGAGGACGCGCTCGTGCCACCGAAGGTGTACCAGCCGGCCGTGACCCCGTAGGAGTCGTAGACCGAGACGCCGGTGGCCGGGTCGGCGACGGCCGAGACATCGGCGATGGTCCGCTTCGAGCAGCCCGTGTCCGTCTGCCAGGTCGGCTTCGCGTCGTAGGAGGAGCAGCCGGAGCCGGTGCCCTCGGTGCTGCTGGTCTCCCAGACGCTCTCGGTCCAGCCGCGGCTGTTGGAGCTGGTGGACAGGGCGGTGCCGCCGACGGAGGTCACGTACTTGGAGGCGGCCGGGTACTCCGCGCCGTAACCGGAGTCACCCGCGGAGACGGTGATGGCGACGCCGGGGTGGTTGAAGTACGAGGTGTCGTAAGAGGTGTCGGAGGAGGACTCCGAGCCGCCGTAGCTGTTGGAGACGTACTTCGCGCCCAGGGTGACGGCCTCGTTCACCGCCTTGCCGAGGTTGGCCATGGTGGCGGAGGTGGCCTCGACGAGCAGGATGTTGCAGTTCGGGCAGATGGCGCTGGCCATGTCGACGTCGAGGGAGATCTCCTCGGACCAGCCGGTGTCACTGGAGGGCAGGGAGGTCGTCGAGCCGGTCTGACTGACCTTCTTGAAGCAGCCGTTGGCCGTGGTGCAGGCCGACAGGCCATAGTACGAGCGGTACTTGGCGAGGTCCGCCTCGGCGTTCGGGTCGTTGTACGCGTCGACGATCGCGATGGTCTCGCCCGAGCCGTTGGAGGCGGCGGCGGAGGTCAGGCCGTAGGCGCTCTGGAGGTTGCTCGGCCCGTACCCGGACGGGGTGGCGGCGTCGGCGGCCTTCGGAGTGACGGCGTCCGCGTGGGCGTTGGCCTTCTGGAAGGCGGTCGTGCCGCCGGTGACCCGCAGCGCCATGCAGGCCATCCGGCCCTTCGCGGGGGTGGAACAGGCCGGGCTCCACGTCACCTTGGAGGAGGTGGAGGTGGCAGCTGGGGTGGCCTTGGCGGCCGGGGCGGCGCTCGCGGGGCCCGCGGCGCCGAAGCCGGCGAGGACGAGAGCCGCGGTGCCGACGGCGGCCGCGCCGATACGGCGCCACCTGCCGCGTACGGCGGGTCTGGCGGGCTCTTGGGGATTCGAGGTACGCAACGGACAGCCTCCTGAGAGTGTTTGACAGGGGCAGTGCGGGTGCGCCGCCGGTGCGGTGTCCCCGGCGGAGGGCCGAGCGGCCCGCCGATGACCATCCTCTTGTTGAGTACGTGACAACAAGAGCCGTCTGGAATCCTGACTTCCGCATTACTGAACGAGGCCGCCGCGATACTCCTCGATGGCCGCTCGATGGACTGCGGCTGAGCGCCACTTGACGCAACTCACAGCCAGGTCAAGGGATTTACCAAAGTCTCCGACCGGGTGGACGTGATGGCGAACGGGCCGCGGCAGGCTGCCGCGGCCCGTCTCGGGTACCGCCGGTGGATCCCCACTCAGTCCGTCGCCCGGCGGCTCCGTGCCGTGCGGAGGGTGATGCGATCAGCCGGTGAAGGCCGAGACTCCCTCCGGGGTGCCCCAGCCGGTCGGGCCGTCGTAGCCCGACCTGGCGGTGCAGAAGTAGCTCGTGGAGCAGGAGCCGTTGCTGCCCGACGTCACGTCGTTGAGCGCGGACGTGCCGGCCGAGCCGTACGGGAACTTCGCCGGGTACGAGCCGCTGGACGGGGTGCCGGCCAGGGCGTACACGGCCGCGATGATCGGCGAGGAGGCGCTGGTGCCGCCGTAGGTGACCCAGCCGGTGCCGTCGCCGTAGGTGTCGTAGACCGAGACGCCGGTGGCCGGGTCGGCGACGGCCGAGACGTCCGCGATCATGCGCTTCGAGCAGGAGGTGTCGGTCTGCCAGGTCGGCTTCGCGTCGTAGGAGGAGCAGCCGGAGCCGGTGCCCTCGGTGCTGCTGGTGTTCCACACCTTCTCGGTCCAGCCGCGGCTGTTGGAGCTCGAGGAGAGGGCGGTGCCGCCGACGGAGGTCACGTACTTGGAGGCGGCCGGGTACTCGGCGCCGTAACCGGAGTCACCCGCGCTGACCGTGATGGCGACGCCCGGGTGGTTGAAGTACGAGCTGTCGTAGGAGGTGTCGGAGGAGGACTCCGAGCCGCCGTAGCTGTTGGAGACGTACTTCGCGCCGAGCTTGACCGCCTCGTTCACCGCGGTGCCGAGGTTGGCCATGGAGGAGGACTTCGCCTCGACCAGCGTGATGTTGCAGTTGGGGCAGACGGCGCTGGCCATGTCGAGGTCGAGCGAGATCTCACCGGCCCAGCCGCTGTCGGCGGAGGGCAGGGAGGTCGTCGAGCCCGTCTGGCTGACCTTCTTGAAGCAGCCGTTGGCCGTGGTGCAGGCCGACAGGCCGTAGTACGAGCGGTACGCGGCGAGGTCGGAGGCCGCGTTCGGGTCGTCGTAGGCGTCGACGATCGCGATGGTCTCGCCCGAGCCGTTGGAGGCGGCGGCGTCGGTCAGGCCGTAGGCGTCCTGGAGATCGCTGGGGCCGTAGCCGGTGGGGGAGTCGGCGGCGGCCTTGGGGGTGACGGCGTTCGCGTGGGCGTTGGCCTGCATGAAGGCGGTCGTGCCGCCGGTCACGCGCAGCGCGTTGCAGGCCATCTCCCCCTTCTTCTTGGGCTCGGCGCAGGAGCGGGTCCAGGTGACCTTGGTGGAACCGGCCTTGGCGGCGGTGCTCTTGCTCACGACGGTCTTCGTCGCGGTCGTGCCGGCCGCCGCGCTCGCGTCGACGGCGGTGCCGAAACCGGCCACCAGGAGGGCGGCGGTGGCGGCGGCCGCGGAGCCCAGGCGGCGCCAGTTGGTGCGCGCGGCCGATCTGTTGCCGGGCGTGGGGGACGTGGGGGGTATGGGGGGTGTAGTACGCAACGTACAGCTCCTGAGAGAGGGTGACAGGGGCGGTGCGGGTGCTGTTGCCGTCGGTGCGGTGTCCCCGGCGGCCGGGCCGTGTGACCCGCGTAGACACTCGCTTGTTGAGTACGCGACAAACAAGAGTGATCTGGAATTCTGACTTCCGCCTTACCGAACCCGGGTGATCGGGTTACCCCTCAATGGCCCCTCGATGGCTGGAAGTTGACGTCGGCTTGACTCGTCTCGCGGTTCGGCTGTGCATCGGGTGAGGCGCGGGTGGCGACGCGGAAGCCGCCGCCCGTGGGCCGCGGATCGCACGAACGCGGCGTACACGGGGGCGGCGCCGGCCGAGTGACGACGGGGTCGCCGACTGTCTCGGAGGCTCGCGTCAGCCCACGGCCGCGGCCAGGACCGAGGCCGCGGCGGCGACGAGAGGGCTGTCGGGGGCGGCGTCCTGCGCGGGTTTGGTGCTGAGGACGGCGAGGGCCACGGGGGCACCGTCAGGGGTCCAGGCGATGCCCACGTCGTTGCTGGTGCCGTAGTCGCCGGTGCCGGTCTTGTCGGCGATCGTCCAGTCCTCGGGCAGGCCCGCGCGGAAACGGTCGCCGCTGGTGGTGTTGCCGAGCAGCCATGTCGTCAGGCGGTCACGGTCGCGGTAGTGGAGCGCGTCGCCGAGGACGAGCCGGGCGTAGGTGCCCGCGATGGCACCCGGGGTGGTCGTGTCCTCCACCCGCCAGGGCTCCGCCGTGTTCAGCTCCGGCTCCCAGCGGTCCAGACGGGTCTTCGGGTCCCCCAGCGAGCGACAGAAACGCGTGATCGCCGTGGGGCCGCCCAGCTCGCGGAGCAGCAGGTTGGCCGCCGTGTTGTCGCTGTAGCGGATCGCCGCGTCGCACAGCTCCCCGACGGTCATGCCGCCCGCCAGGTGCTCCGGCTCACCCGTCTTCGGTGAGTACCCGGCCAGGTCCGCCGCCGTGTAGTGGATGCGCCGGGCGAGTGTCTCCCCGTGCCGGTCCAGGTCCCGCAGCACGGCCGCCGCCGCGAGCGTCTTGAACACCGAGCAGAGAGGGAAGCGTTCCGCCGCGCGGTGGCGCACGGTGGCCTTCGTCCTCAGGTTGTACGCGAACGCGCCGATCCTCGCCCCGTGTCGCGCCTCCAGCTCTCGCAGTCTGGCGCGGGTGTCCCGCTGCCGGGGATCCTCCGCGTACGCCGGTCCCGCGCCGAGCGCGAGGGCGGCGGCGGTGGTGGTGGCCGCGGTGAGCAGGGTGCGGCGTGTTGTCGTGGTTCCTAAGATCTCTCGTCCTCCAGTCCTTCCACGAAGTGGTCGAACTCGCCCGCCTGTACGCCCAGGACGAAGACGTCCCACTTCTTCCGAGTGGTAGTGACGATGTTGGTGGGGTCGCTGGTTTCGCGGATGTGGACCAGGTCGTCGGCGCCGAAGGCGAGTTCGATCCAGGGGCCGGGTCCGGTCGCGTCGTCCGGAGCGGCGCGGACCCAGTCGAGGTCCGGGGGGACGTCAGCCACGGGGGGCTTCCCTAGGGGTGAGGAGGTGGGCGTGGAAGGCGGCGGGGGTGGCGGTGGGCATCCAGGTACTTCTCACAGGTCGTGGATCAGCTTGTGGATGAAGTCGCGCGAGTGCTCGGGGGCGAGGGACACCGATTCCATCCGGTCGAGGAGGGCGCGGTACATCCGCAACAGGGGTTCGGCGTCGAGGAACACCGGGCCGTGGGACTGGTCGAGGCGCACGGTGTCGAGCGGGGGGACCGGTCCGTCGGCGTAGAAGACCGACTGGCCGGAACCCGGGAAGGACCCGGAGGCGAACGGGAGCACCCTGAGGGTGATGTGGTCCCGCTCGCTCATGTCCAGCAGGTGCCGCAGCTGGGACGTGGCCACGGTGAGGCCGCCGAACCGCATGCGCAGGGCCGCCTCGTGGATGACCGCCACCAGAGCGGTCGGGGCGTCCGCGAAGAGGACGGTCTGGCGCTTGACGCGGAACGACACCCGGTGCTCGATCTCCGGTGGTGAGAGCTCCGGCACGACGTGCCGCAACAGCTCACGGGCGTGATCGGTGGTCTGGAGCAGGCCCGGGATGTGCATGGTGACCGCGGTACGCAGCCGCCCGGCGTGGTGCTCCACCTCGGCGAGGTCCAGCAGTGCGGCGGGCAGGATCTCGCGGTACTCCTCCCACCAGCCGCGCGAGCGCTCGGTGGTCATGGCGCTGAGCGCGTCGACGAGGGCCTGGTCCGAGCAGCCGTAGTGGCGGGCGAGCGCGCGCACCCGTTCGGCGCTCACGCCCACGCGCCCGGCCTCCATGTTGCTGACCTGGGTCTGCTTGATGCCCATGAGCCGACCGGCATGGGTGGCGGTCAGGCCCGCGCGCTCCCGGAGTTTGCGCAGCTCCACGCCGAAGCGGAGTTGGCGACCCGTCGGGTTGCTCCTCATGGGCTCCTCCGTCTCCTGGGTGTCGCCGGTCGCCCGCACGAATGATAGTGAACCCGATCCCTGCCAGCCGGTGAATGTGTTCACCGTTCGGCGTGTTCGTCCACAGGCTGTGGGCAGTTCGGGGCGTCGAGTGTGCGTGCGAGGGCCGGGATTGGGCCGTACGGTGTACCTGCCGTCGTGACTCCGTTGGCTCCCACCGGTGACTCATAGGAGATTCTCAGTGTGGTTCCAGGGTTTTTCTTAATTCCGTGGGCCAGAGTGTGAACCGATGAAGCGCACCACTCGTCCCCCTGGCAACCGGCGGAACGCTTTGTTCGTCGTGGTCGTGATGCTGGCCGTCACGTCCGCGTCCGTGGCGTCCGCCGACGACGGCCCCGGGCCGTTCGGCGTGACCGTGCAGGCCGACACGAACAAGGCGAGCGCCCGTGTGGGCGCCTTGTTCGGCGCAGGTGACGGCCTGAGCGGACACTTCTGCACCGCCTCTGTCGTGCACAGCGAGGGGCGGGACCTCCTGGTGACCGCCGCACACTGTCTTGACGGGGGCGGAAAGTTGCGGTTTGCCCCGGGATATCGGGACGGCAAGGCGCCGTACGGGATCTGGGACGTCAAGAAGACCTACGTCGGTGACGCCTGGACCGGCGGTCAGGACGAGGACAGTGACGTCGCCTTCGCCGAGGTCGCCAAACAGGGCGCGAAGGGCATCGAGGACGTCGTCGGCGGGAACGGCCTCGCCACGGGGCGGGAGACCGGGGCCACCGCCGTCACGGTCACCGGCTACCCCAGCACCCTCGACGCGCCGATCACCTGTACGAACAAACCGACCGCCCACAGCCGCTCCCAGCAGCGCATCGAGTGCCCCGCCTTCGCTGGCGGCACCAGCGGCAGCCCCTGGGTGAACGGCGACGGGGAGGTCGTCGGGGTCATCGGCGGCCACGAGGCGGGCGGGGACACCGACGACGTCTCGTTCAGCGTCGTCCTCGGGAAAGAGGCCGCGAAGTTGTACAAGGTGGCGCGCAAGGGCGGCTAGGGGCGCACGGGGCGGGTTCGACGTGTGCGGGGCGAGGCCGGGGCGTACGGGCGGCTTCGGGGCGTACGGGAGGGGTTCGGGGCGCACTTCGCGCCCCGTTTCTTGTCGTGTGTGATCGTTTCCTCGCACAGGGGTCGCCTCTAGACTGACGTCCGGCGGACTCCCGTGCGGCGAGGGGCGGTTGACGGTGCGTAAGACGTGGGTCGTGGTGACCGCCGTCGCCGGGGTGGGGCTCGCCTTCACGTCGGCGCTGGTCGTCGGCGTCTACATGGTGGCCGGCAACCTCGCCAACGGGGTCGGCGGCGGATCGGTCGGGCTCGCCACGGGCGCCGTGCCGGCCGCGTACCAGACGCTCGTACAGAAATGGGGCAATCTGTGCGGCGCGATCAATCCGGCGCTGCTCGCCGCACAGCTGTATCAGGAGAGCGGATTCAACCCGAACGCCAAGAGTCCGGCGGCGGCGGAGGGCATAGCGCAATTCATCCCCGGCACCTGGGCCACGCACGGAATCGACGGCAATGGGGACGGCAAGCGCGACGTATGGGACCCGAATGACGCGATTCCGTCGGCCGCCTCCTACGACTGCAAGCTCGCGTCCTATGTGAAGGACGCGCCCGGGAACCTCACCGAGAACATGCTCGCCGCCTACAACGCGGGGGCCTACGCGGTCATCAAGTACGGGGGCGTGCCGCCGTACAAGGAGACCCAGAACTATGTGAAGACGATCACGACTCTGGCGAAGAGCTTCGCGCGGCCGGTGAGCCGGGTGGATCCCTCGCAGCAGGCCGCCGCGGCGATCTACTACGCGCAGAAGAAGCTCGGCACGCCCTACCTGTGGGGCGGCAACGGAACCGCTGACCAGGGTGGACGCTTCGACTGCTCGGGTCTGACCAAGGCGGCGTACGAGAGTGTCGGAGTCACCCTGCCGCGCGTCGCCAACGACCAGTACAACGCCGGACCGCACCCCGCGCGCTCGGAACTGCTTCCGGGCGATCTGGTGTTCTTCTCCGACGACCTCACCAACTCGCGGGCCATTCGGCACGTCGGTATCTACGTGGGTGGCGGGTACATGATCGACGCACCGCGAACGGGTGCCGTCATCCGCTTCGACCCCATCGACACCCCCGACTACTTCGGCGCCACGCGCGTGACCGAAGATGGCGCGAAAGCGTTGCCGACGACGGTTTGATCCCACCCCTGAGCTGCGGCGATGTATCTCTCTTCGATAACGTCTGCGTGATCTTTCGGTGGAGGGTGGAACGTACTGAAGGGGAATGTGCGTTCCTGTTGACGTAGAGCCGATCTACGACCACGGGGGTGGATCGGGCGGCGCACGAAAGGCTGCGCCCGCGGAAAGACGACGAAGGGGCCGCAGCACCATGGCTGGACTCGCCGAATCCGGTTCGAACCCCGACGTGGACCTGCTGTACGACATCAACGGCCTCGCCAAGCACGCGCCGCACTGGTTCGACCGCGGCATGCAGTTCGTCGGCGAGTACGGGCTGCTGCTCGCCCTGGTCCTGCTGGTGCTGTGGTGCTGGTGGACCGTGCGGCGGCGCGGCGACGAGAACGCCGCCCCGTCGGTGGCCGCGCTCGTCTGGGCCCCCCTCGCGGCCGGCGTCGCGGTGCTGGTGAACGTGCCGATAAGGGGCTTCGTGGAGCGGCCCCGCCCCTTCGTGGACCACCAGGGGCTCGACGTCCTGGTCGGTGGCAAGACCGACTTCTCCTTCGTCAGCGACCACGCGACGCTCACCATGGCGATCGGCGTCGGACTGTTCGTCGCGAACCGGAGGTTCGGGCTCGCCGGGATAGGGATCGCGCTGCTCGAAGGCTTCTGCCGGGTCTACATGGGCGTGCACTACCCGACGGACGTCATCGGCGGCTTCGCGCTCGGCACCGCCGTCGCCCTGCTGCTGTCCCCGCTCGCCATGGCCCTGCTGACCCCGGTGATGAAGGCCGTGGAACGCTCGCCGCGCGCCGGATGGCTGATCCGGGCGCGGAGCGTGGGGCATGCGGGGCAGGAGGCGCTGATTCCCGGGGCGCGGGCGGAGCGCCCCGAGGAGCCGGACCTCGCCGCGTAGGCGCTCCGGGGTGGCGGTCGCCGGCTCGCTGGTCGCGCGGTTCCCCGCGCCCCTTGCGGGGGCGCTCAGAGCGACTGGGGGAAGGTGAAGAAGCGGTTCGGGTCGTACTGCTTCTTCAGGGCCGCCAGGCGGGTCGCCGCGTCGCCGTAGTAGGCCTTGCGCCAGTTGGTGAGGGTCGCGTCGGTGTAGTTCTGGTAGGCGGCACCCGAGGCGTAGGGGGCCATCGCCGAGTGGGCGGAGGTCAGCCAGGACTGGACCGTGGTGCCGGAGGCGCCGGCGCCCCAGGAGGCGATGTACTGGGCGAGCATGCGGGAACGCCGGTGCACGAACGCCGTCGCGGTCGGCGAGACCCGGTTGACCGCACCGCCCAGTGCGGTGAGCGCGATGCTGCCCGCGCCGCCGCGGACCGAGGAGATCTGGTGCAGCAGCGTCTGGATGCCGGCCGCGGAGATCGAGCGGTCGAAGAAGTCCGAGCGGGCCGCGTACGTCTCACGGCCGAGGGCGCCCTGCGAGGAACGGCCCGGCGTCGAGCCCGGCAGATGGCACTGGGCCTCGGTGGGGAACGAGGAGCAGCCCGCGTACGCCTCCATCGACTCCTTGTAGGAGTGCTTCCTGAGCGAGACGCTGCGCGCGGGGGCGCCGACCCTGGTGGCCAGGCGGTCCACGGCGTTCTGGAGTTCGCCGTAGGTGCCCAGGGAGAAGGCGGCGACGGAGACGGTGGGGGTGCCGCTGCCGTTCTCCAGGTGGAGCGAGGACCAGATCTCGTCCGGCTGGCTGGGACCCCACTCCTGCCAGGCCTTCACCACGGCGGCGGCCTTCGCCCAGGGCCACGTCATGTACGCCGACACGGCCTGCGGGGCGGCGTGGGTCTTGAAGCGCAGTTCGGTGACGACACCGAAGTTGCCGTTGCCGGCGCCGCGCAGGGCCCAGAAGAGGTCCTTGTTCTCGCTCGCGTTCGCCACGACCTGCTTGCCGTCCGCGGTGATCAGCGTCGCCTGGGTGAGGCTGTCGCAGGTCAGGCCGTACGCCCGTGACACCACGCCGTGGCCGCCGCCGAGGGTCAGACCGGAGACGCCGACGGTCGGGCAGGAACCGGCCGGGATCGTGACGCCCTTCGCGGCGAGCGCGCGGTAGACGTCGATCAGCTTGGATCCGGCGCCGACCACCGCCTCGTTCGCGGACGCCCGGATGGTGTTGAGCTTGGACACGTCCAGGATCAGCCGGCCGTTTCCGGAGGACCAGCCCGCGTAGGAGTGGCCGCCGTTGCGGATCGACAGCGGGATGTTGTGGGCGCGGGCGTAGGCCATGGTCGTACGGATGTCGTCCGCGTGGGCGACGTACGCGACGGCGGTGGGCTTCAGGGAGTCGAAGCGGGTGTTGTACAGCTGGTGGGCCGTCGACCAGCTGCGGTCGCCGGGGCGGACCAGCGAGCCGTCGAGGTCCTTGGCGAGGGCCGTCCAGTTGGCGGCGGCGTGGGCGGCCACGCCGCTGCCCGTGCCGCTCTTGCCCGCGCTGGTGGTGGCCGTCCGCAGGGAGGTGTCGGACGCGTCCGTGGCCGCCGCCTTGCCCCCGCTGCCCTTGGCGTTGCACGCGGCCGTGGCCGCCGCCGCGAGTGCGGCCGCGCCGCCACCTATGAACGTACGCCGTTGCATGTGCGCCTCCCGTTGCTTCCCGTGCGTGGGACGAGACGTGTGCCGGGTCCTGGGGGTTCCGCGGCGGACGGGCGCGGGACGGAACCGGGACATGACCGTGATCCCGCGCGGATCTCGCCCCATCTTGAACCTGGTCCAGGCCTTTTTCGGCTGAGGGCGGGCGAGAAGTTGGTCACGCCGCTTTCGGGGCGCTACGCGAGCGGTGCGTTCACCGCGTGGCCCTCGGCGTCGGTGCGGGCCAGGCTGCGGGCGCGGCGGGCCGGTCCTTGCCAGCCGCAGGTGCAGCGCGCCAGACAGAAGCGACCCTGCTCGATCGTCGTCGTTCGGTGTTCCTGGACGGGGTGGGTCTCCTCCGGCTGCTGCGCCACAGCGACAACGTTACCCAAGGCAAGCAAATGAATCGCCACCGCGTGACGGCCGTCCCTACCCGTCGTTAACCGGAACGACAGGAGGCCCGGGACGGACCGGCTGGGGGTCGGCGGACGATGGTGGCGCAGCAGCAGAGTCGGATGAGCACGGGCGTCGTCGCGGTCGCGATGGCGGGGCTCATGGTCTGCGTCGGCGGATGTTCCGTCGGCCGGGCCGGTGCCGAGGACGCGCGCGAAAGCATCACCTCCGTCGAGGTGCTGCACCGGGCCGCCGCCACACTGGAGCGCGCCGGCAGCGCCAAGACCCGTACGTCGATGGAGATGGCCACCGGCGGGACCCGGGTCACCATCCGCGGCCAGGGTGTCTACGACTTCAAGAAGCAGCTGGGGCAGTTGAAGGTGCTGCTGCCGCAGGATCCCGCGGGCGCCGTCGAGCACCGGCCGATCACCGAACTCCTCGCCCCGGGCGCCCTGTTCATGAAGAACCGCGGTGCCGGTGTCCCCGCCGACAAATGGGTGCGCGTCGACACGGCCACCCTCTCCGACGGGAACCTCGTGACCGGTGGCGCCACCGACCCGTTCGCCGCGGCGGAATTGCTGCGGGGGGCGCGGACGGCGACGTACATGGGGAGGACGGAGGTGGCCGGGACGCCGGTGCGGCACTATCGCGGGACCGCCGACCTGGACATCGCCGCGCGGAGCGCCTCGCGGGGGAACCGGAAGGCACTCGCGGCGGCGGCGGAAGGGTTCGCCACCAACGAAGTCCCGTTCGACGCCTACCTCGACGATCAGGGGCGTGTCCGCAAGCTCCGCAACCGGTTCAGCTTCATCAACGGGCGGCAGAAGGGCACCGTCGCGGTCGCCTCGACGACCTTGCTGTACGACTTCGGGGTCCCCGCCCATGTGCGGCTTCCGGAACCCGAGGACATCTTCGCGGGGAAGATCGCGGAGCCGTAGACGTCCGTCCGTCGGCGTGGCTGCCGGTGGGTGGATGAGGACGAGTTGGGGGCTGGAAATGGCCCTTCCGTGCCATGCGCGGTGTGTAGGCCGCTCCCTACTCTAGGAAGTCGGTGACGGCAGGAAGAGGTGATGCACGTGGCTCCGGTCGGCGGTACGGCAGTTCAGGACCACGTGGCCCTCGCCGAGATCGAGCTGTGCGGCGACCTGATCATCGCGGCCTCGGCCGCCCACGAGGAGCGGCTCAGCCTGGAGAGCATCGACGAGGTGCTGAAGGTGGCCGAGGAGCGCACCCGGGGGAGCGGCACCGGGGACTAGGCCCGCTTCACGTGCGCACTTCGGTGTCCCCCGGTGCTTGTGTCATGTGCGCAGCAGGCGGCCGATCGCCTTCGTGGCCTCCTCGACCTTCGCGTCGACCTCCTCGCCGCCCTTGAGGGCCGCGTCCGCGACGCAGTGGCGCAGGTGTTCCTCGAGGAGCTGGAGCGCGAAGGACTGGAGGGCCTTCGTGGAGGCGGAGACCTGGGTGAGTATGTCGATGCAGTAGACGTCCTCGTCGACCATCCGCTGCAGACCGCGGATCTGGCCCTCGATGCGGCGCAGGCGCTTGAGGTGTTCGGCCTTCTGCTTGTGGTAGCCGTGGATGCCGCGGTCGTGGTCGGTCACGACGCCCCCGGCCTCGCCTCCACCGCTCACGACGTCCGCGCTCCCGGCTCCGTCGCTCCCGACGTCCTCGCTCCCGACCTCGTCGGTGTCGGTGGGGGCCTGGGTGTTCGAAATGTCCGGGACCTCCTGAACCGATTTGGCCTTGCCGGAGGGCGCCGTCGCGCCGGCCTCGGTGGTCGTCATCGCGTCCTCCTGATGGTCCGGTATATATACCCCTGGCGGGTATATGGTAACGAACTTTGCTGGGTATAGGGCCCTTGCCGGATGCCGGGACCGGACCCTGTGCTGATCACTGTGCCTGATGGGCGACACTGGGGGACGGCCGGTTAGCCGTGGCCGGATGATGCGCCTAGCATCAGCCTGACCGAACAAGAGGACCCCGAGGACCCCAAGTGCGCTTTCGTCTGACCCCCAGGGAGACGAGCTTCTACGACATGTTCTCCGCCTCCGCGGACAACATCGTCACGGGCTCGAAACTCCTGATGGAACTGCTCGGGGCGGACGCCTCCGCCCGGGCCGAGATCGCAGAGCGCATGCGGGCCGCCGAACACGCCGGTGACGACGCCACTCACGCGATCTTCCACCAGCTGAACTCCTCCTTCATCACGCCGTTCGACCGCGAGGACATCTACAACCTGGCCTCGTCCCTCGACGACATCATGGACTTCATGGAGGAGGCCGTCGACCTGGTCGTGCTGTATCAGGTCGAGGAGCTCCCCAAGGGTGTGGAACAGCAGATCGAGGTACTGGCCCGGGCCGCCGAGCTGACGGCCGAGGCCATGCCGAACCTGCGGACTATGGACAACCTCACCGAGTACTGGATCGAGGTCAACCGGCTGGAGAACCAGGCCGACCAGATCCACCGCAAGCTGCTCGCCCACCTCTTCAACGGCAAGTACGACGCCATCGAGGTCCTGAAGCTCAAGCAGATCGTGGATGTGCTGGAGGAAGCGGCCGACGCGTTCGAGCATGTGGCGAACACGGTGGAGACCATCGCCGTCAAGGAGTCCTGAACTCCGTGGACACCTTTGCGCTGGTCGTGACCATTCTGGTCGCGCTCGGATTCACGTACACGAACGGCTTCCACGACTCGGCGAACGCCATCGCCACGTCGGTGTCCACGCGGGCGCTGACCCCGCGGGCCGCGCTCGCCATGGCCGCGGTGATGAACCTCGCCGGTGCGTTCCTCGGGAGCGGGGTGGCGAACACCGTCAGCAAGGGGCTGATCGCGACGCCCGAGGGGTCGAAGGGGATGGGGATCCTCTTCGCCGCGCTCGTGGGGGCGATCGTCTGGAACCTGGTCACCTGGTACTTCGGGCTTCCGTCGTCCTCCTCGCACGCGTTGTTCGGGGGACTGGTGGGGGCCGCGCTCGCGGGCGGTACGAGGGTGCTGTGGTCCGGGGTCGTGGACAAGGTCATCATCCCGATGTTCCTGTCGCCGGTCGTCGGTCTGATCGTCGGCTATCTGGTCATGTGCGCGATCATGTGGCTGTTCCGGCGGGCCAATCCGCACAAGGCCAAGCGGGGGTTCCGTATCGCGCAGACGGTGTCCGCGGCGGGGATGGCGCTCGGGCACGGTCTTCAGGACGCCCAGAAGACGATGGGTGTCGTGGTGATGGCGCTCGTCATCGGCGACGTCCAGAAGTCGGACGACCCGATTCCGGTGTGGGTGAAGATCGTCTGTGCGGTGATGCTGTCGCTGGGGACGTACGCCGGTGGGTGGCGCATCATGCGGACGCTCGGGCGCAAGATCATTGAGTTGGATCCGCCGCAGGGGTTCGCCGCGGAGACGACGGGGGCGTCGATCATGTTCGCCACGGCGTATCTCTTCAAGGCGCCGATCTCGACGACGCATGTCATCACTTCGGCGATCATGGGTGTTGGGGCGACGAAGCGGGTGAACGCGGTTCGTTGGGGTGTCGCCAAGAACATCGTCCTGGGGTGGTTCATCACGATGCCGGCGGCGGCGCTGGTGGCTGCCGCCAGCTTCTGGGTCGTGGACCTGGCGTTCCTGTAGGACGCCGAACGCACGAACGCTTCTCGCCCCCGCCGCCCCTACCCGACCCATCCCCAGGGGCTCCGCCCCCTCACCCCCGCCAGGGGCTCCGCCCCCGGACCCCCGATCGCCCCAAGGGCTCGTCCTCAAACGCCGGACGGGCTGAGTGATGTGGGCCGGGGTGGTGGGCATCGACCCCCGAGCTCGCCTTCAACGCCGGACGGGCTGGAGGTGTGGACCGGGGTGGGTAGGGCATCGCCCCCGACCTCGTCCTTGAACGCCGGACAGGGTGCGTGATGTGGGACGGGGGGCCGGGGCGGGTGGGGCATCCGCCTTCGGCCTTGTCCTCGAGCGTCGGGCGGGCTGACAGGTGCGGGCCGGGGCGAGGTTTTCAGGGGCGCGGGGAACTGCGCGATCAGCCCCCACCGGCCGGCAGCCGAAGGTCTCGGGGTGGGCGGCGGATTGTGGGGCGAAGCCCCGCTTCTGGGGGCGCGGGGAACTGTGCGCCAAGCCCCCTCCGGGCCCGCGGCCAAACGGATTGTGGGGCGAAGCCCCGCTTCTGGGGGCGCGGGGAACTGTGCGCCAAGCTCCCGCCGGGCCCGCGGCCAAACGGATTGTGGGGCGTAGCCATGCTTCTGGGGGCGCGGGGAACTGTGCGCCAAGCTCCCGCCGGGCCCGCGGCCAAACGGATTGTGGGGCTTAGCCACGCTTCTGGGGGCGCGGGGAACTGTGCGAGCAACCTCCGTCGGCCCGCAGCCGGAAGACTCCCCGAGCCTGACCGACCCCTCGCCCTTGGCCTCGCCCTTGGCTCTCGTCCTCGTCGAAGACGAGCGGGCCCGCCCCCGGGAGCCAGGGGCGGGCCCTTCTCGTCCTCGCGGTGGCACCGCCATGCAGCACCGCGAGGGGTATGGGGGGAAACGGCTCAGCCGAAGCGGCCGGAGATGTAGTCCTCCGTGGCCTGCACCGACGGGTTGGAGAAGATGCGCTCCGTGTCGTCGATCTCGATGAGCCGTCCCGGCTGTCCCACCGCGGCCAGGTTGAAGAACGCGGTGCGGTCCGAGACGCGCGCGGCCTGCTGCATGTTGTGCGTCACGATGACGATCGTGAAGCGCTCCTTCAGCTCACCGATCAGGTCCTCGATGGCGAGGGTCGAGATCGGGTCCAGGGCCGAGCAGGGCTCGTCCATGAGGAGGACCTGCGGCTCCACCGCGATCGCCCGCGCGATGCACAGACGCTGCTGCTGACCACCCGACAGACCCGAACCGGGCTTGTTGAGGCGGTCCTTGACCTCGTTCCAGAGGTTCGCGCCCTTGAGGGACTTCTCGACGACGTCGTTCAGCTCGGACTTCTTGTACGAGCCGTTCAGACGCAGACCCGCCGCCACGTTGTCGAAGATCGACATGGTGGGGAAGGGGTTGGGGCGCTGGAAGACCATGCCGATCGTGCGGCGCACGGCGACGGGGTCGATGCCGTGGCCGTACAGGTCCTCGTCGTCGAGGAGGACCTTGCCCTCGACCCGGCCGCCGGGGGTGACCTCGTGCATACGGTTGAGCGTGCGCAGGAACGTCGACTTGCCGCAGCCGGAGGGGCCGATGAACGCCGTCACCGAGCGCGGCTCGACCGTCATCGAGATGTCTTCGATCGCCTTGTGGGAGCCGTAGTAGGCGGTGAGACCGCTTACGTCGATTCGCTTGGCCATGTCAATCACTGCTTCTTTCGAGGGGGATGCTGCTGGTCGCTGATATGGCCGCGTCAGCGACCTGTCTTCGGTGCCTTCCAGCGGGCGATGCCGCGGGCCACCATGTTGAGAATCATCACGAAGGCGATCAGGGCGAGCGCAGCCGCCCAGGCACGGTCGTACGCCGCGTTCGAACCGGCGCTGTTCGCATACTGCTGGTAGATGTACAGCGGCAGCGAGGCCTGCGCTCCGGAGAACGGGTTGGTGTTGATGAAGTTCGTGCCCCACACCAGCAGCAGCACCGGGGCGGTCTCGCCCGTGATGCGTGCGACGGCGAGCATGACACCGGTCGTGATGCCACCGATCGAGGTCGGCAGGACCACCTTGAGGATCGTGCGCCACTTGGGCACGCCGAGCGCCAGGGAGGCTTCCCGCAGCTCGTTCGGTACGAGCTTGAGCATCTCCTCTGTGGAGCGGACCACGACGGGCATCATCAGGATGGCCAGGGCCAGCGAACCGGCGAAGCCGAAGGGCTGCAGGTCCATGATGAGCATCAGGCTCAGGATGAACAGACCGGCGACGATCGAGGGGATGCCCGTCATCACGTCGACGAAGAAGGTGATGGCCGTGGAGAGCTTGCCGCGCCCGTACTCCACCAGGTAGACCGCGGTGAGTACACCGATCGGCGCCGCGATCAGGGTGGCGAGACCGACCTGCTCCAGCGTGCCGATGATGGCGTGGTAGATGCCGCCGCCGGGCTCGGAGTCCGCGACCACGCCCATCGAGTGGGTCAGGAAGTAGACGTCGAAGACCTTCACACCGCGCTTGACGGTGGTCCAGATCAGGGAGGCCAGCGGGACGACGGCGATGAGGAAGCAGACCCAGACGAGGCTGGTCGCGACGCGGTCCTTGGCCTGACGGCGGCCCTCGACGCGCGCGGCGATGCCGTACGTACCGAGGACGAAGAGGATTCCGGCGATCAGGCCCCACTGGACCTTGCTGTCGAGACCGCCGACCAGGCCGATGACCACGGCGAGCACGACGGCGCCGGCGGCGATCGCCCACGGGGACCACTTCGGCAGGGTCGCGCCGCGCAGGGTGCTGGGGCGCTTGTCCATGGCGGGTGCTGAGTGGCTCATGCGTTGGCCCCCGAGTACTCCGCGCGACGGGCGATGATGACCCGGGCCGCGCCGTTGACCAGCAGGGTGATGACGAAGAGGACCAGACCGGACGCGATCAGCGCGTCACGGCCGTCCGCGGTCGCCTCGCCGAACTTGCTGGCGATGTTCTGTGCGAAGGTGCCGCCGCCCGGGTCGAGCAGGCTGGCGTTGATGTCGAAGGTCGGCGAGAGGACCGTGGCCACGGCCATCGTCTCACCGAGCGCGCGGCCGAGACCCAGCATCGACGCGGAGATGACGCCGGAGCGGCCGAAGGGCAGCACCGACATGCGGATGACCTCCCAGCGCGTGGCGCCGAGGGCCAGCGCGGCCTCCTCGTGCATCTGCGGGACCTGGCGGAAGACCTCACGGCTCACGTTGGTGATGATCGGCAGGATCATGATCGCGAGCAGGATGCTGACGGTGAGCATCGAGCGGGGCGCGCCGCCCTGCCAGCTGAAGATGCCGGTCCAGCCGAAGTACTTGTCCAGCCAGCCGAAGAGGCCGTTCATGTGCGGCACCAGGACGAGGGCGCCCCACAGGCCGTAGACGATGGACGGCACGGCGGCGAGCAGGTCGATCACGTAGGCGACCGGGCCGCTCAGCCTGCGCGGTGCGTAGTGCGTGATGAACAGCGCGATGGCGACCGCGACCGGAACCGCCAGGGCCATGGCGATGATCGAGGAGACCACCGTGCCGAAGGCCAGGACGGCGATGCCGAAGACCGGCGGGATGGTGTTGGTGTTCCACTCGAAGGTGGTGAGGAAGTTGCCGTGGTCCTTGCTGATCGCGAGCGAGGCGCGATAGGTGAGGAAGACCGCGATGGCGGCCATGATCACCAGCAGGAAGATGCCCGACCCGCGGGAGAGACCGAGGAAGATCCGGTCACCGGGTCGGGTGGCGCCGCGGCTCGCGCGCTTCTGCACGGCCACGGAAGGCTGGGGGGTGGGGGGAGGTGCTGCGTCTGTGTTCTGTGTCGATATGTCCATCGGGATCTCCGGTCTGCAGAGCCGTACTTGGTGTGCGGCTCCTGGCGGCGGTGCACCGGACGGTGCGGCCCGGCCCCGAACCGGGGCCGGGCCGCACGCTTAGGTCAGCTCAGGCCCGCGATGGTGGTGCGGACCTTGGCGATGATGTCGGCCGGGATCGGCGCGTAGTCGATGGAGGAGAGGACCTTCTGGCCGTCCTCGCTCGCAATGTAGGTCAGGAACGCCTTCGTGGCGGCCAGCGAGTCCGACTTGTTGCCCTTGTCGCAGACGATCTCGTACGTGACCAGGGTGATCGGGTAGGCGCCGTCGGCCTTGGTGGCGCGGTTCAGCTTGAGCGCGAGGTCCTTGCCCGTGCCGATGACCTTGGCGTCCGCGATGGCCTTGGTGGCGTTCTCGACGGTGGCGTCGACCGGGGCGCTGGCGCCCGTGTCGATGCTGGCCGCCTTGATGCCGTCCTTGGCGAACGACAGCTCCATGTAGCCGATGGCGCCGGCGGTCTGCTTCACCTGCTGGGCGACACCGGAGGACTGCGGAGCGGACTGGCCGCCCTTCGCCTGCCAGGCCTTGCCGCCGGAGTACTTCCAGTCGGCGGGGGCCGCGGCGATCAGGTACTTGGTGAAGTTGTCCGTGGTGCCGGACTCGTCCGAGCGGTGGAACGCCTGGATCTTGAGGTCGGGCAGCTTGACGCCCGGGTTCAGCTTCGCGATCGCCGGGTCGTTCCACTTGCTGATCTTGCTGTCGAAGATCTTGGCGACCGTCGAGGCGTTCAGGACCAGCTTGTCGACGCCCGGGACGTTGAAGCCGACCGCGATCGGGCCGCCGACCATCGGGAGGTCGATGCCCTGGCCGCCACCGGTGCACATCTTCTTGGAGGCGGTGATCTCTTCGGGCTTCAGCGCGGAGTCGGAGCCGGCGAAGGCGACCTGGCCCTGGGTGAACGCGGTGACGCCGGCGCCGGAGCCGCCGCCCTTGTAGTTGATCTGCACGCCGGAGCAGGCGGCGCTGAACTCCTTGACCCAGGCGTCGATCGCGTTCTTCTGCGCGGACGAGCCGTCGGCGAGCAGCTGGCCCTTGGCGTTGTCACACTTGATCGAGCTGGCGGAGCCCGTCGTCGCGCCGCCCGTGGCGCTGCTCTTGCTGCCGGTGTCGTCGGAGCCGCACGCCGTGAGGGCCAGGGCGCCGGAGACGGCGACAGCACCGAGCGAAAGGGCGCGAAGCCGGTTCTTGCGCTGAAGCTTCACTGTTGGGGTGTTCCTTCCAGGAGCCGCCGTCTGGTTGGCGGCGTGCGAGGTCTGTGTGATGCGGACGCAGGAGGCGTTCCGCACCGGGTAAGGCCGAAATTAGGCAGATCAGGTGAAGGCGTCGATGGCCGTAAGTGAACGGAGGGTGAACCCCTGTGGGCGGTGCGGTGAGGTCACGGAACGCTTACGTCGAGGACACGGTGGGATCCCGATCGTTGTTACTGCATGTGACCGGGTGTGTACGCATATGGCCGAAAGGTTCGACTAGGTGAGGTGCAACACGCTCAGCAGGGCGTCGACCAGATCGGCGTCCCTGGGCTGGGTCAGACGGTCGCGGGCCGCCGCGGGGGAGAGCCACAGGACGCGGTCGACCTCGTCGTTCGGAGTGAAGTGGCCGTCCGTCGCCTCGGCAGCCCAGTAGCGGACCTCCTTGGGGCGGCCGGCGACGGGATAACGGAGGGTGGGCAGGGCCGTGCCGGGCACGGCGGTGTACCCCGTCTCCTCCCGGACCTCCCGCAGTGCCCCCGGGAGCGGCTCCTCGCCGCGCTTGAGCTTGCCCTTCGGATGCGACCAGTCGTCGTACTTCGGCCGGTGGACGAGACATATCTCCAGCTCACCGCCGAGTGGCGAGCGGCGCCACAGGACGCAGCCCGCCGCCCGTACGGCCTTGAAGGTGTCCTCGGTCATCAGGCCTCCCTCACGGGGTGCGCACGGTTTCCTTCTGCCAGTTCTGCTGGAACGCGAACCGTGCCGCCTCCACCTCGTGCCGCTGGTCGGCGTGGAGCACGCCGAGCGCGTACGCGGTGGCCGGGGCGATGCGCGGGGTGCGGGCCGCCGCC
>LRTP01000697.1 GCA_001550305.1 Streptomyces diastatochromogenes
CGGGGGGTGGCGACGATCTTCGCGTGGCCGCGGTCGCGGGGGGCCGCGGACGCGACGCCGGTGTGGAAACCGGCGGCGAGCAGCGTGCCGGCGGCGGTGAGCGCCAACGCCGCGGTGTATCTGCGTCGGTGCGAGGTGCGGTGGGGCGGGAGCAAGGGCTTCTCCTTCTGGCGACGATCGGCCCGTGGTCGAGGCCGAGAGAGCGGGCCGGCAGGGTGTGGCCGGCTGGCAACGCGCTGAGCAGGGAAGGGCGCTGCACGAGGTGACCCACGAGGGGAGTGTCGGAACTCGGCGGCGCGCGACAGGTGGGGGGTGTGAAGGAACGGTGAACGTTCAAGAGCAGACTGGCATCGCATGCACAGTTTTGTCATGGAGATGACAAAGCAACGGCTGAAATTGGCTATTGATTGCTGGGTGTTCACCCCGGCTCAGGGCACTTTTCGGCCGGAGCCGGACGGTCCGGGTGGCGCGGGTGGCACGGGTGGCACGGGTTGCCGAGCGCGGGAAGCCGCGCACGCCGGTTTCCGCGGACCGTATCGACGGGGACACTGGCCTGACGATGAATCAGCGAAGTCGGCGGGACCCGGACACGCGCCGTCGGACGGTGCGGCTCGCGACGTTCAATGTGCTGCACGGCAGGGCGCTGCCGGACGGAGGGCCCCTCTCCCCCGCCGCGAACGCGGCCGAAGGACCGCTCGCCCGAGCCGTCCTGTCCCTGGACGCCGATGTCCTGGCGTTGCAGGAACTGGACCGCCTCCAGGAACGATCGGACGGGGCGGACCAGGCGTCGGTCGCCGCCGACGCGTCGGGGCTGAAGCACTGGCGCTACGCGAGCGCGTTCCACGCCCGTTCCACGGCGGACCGCGGGTGGGTCCGCGACCCGGCCGAGCCGGGGCTGCGGGTGTACGGCCCGCGGGACGTCGGCTCGGCCACGGACGGCCCCTCGCACGGGATCGCGTTGCTGTCCCGGTTTCCGGTACGGCACTGGCGGGCCCGGCGGTTGGCCCCGGCGCCCCTCGGTATGCCCCTGAGGATGGCCGGGCGGCCCGGGCTCACCCTGGCCCGGGACCAGCCGCGCGCCGCGCTGGCCGCCGTACTGGAGGGACCGGGTGGTCCGTTCACGGCGGTGGCGGTGCACCTGTCGTTCGTACCGGGCTGGAACGTCGCACAGTTGCTCGCCGTCCGCGACTGGATCGCCGACCTGCCCTCGCCTCATGTGCTGCTGGGCGACTTCAACCTGATCGGTGCCCTGCCCAGGGTCGTACTGAACGCTCCCGGGAAGACCCGCACCCCACCGTCGCCCCGCGGCTGGTTCGATCTGGCCCGCATCCCGACCTATCCCGCGCACCGCCCGGTCGTGCAGTTCGACCATGTGCTCGCGACCGGCGTCGGCGTGACAGCGGCGAGCGAAGTGCGCACGCCCGAGACGGGGATCTCGGACCATCGCCCGCTCGTGCTGGAACTGTCCCTTTGAATGCTCCCCGGGGCGGCACGCCGGGCGTTCCGGACGCCGGGCAGCACCGCGTACGCCTCGGCCGGGACGGCATGGCCGGCCGGTGTCCCGGGGGCGGGCATGGTGTGTGCCTGATGCGTCGATTGCGGTGTGGGAGGCGGAGGCTCAACGGCCCGTCCGGATCAGGCCCGTCAGGTAGCGCCAGAGCGACGAGCGGCGCTGGACGGCCTGGTCCGTCGTCACCGTCCCGGACACGTCGGGGGTGTCGGGGGTGTCGGACTCCGGGCCCGTGGCGCGCTCTTGCCCGTCCGGCGCCAACGCGGCGACCGGCGAGGCGAGTTCGTACCGTACGGGCAGCGATCGCAGGCCGCGCATGAACGGGGAGGAGCGCCAGGGCAGTTGGTCCACCGGGAGCGCGAGTTCCAGGTGGGAGAAGCGCTCGAACAAGCGGCTCACCCCCACCGCGGCGACCGTCGACGCCAGCTCGCGTGCCGGGCACTGGCGTCGGCCCGCGCCCCACGCGAGGTGCGCCCGGCTGCTGATCGTCGTGTGGGCCACCGCGTGGTCGGCGAAGACGGGATCGGCGTGCGCGGCGGCGGAGGACACCCAGACCGGATCTCCTTCACGGATCGTGTAGTTGCCGAGCGGAGTGTCCTTGGCCGCGAACCTCGGTACGAAGTTCACCAGCGGCGGTTTGCGCATGACGACCCGGTTCATGGTCTCCCTGACCATCCCGGCGGACAGACTTGCCCGTGCGCTGCCCTCCCCCGCGATGACCTCGACCACGGTGTTCGAGATCAGGATGCCGACGTGGTCGGACGTCATGCCGAGCAGCATGAACAGCTCACGGGCGAGCGCGTCGAGAGAGAGGTCGGGGTGGGCTGCCAGCAGGTAGGAGGGGAAGTCGTCGCCCGGCCGCGTCCGCTTGGCCGCCGCCAGCTCCACCAGGGTCTCCAGCAGGCGTTCCAGGGCAGGTTCCGCGTCCGGCCCCGCGTCGAGCACCCGCCACATGTCCATCAGCGCGTCGTCGCCCTGCGAGCCGGGGAAGCCGAGCAGATGACTTGCCACCATCAGCGGCAGCGGTCGCGCGAACTGCGCCGACAGGTCGGCCACGCCCGTGCCGCCGCCCTGTCCCAACAGCGTGATCAGCTCGTCGGCGTGGGCGGTGACGGCCGCTTTCAGCCGCTTGGTCTGCGGGTGGCGCGGATCCTGGAAGGGCTTGAGCGCCGCGTCCCACGCCGTCCGCAGCGGTGGGTAGCCGGGACCGCCCTGGATCAGCACGTGGTTCACCTCGAGGGAGGGTCCGAGCGGCCAGTCGGTGGGAACCCTGCCCTCCGACCGGGCCCGCCAGTTCTCCAGCCCCTTGGGCCACGCGTCGTCGTCCTGGAGGACCTGAAGCGACTCGCGGTACCCCAGCACCAACCACGCCGGTACGCCCAGCAGATCGACCGGCGCGACGGGGCCGTGCCGCTGCCTCAGCCGCTCGTAGACGAGCGCGGGGCGCGTCTCGTAGTCCCGGGTCAGCAACGGCTGCGCGGTCATCGCCTCCAACCGCGTGTCGTCCACGTCCATGGATCCGCCGTCCCCCATGTGGGATTCCACCGTTCGCAGCCCTTCGACGCTCCCCGCCACCGGTTCGTGGCCCTTCAGCGGCTACGAACCGGTGCCAGACCCTACCCCAGCCCGCACGAACGGGCCGCCGCGGGGCGCACGTTGATTCAGGCCGTGGTTCAGGCCGTGACCTGCGCTGGTTTGCCCGGAGTGCGCAGGACCGGGTCGGTGCGCAGGCGCAGGAAGGCGAGACCGAGGGCGACGGCCTGCAGCGCGGCGCACACCGCGATGACGTAGTCGAGGGCCCACGGCGAGGTGAGGGCGACAACGATGCCCGCGAGCGGGAAGGGCAGCAGCAGAAGCAGGATGGTCAGGGAGAGGGTGCTGCCGAAGACCGCGGCCGGGATGAGCAGGGAGCGCAGCGTGCGCAGGACGACGGTCAGACCGCCGTCGCCCGCCATGAACAGCGCCATGAGGACGACGTACGCGGTGTACGTGGGCGCGTGGGCCAGGGCGAGACAGGCCGCGGACGCGACGGTGGAACACACCACGCCGACTCCCCACAGGCCCAGCCGGTTGAGCGCGAAGCGGCAGACGGTGACCGTCAGGAGCGTGGAGGCCGCGGCTGCCGACCAGAGGGTGCCGACGGCCGCCGGGGACAGACCGAAGCGCTCGACGACGATGATCGGGCTGGCGGACTGGAGCAGCCCGAGCGCGAGGTTGGAGACGGTCAGGCCGCCCACCAGCCAGCCGAGCGCGGGCAGTGAACGCAGCGTCCGCCAGCCCGTCTTGAGGCCCGCTCCCCGCTGGGTGGTGCCGGGCTGGGAGCCGCGAAGGGGGGTCGGCGGGGTCTGCAGGGCGAGGGCCGCCGCCAGGCACGACAGCACGCTCAGAACGGCGAGCATGTGGGTCGGCCCCGCCAGCAGCAGGACGCCGCCGAGCGCGGGTCCGGTGAGCGTGGCCGTCTGGTCGATGCCGATCAGGACGGCCTGCACCTTGTGTGCCTGGGTGTCCGCACGGCGGCTCACGATCGCGCCGACGGCTTCGTTGGCGATGAAGCTGAACTGCGTCAGGGTGCCCGTCGCGGCGGCCAGCGCCATCACGACGAGTGTCTGCGCCGACCCTTGTTCCAGCATCGTCAGCGCGACGCTCCCGCCGGCCACGAGGACCGCGCGCGCCGAGGACGCGAGGAAGAACACGATGGCGGCTCCGCGCCGGTCGACCAGGTCACCGGCGAGGCCGAAGGCCGCCACCCGCGGTATCCATTCCAGCGCGAAGGCCAGCCCGGTCAGCGAGGCGGATTCGGTCGTGGCCAGCACCAGGAGCGGCATGGCGTACGTCGACATGGAGAAGGCGAGTGCGTCGAAGGCCCGCGGCGCGTAGACCCGGCGGAGCAGGCTGCCGGGCGGTACGGCGGCATGCCGACCGGCCGGTCGGCCCTCGTACAGTTGAATGGTCACGGAGTATGGGGGGCTTTCACTCAGCTGTGATGGGGAACGCCCGGCGGGCTCGAAGGACCCTCAGGCGGGCAGGCGCACGACGTTCATCGAGCCGGAGAGCCACCCGCCGTCCACGGCGTGACGCCCCGGCGGCGGTCCGTTCGACTCCGGCGGCACCTACGGGGTGGTGCGGACCGCCTCGGCGCCAGGACCGGCGGGGGCCTCTCCACCGGGACCGGTGGAGAGAGGACTGCTCGTCCATGCCATGGCGCGATGTCGGGTCACACGAACTCCGCTCGGAACGAGGGCGAGTCGGGAAACGGGCATGCGGGATGAATCGACACGACCGAGACCGGGGAAGGGCATCGACGCAGGCCTTGTTTAGGCATCAACATCTGTGCAGCCACAAGGTAGCCGAAACTTTCGGATCACCCGAAAGCGTAATCAGCCAAAGTCACCGACCTGCGGCTGAATATGACATCAGCAACCGCCGGGCCGTGCAAGAGGTGCGCCGGATCCCGCCGGACCGTCGTACGGGACGGTGCGCGGAACGAACGCGTCGGGCGGTGGGATCCAGGACGTCAAGAGGGGGACGCCCGGGGCCGTGTTCGTGACCGCCCCGGTGGCCTCGTCCACGGCACGTGACGGGATCGCGACGAGGCCTCCCGTGGCGAACTGACGGAACAGGACCCGAACGGTGAAATCGCGCATGCCGGTTTGCGGTGTCCACCTCCTGGCCACACGGTGAAGAAAGGCATGTCGCCGCATCCCACTCGTCGGCGGCCTCGAGGAAAGCGACTGTGATGATGAAGGGCAACGCCAGAACGAAGCAGCTCAAGGGCAAGATGAGGGAGACCCTCGGCAAAGCCCTGGGCAACAAGTCCATGCAGAGGGCGGGCCGCGGCGAACAGCTGCGCGGAAAGGCCCAGGAGATGACCGAAAAGGCCGCGGGCCAGATCCGCCAGCGGACCAAGCACTGAGGACGACGGCCCGGGCGTCCCGGATACGGTCGTCGGCGCCCGAGCAGGGTCTTCGGCGCCCCGGGGCGCGGTCTCGGCGTCGCCCCTCCGGCGGATGTGACGGTGCCGCTCGATCCGCTCACGGTGACGACCCGTGTCCGGCCCGCCTGCTCCATCGCGGTGGTCGGCGCCCTGCGAGGTCGCCCTGCGGGGTCAGTGGCCCGGGATCGATGCCGGCGACGGCCCCTTCCTCTCGACGGCCCCTTCCTCTCGGCGGCGTGTTCCTCTCGGTGGCGTGCGCGACCACGCCACCGGGAAGGGCCCGCGACACGCCGGAGGCTCCGCCCGGGTCGGGCCCGAACCCCGCAACGGAGGGCGCGCAGGACCATGACTCTTCAGCATCCCGCCGACCGCGGCGGTGCCGGACGCGGCAAGTTCGAACGATTCGCGGAGTCCGTGTCGACGGTGACCAGTTCACCGGCCTTCTTCGTCTTCTGTCTCGCGCTGGTTTCCTTCACTGTCGCCGTGCACATCGCGGGAATCGCGACGGAGTGGCTCCTTCTCGCCGGCGACTCCATGACGGCGGTGACGTTGCTGCTCCTCGCGCTGCTCAAGAATTCGGAACTCCGGGCCGAGCGAGCGATTCAGCGCAAGTTGGACGCCATCGCCGCCGCTCTGCTCGAAGCACAGGAAGGTGAACCCGGAAAGGCGCACGAGAACCTCAGGGACGTGATCCGGATGGAGGAGGAGATCTGAGGGTCCGAGGGGGCGACTCGTTCCCCGGACGGGCCTAAGCGTGCGTCAGCCGGAGCCGTAGATCGATCTCCTGGTCGCCGGAGGCGGACCCGGACACCTGGACGCCGAAGGCGGACGTGAGGGTCTGCCGCAGCCGGTCCACCGCCACGGGACCGCCTTGGAGCTCCACGGCGACGGAACCGTCCAGGGAGAGGTCGGACGGGAGCGCGGCGTCGCGCGCGTCGCGCCCCACGAGGAAGGCTCCGGTCCAGGTGTCGGACCGCGCGGTGCTGTCGTGCCGCGGCATGTCGTCACCGCTCTCCTCAGCGAAGCGTGTACCCAGGACGCGCAACACGGTGTCCGCGTCCGCGATGGAACAGGCGTCCAGGACGACCTGCACCCGCTCAGGGGAGGAGGCCGACCGATCGGGGGATGACGAGGTGTGGTGCGCGGTGTCTGTGTGGTGCGCCGTGCTGTTCATGGTGTCCTCTCACGTCTGCTGGTCGGGCCCGGCACCGGCGGAGCCGAGCCGAACCGCGTGCGGGTCGTGTCGTCGTCAGAGTTCGCGCAGGGCGGGCAGCAGTGTCTTCTCGGCCCAGGCGATGAACGGGAGTTGCTGGTCGCCGCCCACCTGCACGAGGGCGATCTCGGTGAAGCCCGCCTCCACGTAGGGCCGGACCGCCTCCATGAAGGTGTCGATGTCGTCGCCGCACGGGATGGCTCCCACGGTGTCCTCCGGGGTGACGTACCGGGTGGCGCCCTCGAAGCCCGAGGGGCCCGGCAGTTCGGCGTTGACGGGCCAGCCGCCGAGGGCCCAGCGGAACTGCTCGTGCGCGCGGGCCACCGCGGCCTCCCGGTCCGGGTCGTAACAGACGGGCAGCTGTCCGACGCGTGGTTTGCCCCGGCCGCCACTTCGGTCGAAGGCCTCGATGAGTTCCGGCTCGGGCTCGGTGGCGATGACGAGGTCCGCGAGTCGGCCGGCCAGGGAACAGGACCGCTTGCCGGATACGGCCACCCCGATCGGGGGCGGTTCGTCCGGCAGGTCCCACAGCCGGGCGTTCGCCACCTCGAAGTGTGTGCCCCGGTGATGCACGTCGCCGCCCCCGAAGAGCTCTCGGATGATCTCCACGGCTTCTTCGAGCATCTCCAGACGGATCTGCGGGGAGGGCCAACCGCCGCCCACCACATGCTCGTTGAGGTTCTCGCCCGAGCCGAGCCCGAGCCGGAACCGGCCCTCCGAGAGCAGTTGCAGGGTCGCCGCCTTCTGCGCGACGACGGCCGGGTGATAGCGGGTCGTCGGGCAGGTCACGTACGTCATGAGCGGTATCCGCGCCGTCGCCTGGGCGGCGGCGCCGAGCACGCTCCACGCGTAGGGGGCGTGCCCCTGCGACTCCAGCCAGGGAAAGTAGTGATCGGACGTGACGGAGAAGTCGAAACCGGCCCGCTCCGCCTCGACCACGTGTTCCACGAGGTCGCGAGGGCCGGCCTGCTCGGTCATCATCGTGTAGCCGATTTGCACCATATCTTCCGCATTACCCGTAGCCATGACCCGAAACATCCGACCGCTGCCACAGACGGTGAGTCGACGCCGACCGGAGGGGGCGCCGACTCTTCGACAGCGTGGGCCGCGCCTCGACGACGTCCTCCGGGAACCTGATCAAGATTGGCCGCCGCGACATCGAGAAGACCGGGCCGTCGGCCCGTACCCATGGTCATGGGGTCGCCCCGCCCCTGACATGGCCGACATTCGAAGAACAGGCAGCCTCATGAACGCATCCGCTTCCATCGGCGTCACCGGCCTCGGAGTGATGGGCCGCAACCTGGCCCGTAACTTCGCCCGGAACGGTTACACCGTCGCCGTCCACAACCGCTCCGCCGGCCGCACCCGCGCGCTGGTGGACGAGTTCGGCCACGAGGGCTCCTTCGTCCCGGCCGAGACGGCCGAGGAGTTCGTGGCGGCGCTCGCCCGCCCCCGCCGCCTCATGATCATGGTGCAGGCGGGCGCGGCCACCGACGCCGTCATCGACGAGTTCGCCCCGCTCCTCGAGAACGGCGACATGATCATCGACGGCGGCAACGCCCACTTCGCCGACACCCGCCGCCGCGAGGCCGCGCTGCGCGAACGCGGCCTGCACTTCGTCGGCGCGGGCATCTCCGGAGGTGAGGAGGGCGCCCTCAACGGGCCGAGCATCATGCCCGGCGGCTCGGCGGAGTCGTACGCCGTCCTCGGCCCGATGTTCGAGAGCATCAGCGCCAAGGTCGACGGCGAACCCTGCGCCACCCACATCGGCACCGACGGCGCCGGACACTTCGTCAAGATGGTCCACAACGGCATCGAATACGCCGACATGCAGCTCATCGCCGAGGCCTACGACCTGCTGCGCCAGGTCGCCGGGTACAGCCCCGCAGAGATCGCCGACGTCTTCCGCACCTGGAACGAGGGCCGCCTCGGCTCCTACCTGGTCGAGATCACCGCCGAGGTCCTCGCCCACACCGACCCGCACACCGGTGGCGCGTTCGTCGACATCGTCGACGACGCCGCCGGGCAGAAGGGCACCGGCCGCTGGACCGTGCAGACCGCGCTCGACCTGGCCTCCCCGGTCACCGCCATCGCCCAGGCCACCTTCGCCCGCGCCGCCTCCGGCCAGAGCGACCTGCGCGCCGCCTACCGAGGGCTGCCCGGCGGCACGACTCCCCCGCTCAGCCGGACCGAGGCCGCACGCTTCACCGCCCAGGTCGAACACGCCCTGTACGCCTCGAAGGTCATCGCCTACGACCAGGGCTGGAAGATGATCCTGGACGCCGCCGCCGAGTACGGCTGGAAGATCGACCTCGGCTCGGTCGCGCGCATCTGGCGCGGCGGCTGCATCATCCGCGCCTCCTTCCTCGACCGTATCCGCGCCGCCTACGCCACCGACCCCGACCTCGTCAGCCTGCTCGCCGAGGCCGGTTTCGCCCAGGAGATCAGCGACGCCCAGGTGCCCTGGCGGGAGATCGTCGCCTCCGCCGCGCGGCGTGGCATCCCCGTCCCCGCGTTCTCCGCCGCGCTCGCGCACTACGACACCCTGCGCGCCGACCGCCTGCCCGCCGCCCTCCTCCAGGGGCAGCGCGACTACTTCGGCGCCCACACCTACCGGCGCACCGACCGTGAGGGCTCCTTCCACACCCACTGGTCGCAGCCCGACCGCCCCGAAACCACCGCCTGACAGGGGCTCGGACCGCGCGGGTCACTTCCGTGGGGTGGGCGGCCCGCCCCTCGGGTTCCTGCCGCGCGCCTGGGTGTGTTCGGGGGTGTGGCAGGGCCCCCCACGCGGCTGCCGACCAGGTCACGGGACTGCCACACTGGATCGCATGGCACGTGAGCAGCACAGCGGCAGCACAGGTGGCAGGGGTGGTACGGGACTGGGGCACTTCCTGCGCGCCCGCCGCGCCCGGGTGACGCCCGCCGACGTCGGTCTACCGGAGGGCCCCGGGCTGCGCCGCACGCCCGGACTGCGTCGCGAGGAGCTGGCCACGCTGGCGGGGGTCAGCATCGACTACTACACGCGTCTGGAGCGGGGCAAGGAGACCAATCCGAGCCCGTCCGTCGTCGACGCCCTCGCCGCCGCCCTCCGGCTGGACGGGACCGAACGCGAGCATCTGCGCGACCTCGCCGCACGCGCCTCGCGCACCGTCCCGGAGCTGTCGCCGGCGCCCGGCGGCTCCGGGCTTCCCGGCGGCTCGGTGGAATCCGGTGTCGAGCTGCTGCTGGAGAGCATGCGGCCCAACCCCGCGCACGTGGTCAGTCGCACCATGGACATGATCGCCGCCAATCCGGGCGGCCTGCGTCTGATGGCCGGGCTGGAGGACTGGCCCGAGAAGCAGCGCAACATCGTGCGCTACGTCTTCCTCCACCCCGCCGCCCGCGCGCTCTTCGACGACTGGGAGAACCAGATCCGCGGCTGCGTCGCCCGGCTGCGCACCCTCGCCGGCACCGACCCCGACGCCCCGGACCTCGCCGACCTCGTCGACGAACTCCTGCTCAAGAGCCCGGACTTCGCGCGCCTGTGGGAGGCGTACGACGTGAAGGGCCATTCCTCGGGCCGCAAGACCTTCCACCACCCCCGGGTCGGCGACGTCACCTTCGGCTACCAGTCCATGACGCTGGAGGGCACCGACGGCCACCGCCTGGTCGCGTACCACGCCCCGCCCGGCACCCCGGAGTACGACGCGATGCTCCTGCTCGACGCGGCCGGGAAGGCCGGAGAGCGGCCCGCCCGCCGGGCGGGGGCCGGCCGGCCCGCGGCCGGCTAGCGCTCCCCTCTTCACGTGCCTTTCGGGACCTCGGCACGTGCGGCAGCACCCCGTACGAGGGCTCGGGGGCGCGCCTCGTACGGGGTGGTCTCGGGCGGACGGTGCCGCGGTGGGTCAGGCCAGGGTCGCGGTGTCGATCACGAAGCGGTAGCGCACGTCCGAGGCCAGGACACGCTCGTACGCCTCGTTGATCTTCTCGGCGGGGATGATCTCGACCTCGGCGCCGCTGCCGTGCTCGGCGCAGAAGTCGAGCATCTCCTGCGTCTCGCGGATGCCGCCGATCAGCGACCCCGCGTACACGCGGCCCTGCATGATCAGCGAGAACACGTTCAGCGACAGCGGCTCCGCGGGAGCGCCGACGTTGACCATCGTGCCGCCCACGGCGAGCAGGCCGAGGAAGGTGTCGAGGTCGAGCTTGGCGCTGACCGTGTTGAGGATGACGTCGAAGGTGCCGGCGAGCTGTTCGAAGGTGGCCGGGTCGCTGGTGGCGTAGTAGTGGTCGGCGCCCAACCGCAGGCCGTCGTCCATCTTCTTCAGCGACTGCGACAGGACGGTGACCTCGGCGCCCATCGCGTGTGCGATCTTGACGGCCATGTGACCGAGTCCCCCGAGGCCGATGACCGCGACCTTCTTGTCGGGGCCCGCGCCCCAGCGGCGCAACGGGGAGTAGGTGGTGATGCCCGCGCACAGCAGCGGGGCGGCCTCGTCGAGGCCGAGACCCTCGGGGATGGTGACGACGAAGTCGTCGTTGACCACGACGTGGGTGGAGTAGCCGCCCTGGGTCAGGGTGCCGTCGGCGTCGATCGAGCCGTAGGTGAGGGTGTTGCCCTTGAGGCAGTACTGCTCCTCGCCCCGCAGACAGGGCACGCACTCACGGCAGGAGTTGACCATGCAGCCGACGCCGACCCGGTCACCCACGGCGTGCCGGGTGACCTCGGAACCGACCTGGGTGACGATGCCGGCGATCTCGTGGCCGGGGACCAGGGGGTAGGTCGCCGGGCCCCACTCGCTGCGGACGTTGTGGATGTCGGAGTGGCAGATGCCGCAGTACTTGATGTCGATGAGGACGTCGTGCGGGCCGACGTCACGGCGCTCGACGGTGGTCGGCGCGAGCGGTTCGGTCGCCGAAGTGGCGGCGTATGCGGGGACGGTAAGCACCGGTTCTCCAGTGGGGGGTGAGGTTGATGGGGTCGTCGGCAGCCGGACGGGTGCCGAGGTCTGACTAGGCGTCCGCTGCGCCGCGTGGCCTCAGTCGCGTCGTCGTGGAGCCCGCCACGGGGCTCGTGATGCGGGCGATGGTGTTCGCGGAGTAGCGGCCGTACTTGGTGCGGTAGGCGGCGTCGACCTCGCTGTTGATCTCGCCGTCGGCGTCCGTCAGGGTGACGTCCTTCGCGACGCCGTCGGCCTCGATGCGGCCTTCGCGGCGGGCCCGGGTGCCGCGGAACCAGTCGGAACCCGGGCCGTTCACGGAGCGGATGTAGATCTCGTCGCCGACCCGGACGACCCAGATCGTCCGGGGGCTGCTCAGCGTGCCGTCGCGGCGCACGGACGCGATCTCCAGCTCCTCCGCCCAGCCGATCCTGGTGAGTTCGTCGCTCGTCCACGACGCAGTCATGGCCTGGTCTCCTTCATGGATGTGGTCATTTCTGCCGGGCGCTTGAGCGTGAGAGCGGCCGCGGCCATCACGAGCAGCAGGACGGTCGAGATCGTGAGGCCGACGCGCATGCCGTGCAGGAAGTCGGTGGTGATCAGGGCGCCGTAGACCGCCACGGCCAGGGCGCCGCCCAACTGCCGGAAGGTGTTGAGCACGCCGCTCGCGGTGCCCGCCCGCTCGGCCGGGACGTTGTCCAGCAGCACCGCCGTGAGCGCGGGCACGGCCAGCGCGCCGCCGGCCCCGACCGGGACCAGCAGGACGGCCATCAGCCGGACGGGCGTCGACTGCGGGACGACGCACAGCACCATCAGGCCCACGGCCATGAGGAACAGTCCGACAGCGATCGGTACGCGCGCCCCGAACCTCTCCGCGGCCCGGGCGGCCACCAGGTTCATGAAGGCGGTCACGACGGTCATCGGCAGGAACGCGAGGCCCGTGGCCGACGAGGACAGGCCGCGCAGTTCCTGGAAGTACAGGCTGAGCAGGAACACCAGTCCGTAGAAGCCGACGGTGAAGGCGAAGCCGCCCAGCAGCGGGACCACGACACCGCGGGACCTGAACAGGTCCAGGGGCACCATGGGGTGCCTGCCGCGTGCCTGCGACGTCAGGAACACGATCAGCGCGACGATCGCGAGGCCCAGCGCGATCAGCACCCTGGGCGCGCCGACGCCGTCGGCACCGGCCTCGATCACGCCGTACGTCAGTCCGCCCATGGCCACGACCGCGGCGATCTGCCCGGTCCGGTCCAGCGGCGCCTCCCGGCGGGGTGAGCGCGCGATCCTCGTGAACAGCAGCAGCGCGACCAGGCCCACCGGCAGGTTGATGAAGAAGATCGCCCGCCAGCTGAGCAGGGTCAGGAAGCCGCCGAGCACCGGCCCTGCCGCCGAGGCGACCGCGCCGCCCATCGCCCAGACGGAGATGGCGCGGGCGCGCTCGACCTGGTCCGGGTAGGCCTCGCGGATGAGGGCCATGGAGGCGGGCAGCATGACCGCCGCGCCGAGCCCCTGCAGCAGGCGTGCCCCGATCAGAACGCCCAGCGTGGGGGCGCATCCGCAGGCCGCGGAGGCGGCGATGAACAGCGCGAACCCGGCCGCGTACGCCTGGCGCGCGCCGATCCGGTCGGAGAGGGCCCCCGAGGAGAGCAGCAGCGCGGCGAACATCAGCGTGTAGCCGTCCATGACCCACTGCAGGCCCGTGACGCCACCGCCGAGGTCGTCCTGGATCGAGGGCAGCGCGACGTTGACGACCAGCGCGTCGAGGGTGATCACGAAGAAGCCGAGGACGGCCGCCGCCAGCGCCGGCGCGGGACTTGGGAGGGTTTGCCCCGGGGGATCGCCGACAGGTCGCCGGGCCGGAGTGACGGGGACGGGCATGGGATGCTCCCGGGACATGGGATCTTCAACGAGCATCCAGCCTGCTCGCCCGGCCCGCATCCCGGCAGACCGTGCTGTTCAGGGGAGCGGTGTTCCGGGGCGTGGCAGGGCCCCCCACGGGGCTGTCGCGCAGGTCACGGGGGCGCCGGAGTGGGGCGCACCACCCGGTGTCAGGGCTGGACGAGCACCTTCAGTGCCTCCCGGGCGGCCATCGCGCGATAGCCGTCGGGTACCTCGTCGACGCTCACCGTGCGGTCGAAGACGCGCCCGGGTTCGATCTTCCCCTCGAGGACGTCGGGGAGGAGTTCCTCGATGTAGGCGCGGGCCGGAGCCACACCGCCGGTGAGGGTGATGTTGTTCATGAACACCTGGAAGCCCAGTGGCGCCTGGTCGTACTGCGGGGCGCCCACCCGGCTGATCGTGCCGCCCGCGCGCACCACGCCCAGCGCCGTCTCCAGCGCGGGCAGCGTACCGACGCACTCCAGCACCGTGTGCGTACCGTCGCCGCCGGTCAGCTCGCGCACACGCGCGACGCCTTCCTCACCGCGTTCGGCGACGATGTCGGTGGCACCGAAGTCGCGGCCGAGGTCGGTGCGGACCTTGTGCCGCCCCATCAGGATGATCCGCTCGGCGCCGAGCCGCTTGGCGGACAACACCGCCGACAGCCCGACCGCTCCGTCACCGACCACGGCCACGGTCGTACGCGGGGTGACGCCCGCCGTCACCGCGCAGTGGTGGCCGGTGCAGAACACGTCCGACAGGGTCAGCAGCGACGGCAGCAGGGCGGAGTCCTCGCCGACGGGCAGCTTCACCAGCGTGCCCTGGGCGTGCGGTACCCGCACCGCCTCTCCCTGGCCACCGTCCACCCCGTCCGTGGCCCAGAAGCCCCCGTGCCGGCACGAGGTGTGCAGGCCCTCGAGACAGAAGTCGCAGGTGTTGTCCGCATAGACGAAGGGGGCCACCACCAGGTCTCCGGTCCTCAGTCCGGACACCTCCGCGCCGATGTCCTCGACGACACCCAGGAACTCGTGGCCGATGCGGTCGCCCTGCTCGGAGGGCGGGCGCGACCCGTACGGCCACAGGTCGCTGCCGCAGATGCACGACCGCAGCACGCGTACGACCGCGTCCGTGGGCCGCTGGATCTTCGGGTCGGGAACCTCCTCCACACGCACGTCACCGGCACCGTAAATCAGAGTTGCTCGCATGAGTCTTTCCGATCGAGTCGTCCTGTACTTGAAGGGACATTCCGGCCGTTCAAGAAGTATGGGTCTCGACATCGGGGCGCGCATTCTCGCGCCTGCCTGCGATGACGACTCCGGGGCGCGGCGGTGGTTCTGGTGGACAGGCGTCCTCAGACCTTCCAGGAGCGCAGCTGGTCGGCGACGGCGGGGACGCCGACGCGGGTGTCGCGGATCTTGCGGACGAGGTCGGACAGGGCTCCGTAGGGCGGGTCGATTCCCTCGCCCGACTGGTCCATGTACTGGGCGGCGACGAACGCCGCGAACAGGCTGTTGCGGTGCGGCAGCGGCTCCAGGCGCACGATGGTGTGCATCAGCGCGGCGGCGCGCCAGGCCGCGTCCGGGTCGGCGGCGGCGAGCGTGGGGAGCTTGGTCTTGTGCCGGGCGACGGCCGCGACGAGCGCGGAGTAGTCCGACACGGACATGTCCTCGCGGGCGAGGGCGGCCTCCTGGACGTCGAGCAGCCAGGCGACATCGATGGTCAGGTGCATCAGGCGGCCGCGGATCCGTCCCGGCGCTCGGCGGGCGGCACCTCGTCGGGGAAGGCGTCGTCGAACTCGCCGCGCAGCCGGTCGGCCCAGGCGGTGGCGCCTGCGACGAACTGCCTGCGCTGCATCTCCCGGACACCGAGGTCGTGCAGATACTGCTTGAGGCTCTTGCCGTCGGCCGCGGCGGCCGCGCGCACTCCCTCGAGCTCCGCTTCCGTGAAGGTCACGTTCAGTGATGGCATACACGGATGGTACCTGGTTGGTACCTGGGGTGCGAGGCCTCAGGGCCGACCGAACGAATGCCCCTGGGGCGAATCGTCAGGTGCCCGACGCCGCCGATCTAAGCTCGGCGCATGGCCAAGTACTTCGACGTGCACCCCGAGAACCCCCAGCAGCGCACTCTCAGCCAGGTGGCGGACATCATCCGCGGCGGAGGGCTCGTCGCCTATCCGACCGACTCCTGCTTCGCCCTCGGGGCTCAGCTGGGCAACCGGGACGGACTCGACCGGATCCGTTCGATCCGCCGGCTGGACGACCGGCACCACTTCACCCTGATGTGCCAGGACTTCGCGCAGCTGGCCCACTTCGTACGCCTGGACAACGCGGTGTTCCGTGCGATCAAGGCCTCGACTCCGGGTAGTTACACCTTCATCCTCCCGGCGACGAAGGAGGCACCGCGCAGGCTGCTGCACCCGAAGAAGAAGACGGTCGGTGTCCGGATTCCCGACCATGTCGTCGCCCGGGCGCTCCTCGCCGAACTCGGCGAGCCTCTGCTGTCGAGCACCCTGCTCCTGCCCGATCAGGAGAAGCCGCTGACCCAGGGCTGGGAGATCAAGGAGGAACTCGACCACGTGGTGGACGCGGTCCTCGACTCCGGCGACTGCGGCGTCGAGCCGACGACCGTCATCGACTTCTCGCAGGGCGAGCCCGAGATCGTACGACGAGGGGCGGGCGATCCCTCCCGGTTCGAGTGAGTCGAGTGAGCGGGGCGAGGCGGGCGGTCAGAAGGCGGGGCCGCTGACCTTCCAGATCCGGGTGGCGACCTGGAGGTTGAAGCGGCTGTCCACCTCGTCGAGCCGGCGGCCGCTGACCTCCCTGATGCGCTGCAGACGGTAGCGGAGCGTGCTGCGGTGCACGGCGAGGGCCTGCGCCGTCTCGTCGTAGTTGCCGCCGTGGTCGAAGTACCGGGTGAGGGTGTGCACCAGGTCGGTGCCGTGGGCGTCGTCGTAGTCGAGGAGCGCGCCGAGCCATTCGCGGACGAAGTCGCTGACGTCCCCCGCGTCCTTGTCCCGGGCCAGAATGCGGTAGAGGCCGAGTTCCTCGCAGGTCGTGGTGCCGTCCGCGGGGTGGGACTGGCGGCGTACGGCGAGCGCGCGGACGGCCTGGTCGAAGGAGCGCGGGATGTCCGCCACCGCCTCGCACAGGCTGCCGATGCCCACCGCGCCGTACGGGGAGCCCACTTCGTCAGCGAGGGCCTGGTACAGACCCGAGTCGCGCGGCTCGCCCCGGACCACGAGCACCGCCATGTCGCCTCGTCGGGCCAGCAGCGACCGCAGGCCCCGTCCCTGCGCGGCACGTCCCACCGCTCCCAGGAAGCGGTCGTCGGCGGCCGTTCCCCGCCACTGCGCGACCGTGACGTGGTGCGGTCCGTGCAGGTCGTGGCCGATGGCCTCGGCCCTGGCGTACGCGCCGCCGGCGTCGGCGCCGGTGAGCAGGTCGTCCACGAGTTCCCGGCGCAGGCGCAGTTCAGCCTCCGCCAGACTGCGGCGGTGGGCCAGTTCCAGGGACAGTGCTGTGCACGCGTGTTCGAGGGCGAACTTTTCGGCCTCGCCCGCCGTGCCGTCGGGGTCGATCAGCTCGATGCTGCCGAGGGGCTCCCCGTGGTGGCGGGCCAGTCCGACGAGGCGTCCCTCGTGGCGGATCGGACCGAGTTCGCGCATCGCTTCGTGCATGAGTTGCTCGCGCTGGAGCGGATCGGGCTTGGTGTCGGGCTCGGGCGGGACCGGCCCGGCGCGGGCGAGGAGGTTTCCGAAGCGGTCCTCGACACGGGCGGCGAGGCCGGTCAGCTCGTACACGGCGGCGGCGATGCCGTGCTCCCCCTCGTCGGTCAGGGAGGTCCGGGCGAGGACGTCGTGCACGGTGCGCTGCTCCTCCAGCTCCGCCACCAGCGCGGTGAGTCGTTCGTTGACCGCGTCCCGCTCCTCGATCGCCCGGAACAGCTGCCGGGCGTACTCGCGGTCGCGGCGGCGGGCCTCGGCGTTGTAGAGCGCGGCGCCGGTCGGCTGAGCAAGGGCGTAGACGAGGAAGCGGTCCTCGTCGGGAGGCGGCTTCCCGGCGCTGACGAGCAGGTAGCCGAGCAGTCCGCCGGAGCTGCGCAGGCCCACTGCCCAGCCCCAGCCGCCCTCCCGGAAGTGGACGGCGCCGTCCTCCCCTTCCAGCGCGGTCAGCTGTTCGACCGGGTCGGTCAGATCGCGCGGTGCCCGGCCGCCGAGGGCCCGTGTGCTCGGCGTGGCCTCGAGCTCGAAGCGGCCGTCCCTGAGCATGTAGCAGCCCTCGGGCCGGCAGTCGAGGAGGTGTGGCACCTCGTCCATGGCCAACTGGAGGATCTCGTCCACCGGGCGGCCGTCGAGCATGGTCACGGCCAGCACGAACACGTCGTACAGGCTCGCCGACTGCTTGCGCCCCCAGCCGGTCAGTGCGGTGGTCGGCGCCCGGCTGCCGAGGCCCCGTGGTGCGATGCTCCGGTGCGTCGCACTGGTCGCGTCGTCGGCCGTGCCAGACATGCCGTAATACTAGCTTTCACCCCTTTTCGCCGCTTCTTGCGCCGGGCACCCCTGGAGGTGGCGCGTGCCGCGTGGCCTCCTGCACTCCCGGGGGGAGAGGAGGGGCCGAATTTCGCCCCGTCGGGAGCAGGCGTCGCCCTTCGTCCCGTAACACCCTGGCAAGGACGGAACCCACGACCCGGTCCGCCCGCCGACGCGCCCGCGGACACGCGACCTCACCTGAAAACAACCGCCGCCACCGGAGACGGGCGGACGCCGGGGGTGGCAGGCGAAGGAGTTCCTCATGGCCAAGGCAGTCGGAATCGACCTGGGCACCACCAACTCGGTGATCGCCGTATGGGAGGGCGGTGAAGCGACCGTCATACCCAATGCCGAGGGCTCGCGCACCACGCCCTCCATCGTCGCCTTCACCGACAGCGGCGAACGGCTGGTGGGTCAGCTCGCCAGGCGCCAGGCGATCCTCAATCCCAAGGGCACCATCTACTCGGCCAAGCGGTTCATCGGCCGGCACTTCGACGAGATATCCGACGAGGCCAAGGCGGTGGCGTACGACGTCGTCGAGGGCGAGGGCGGAGTCGCGCGCTTCAAGGTGCGCGACAAGCTGTACGCGCCGGAGGAGATCAGCGCACTGGTGCTGCGCAAGCTCGCCGACGACGCCGGCAAGCAGCTGGGCGAGAAGGTCACCGAGGCCGTCATCACCGTGCCCGCGTACTTCAACGACGCCCAGCGCCAGGCGACCAAGGACGCGGGGCGCATCGCGGGGCTCGAAGTACTGCGGATCATCAACGAGCCGACGGCTGCGGCACTGGCGTACGGCATGGAGAAGAAGCAGCACGAGACGGTGCTCGTCTTCGACCTCGGTGGCGGCACCTTCGACGTGAGCATCCTGGACGTCGGTGACGGGGTCGTGGAAGTCCGCTCGACGGCGGGCGACAGCCACCTCGGCGGCGACGACTTCGACCGTCGACTCGTCGACATGCTCGCGGACGGCTTCCAGAAGGAGAACGGGATCGACCTGCGCAAGGACCCGCAGGCGCTGCAACGGCTGTTCGAAGCCGCGGAGAAGGCCAAGACGGAGCTGAGCTCGGTCACGCAGACGCAGGTCAGCCTGCCGTTCATCACCGCGGACGCCGCCGGCCCCAAGCACCTGACCGAGACGATCATGCGGTCCACGTTCGAGAAGATCACCGCCGACCTGGTCGAGCGGACCATGGAACCGGTCAAGCAGGCGATGGCCGACGCCAAGGCCAGCGCGAACGACATCGACGAGGTCATCCTCGTCGGCGGCTCGACGCGCATCCCGGCCGTGCAGAACCTGGTCCGCCGGCTGACTGGCGGCAAGGACCCGAACATGAGCGTCAACCCCGACGAGGTCGTGGCGCTGGGCGCGGCGATCCAGGCGGGCGTACTCAAGGGAGAGGTCAAGGACGTCCTGCTGCTCGACGTGACGCCGCTGTCGCTGGGCGTGGAGACCCGCGGCGGTGTGATGACGAAGATCATCGACCGGAACACCACGATCCCGGTCCGCCGTTCGGAGACCTTCTCCACCGCGGAGGACAACCAGGAGGCCGTGGACGTCGTCGTCCTGCAGGGCGAGCGCGAGATGGCCGCCGACAACCGGGTCCTCGGCCGCTTCCAGCTGAAGGACATCCGCCCCGCCCCGCGCGGCGAGCCGCAGGTCGAGGTCATCTTCGACATCGACGCCAACGGCATCCTGAACGTCACCGCACGGGACAAGGACACCGGCAAGGAACAGACCATCACCATCAGCGAGGGCTCCAACCTCGACAAGGGCGAGGTCGAGCGGATGGTCCAGGAGGCCGAGCAGCACCGCGGTGAGGACCAGGCGCTGCGCGACGCCGTGGACGCCCGCAACGAACTGGACGCCGTGGCCTACCAGGTGGAGCGCCGGTTGAACGAGCTGGGCGACGCCGTGCCCTCGCACGAGCGGGCCCGGGCGGACATGCTCGTCGCCGATGCCCGTGAGGCGGTCCAGCAGCAGGCGTCCCCGGACAAGGCCAGGCCGCTGACCTCCGAACTCCAGCAGGTGCTGGCGTCGCTCGCCCAGTACCAGGCCGGTGCGGCCGCACAGGCCCAGGCCGGCACCGGAACCGGGACGGAGGACACCGCGAGCGCCTCGGCGACAGCCGGCGACGACGTGATCGACGCGGAATTCGACAAGAGCTGAGGAGCGGTCATGGCCACCGAGCAGGAGCCGATGACGCCCCCGGAACAGCCGGGCGAGACCCCCTCGTCCTCGCAGGTGCCGGAGTCGGACGAACAGACCGCCGCCCTCGACGAGATGCGCGACCGCTGGCGCCGCGCGCTCGCCGACCTGGACAACCTCCGTAAGCGTCACGCGAAGGAACTGGAACGCGTGCGGGCCGAGGAGCGCGCCCGCACCGCCGGGGCCTGGCTGCCGGTCCTCGACAACCTGGAACGGGCGCTGGCCCACTCCGACTCCGACCCCTCCGCCGTACTGAAGGGCGTCGAAGCCGTACGCGACCAGGCGGTCGAGGTGCTGCGCGGCCTCGGGTATCCCCGCTACGAGGAGACCGGGGTGCCCTTCGACCCGACCCGGCACGAGGTCGTCGGAGTCGTCGACACCCCCGACGCCGAGCCGAACACCGTGGCCCAGGTGGTGAGCCCGGGCTACGGGGCGGACGGGAAGCAGTTGCGCCCCGCCTTCGTCGTGGTCAGCAAGCGGCAGGAGTGACGCCCCATGGCACGGGACTACTACGACGTGCTCGGGGTGCCGCGCACCGCGAGCGCGGAGGAGATCCAGCAGGCCTTCCGCAAGCTGGCGCGCAGACACCACCCCGACATCAACAAGGACCCGGGAGCCGAGGAGCGCTTCAAGGAGATCAACGACGCGTACAGCGTGCTGTCCGACCCGAAGACCAGGCAGCGCTACGACCGCTTCGGTGAGAACTTCCGGCAGATCCCGGAGGACTACGACGAGCGGGTGGCCGCGGGAGCGGGTGCCCGGGGCGGCTGGAGCGCGGGCGTCGGAGGGGCCGGCGGAGGAGGCGGACGGGGGGTGCGCTTCCGTACGGCGGACGGTGTCGACTTCGACGGCTCCGGCGTCGACTTCGAGGACCTGTTCGGCGGGATCTTCGGACGCGGCGGGGGCGCCGGGGCGGGGGGCGGCTGGGGTCCGGTACCGGGCGCCGACCAGGAGGCCGAGATCCAGCTCGGCGTCGAGGAGGCCTACCGGGGCGGCAAGCGCAGCATCACCCTGGGCGGCCCCACTGGGCAGCGCACCTACGACGTCACCATCCCGCCCGGGGTGGTGGACGGGCAGCGCATCCGGCTGGCCGGAGAGGGCGGCAGGGGCAGCCCCGACGCCCCGCCGGGCGACCTGTATCTGCGCGTGCGGATCAAGCCCGACGGGCGGTTCCGGCTGGAGGGCCGCGACATCCACGTGGTCCTCCCGGTGACACCGTGGGAGGCGGCACTCGGCGCGACCGTGCCGGTCTCCACCCCCGGCGGCACGGCCAAGGTCACCGTCCCCGCGGGCTCCTCCAGCGGCCGCCGGCTGCGGTTGCGCGGCGAGGGCATGCCCAACCCGCGCGGCGAGGACGGCAACCTGTACGCGGAGGTCCGCATCATGGTGCCGCCCGAGCCGACCGCCCGTGAGCGTGAGCTCTTCGAGGAACTGGCCGCCGCGTCCGCCTTCGACCCGAGGAGGCCCCGATGACCACAGCCCCCCGCCCCGGCGGTGCGCACCGCCGTTCCGCCACCCCGGTAGCCCGGCCGGCCTTGAACATCGTGGTCCGCGCCGCCCCGCTCGGACCGGCCCATCGGCTCGGTCTCGACGCCGTCGCCACCCGTTCCGGTCTCCATCCGGCTCTCGTACGCCGGTTCGTCACCCTCGGCCTCGTCGACGCCACCCGGGACGCCACCGGGCGACTGTGGTTCGAGCCGTCCGCTCCCGCCACCCTCGCCCGCATCCAACGACTACGGGCCGCGCTCCCCCTCAACTACGCCTCCCTGGGTCTGGTGCTCGATCTGCTCGACCGGATCAGTGAGTTGGAGGACGCTCTGAGGCGCAGCAACGCCGGCTCCAGGAGTGATGAATCGTGGATATGAACCGGCTCACCCAGAAGTCCCAGGAGGCGCTCCAGGAAGCGCAGACCATCGCCGGCCGGCTGAACCAGACCGAGGTCGACGGCGAGCATCTGCTCCTCGCCCTGCTCGACCAGCCCGACGGCCTGATACCGCGGCTGATCGACCAGTCGGGCGCCGACACCCGGGCCCTGCGCACCGCGCTGAACGAGGAGTTGGCCCGCAGGCCGAAGGTGACGGGCCCCGGTGCCACCCCCGGGCAGGTGTACGTCACCCAACGACTGTCGAAGGTGCTGGACTTGGCCGAGCAGGAGGCCAAGCGGCTCAAGGACGAGTACGTGTCCGTCGAGCACCTGGTGCTGGCACTCGTCGACGAGGGGTCCCGCACGGCATCCGGCCGGCTGCTCAAGGAGCACGGCGTCAGCAAGGACGGGTTCCTGTCCGCGCTCACCCGGATCCGCGGCAACCAGCGCGTCACCTCGGCGACGCCCGAAGCGGCGTACGAGGCACTGGAGAAGTACGGCCGTGATCTGGTCGCCGAGGCACGCAGCGGCAGGATGGACCCGGTGATCGGCCGGGACGCGGAGATCCGCCGGGTCATCCAGATCCTGAGCCGCAAGACGAAGAACAACCCCGTCCTCATCGGTGACCCGGGGGTCGGCAAGACCGCCATCGTGGAGGGGCTCGCCCAGCGCATCGTGCGGGGCGACGTGCCCGACGGGCTGCGCGACCGGACGATCTTCTCGCTCGACATGAGTTCGCTGGTGGCGGGCGCCAAGTACCGCGGCGAGTTCGAGGAACGGCTGCAGGCCGTACTGAGCGAGGTCAAGGCGGGCGAGGGGCGCATCCTGCTCTTCATCGACGAACTGCACACGGTCGTCGGCGCGGGCGGCGGTGCCGAGGGCGCGATGGACGCCGGGAACATGCTCAAGCCCATGCTGGCACGCGGCGAGCTGCACATGATCGGCGCCACCACCCTCGACGAGTACCGCAAGTACGTCGAGTCCGACGCGGCCCTCGAACGCCGCTTCCAGCAGGTGCAGGTGGACGAGCCGAGCGTCGAGGACACCATCTCCATCCTGCGCGGACTGCGCGAGCGCCTGGAGGTCTTCCACGGTGTGAAGATCCAGGACACCGCGCTGGTCGCGGCGGCGACCCTCAGCCACCGCTACATCTCCGACCGGTTCCTGCCGGACAAGGCCATCGACCTGGTCGACGAGGCGTGCGCGCGGCTGCGCACCGAGATCGACTCCATGCCCGCCGAACTGGACGAGATCACCCGCCGGGTGACCCGTCTGGAGATCGAGGACGCGGCGCTCGCCAAGGAGACCGACGCCGCCAGCCAGAAGCGACTCGACGAGCTGCGCCGCGAACTGGCCGACCTGCGCGCCGAGGCCGACGCCATGCACGCCCAGTGGGAGGCCGAACGCCAGGCCATCCGCCGGGTGCAGGAGCTGCGCCAGGAACTGGAGCACGTCCGGCAGGAGGCCGAGGAGGCCGAACGCAGCTACGACCTCAACCGGGCCGCCGAACTGCGCTACGGCAGGCTCACCGAACTCGAACGCCGCCTCACGGCGGAGGAGGAGGCGCTGGCCGCCAAGCAGGGCGAGAACCGGCTGCTGCGCGAGGTCGTCACCGAGGACGAGATCGCGGAGATCGTCGCCGCCTGGACCGGCATCCCCGTCACCCGCCTCCAGGAGGGCGAGCGCGAGAAGCTGCTGCGCCTCGACGAGATCCTCACCGAGCGGGTGATCGGCCAGGACGAGGCGGTCAAGCTGGTCACCGACGCGATCATCAGGGCCCGCTCCGGGATCCGGGACCCGCGCCGGCCGATCGGCTCGTTCATCTTCCTCGGCCCCACCGGCGTCGGGAAGACCGAACTGGCCAAGGCGCTCGCCGCGGCGCTGTTCGACTCGGAGGAGAGCATCGTCCGCCTGGACATGAGCGAGTACCAGGAACGGCACACCGTCAGCAGGCTGGTGGGAGCGCCTCCCGGATACGTCGGCTACGAGGAGGGCGGCCAGCTCACCGAGGCGATGCGCCGCAAGCCGTACTCCGTGGTCCTGTTCGACGAGATCGAGAAGGCCCACCCCGACGTCTTCAACATCCTGCTGCAGGTGCTCGACGACGGCCGCGTCACCGACTCCCAGGGCCGCACCGTCGACTTCCGCAACACCGTGATCATCATGACCTCCAACATCGGCTCGGCCCACCTGCTGGACGGGGTGACCGCCGACGGCGAGATCAAGTCCGACGCGCGGGCACTGGTGATGAGCGATCTGCGGGGCCACTTCCGGCCCGAGTTCCTCAACCGCGTCGACGACATCGTGCTGTTCAAGCCGCTGGGCATGACGCAGATCGAGCGGATCGTGGAGCTGCAGTTCGACGACCTGCGCCGACGGCTGGCCGAACGGCAGATCACGGTCGAGCTCACCGACGCCGCCCGCGAACTCATCGCAGAGCAGGGCTTCGACCCCGTGTACGGAGCCCGGCCGCTGCGCCGGTACATCTCGCACGAGGTCGAGACGATGGTCGGCCGGGCGCTGATCCGCGGTGACGTGCAGGACGGCACGACGATCCGCGTCGACGCCCAGAACGGCGAACTCGTCGTCACCTACGGCGGACAGGCCGCACCGGACGTGCGGAAAGCCGCGTGAGTGCGGTGACCACGAGTACGGGCACGAGCACGACGGTCGTCTGCGACCACTGCGGTCGAAAGAACCGGGTGCCGGCGGCGGCCGGGGGCACGCCGCGCTGCGGGAACTGCGCGTCCCCGCTCGCGTGGATCGCCGACGCCGGCGACGCCGACTTCGCGGAGGTCGCCGAACAGGCGCAGCCGTACGTCGTCGTCGACCTGTGGGCCACCTGGTGCGGGCCCTGCCGGATGGTCAGCCCTGCCCTGGAGCAGGTCGCCCACGAACTCGCCGGGCGGGTCAAGCTGGTCAAGGTCGACATCGACCAGAACCCGCGGCTCGCCCAGCGGTTCCAGGTGCAGGCCGTGCCGACGCTCCTGCTGCTCGACAAGGGAGAGGTGATCGCACGCAAGACGGGAGCGGCGCCCGCGCCGGCGCTGAGGCAGTGGGTGGAGGAGACCCTGGCCGCCCGTCGTTGAACCGGGGCCGCGCGAACGCGGGCACGGCCCCAGCAGGGTGAACCCCACACACGTCGCCCGCTGTCCGACGCACTGTGGGCCGGGCGCCCCGCTACTAGTCGGAGAAGACCCGCGCCTCCGCGTCCGAGGTGATCTCGGCCGGCGTGGGCGGGGCGTTCAGCAGGGCGGTGATGCGTTCGGCGGCGGGGTCGCCCTTGCGGGGCCCGGCGGCACGGGCGGCGTCGACGTCGTACGAGGTCTGCCGCAGCTCGACGTCCGGGCCGAGCAGGGCCCAGAAGGCGGTGCCCGGCGGGCCCTCGTGGAAGGGGAGCCCGACGCTGCCCGGGTTGACGCTGCGCCGTCCGGCGACGGTGCGGTCGAACTGGAGGTGCGTGTGCCCGGTGACGATCACCGCCTCCTCGACGTCCGCGGCCAGTTCCGCGAAACGCTCGGCAGGCGTGGCGGCTGTGACCAACTCCGTGTCGCCGCGCGGCGATCCGTGGCAGAACCGCACGGGTCCCAGCCCGACGACGTCCACGACGACGCTGAAGGGGATCCCGGCGACGAACGCGACACTCGCGTCCGAGTGCTGCCGCGGCACCCACGCCTCACGTTCGGTGCTCGGCCGACGGACCCCGCGGTGAATGTCCACGACGGCGCGCTCCCCGTTACCCCGGACGAACAGGGCCCGCGGCAGCCCGGCCATCAGCTCCACCGTACGGTCGGGTTCGGCACCCCAGGTCAGGTCTCCGCACGAGACCACCAGATCGACGCCGGCCCCCTCGATCTCCGCCAGGACCGCGGTCAGCGCCGGCACGTTCGCGTGGACGTCGGAAACGACCGCGACCCGTCGCATGGGGCCGTAGCGGCGCGTCGGCCCCTCCCAGGCCCTGGGGCCGTACAAGGTCGTGTCCATGATTGACGGTAACAACGGCGGCCGATGCCGCACCGGCCGTTCCACCGAAACCGTCGCCACCGAACCGGTCAACGCCAGTCGGGAGCACCCGAGGCGGGCGACAGCAGGGACTCGATCTTCATCCGCATCTCCCGCATGACGGCGACGATACGGGCCTCGTGCTCGCCGGTGAGCCGGGCCACCGGAACCGAGCAGCTGATCGCGTCGACGGCCGGCGTGTCGTAACGCAGGGCGAAGCCGAAGCCCGCGATACCGGGCACCGTCTCCTCGCGGTCGATGGAGTAGCCGCGCTCCCGTACCTCCGCGAGGTCCGCGAGCAGGGTGGCCGACTCGGTGTGCGTGTTCTCCGTGAGAGCGGTCAGCGGCTGCGCCGGAAGCGACAGTTCGCTGTCCGGACGCTCGGCGAGAAGGGCCTTGCCGAGGGCACCGGCGTGGGCCGGGACCCGGCGGCCGACCCGGCTGAGGGTGCGCGCGTACTCGTGGGACTCGCGGGTCGCGAGATAGACGACGTCGGCGCCGTCGAGGCGGGCCAGGTGAATGGTCTCCCCGAGCGCGTCCGAGGCTTCGTCGAGGTAGGGGCGGACCACCCGTACATGCCGGTCGCTGTCGAGATAGCTGGTGCCCGTGAGCAGGGCACGGATCCCTATGCCGTACAGCGAACCGGTGGTGTCGGCGCGCACCCAGCCGCGGTCGACGAGGGTCTGCAGCAACTGGTACATGCTGCTGCGCGGCACCCCCAGTTGCGCGGCGAGTTCGTCCAGCCGGGCCGGCCGGTCGCCCCGCCCGGCGAGCAGTTCCAGCAGCGCGACCGTGCGGGCCGCCGACTTCACTTCTCGGACACCACTGCTCTCCGGCATGGGGCCCATCGTAAATCCGCCCTGCCGCACCCATTGACCCCGCGCGTTCACGAACCTAGCCTCCATCTTCATATATAGACGCCATCTGCATATGAGGACAGAGTTCATGACACGGTTCAGTGCGACGGCCGAGGACGTGGCCAAGCGACTGCGGGACGGCATGGTCGGCGGGGTGCTGTCCTTCCCGCTCACGAGCTTCCGGGAGGACGGCGGTCTCGATCTGGAGTCGTACCAGGCCTACCTGACCGCCCAGTTGGACAGCGCGCCGGGCGCGGTGTTCCCCGCCTGCGGCACCGGGGAGTTCTTCTCGCTGGACGAGGACGAGTACCGCGCGGTGGTCCGGGCCACGGTCGAGATCGCCGACGGACGGCTGCCGGTCGTCGCGGGCATCGGCTACGGCTGGGCGCAGGCCCTGCGCTTCGCCCGGATCGCGGAGGAGGCGGGCGCGGACGCCGCGCTGGTACTCCCCCACTACCTGGTCGCCGCCCCGCAGGACGGGCTGGTGGAACAGCTGCGGCGGATCGCCTCCGGCACCTCTCTGCCGCTGATCGCCTACCAGCGCGGCCAGGTCGCCTTCACCGCCGACAGCCTGCGCCGGATCGCGGAGATCCCCACGGTCATCGGCCTCAAGGACGGACACAGCGACCTCGACCGCCTCCAGCGCCTCACACTGGCGGCGCCCGACGATTTCCTCTTCTTCAACGGCGCCTCCACCGCCGAGATCCAAGCCCGCGCCTACGCCACCGTGGGCGTCCCCGCCTACTCCTCGGCGGTCCACGCCTTCGCTCCCGAGATCGCGAACGCCTTCTTCGCCGCCCTGCGGGACGGCGACGACGCGGGAGTGACCAAGCTCCTGCGCGACTTCTACGTCCCGCTCGTCGAACTGCGCGACCGGGTCCCCGGCTATGCGGTGTCGCTGGTCAAGGCCGCCGCCGGGCTGCGCGGTCTGCCGGTGGGGCCGGTGCGCGCGCCGCTCACGGACCCGGGGCGGGAGGATCTCGACGCGCTGGCGAAGGTGCTCGACGACGGTCTGAGGGTGGTCGGGGCCGTACGGGGATCCGGCTGACAGCTGACGTTATCTGTCATCTGCCATCTGTCATCCGTGATCTGTCATCCGTGATCTGTCACCTGTCACCTGTCACCTGTCACCTGCCAGCCGCAATCCGTCATCTGCCCTCCGGCATCCGTCGCCCATCACCCGTCACCCGTCACCCGTCACCCGTCACCCGTCACCCGGTCCAACCAGTTCAAAGGGGAACTGAGACGTGCCGCTTCTCGTAGTCGGGATCAGCGTGCTGGTCCTGCTGCTGCTCATGACCAAGCTCAAACTGAACGGCTTCGCCGCCCTGCTGCTGGTGGCGGTCGGCGTCGGTCTGGTCCGTGGGATTCCGCTGGAGAAGATCCCTGACGTCCTCTCGGAAGGCATCGGCGGCCAGGTCGGCGACACGATGCTCACCATCGGGCTGGGCGCGATGGTCGGCCGTGTCATGGGGGATTCCGGCGCCGCCCAGCGCATCGCCGGCAAGCTCCTCGACGCCTTCGGCCCGCGCGGCGTCCAGGTCGCCATGGTGGTGACGTCGATGCTCATCGGCGTGACGATGTTCTACGAGGTCGCGTTCATCATCATCGTGCCCATCGCGTTCACCCTCGTACGGGTGACCGGCGCGAAGCTGCTGTGGGTCGGGCTGCCGATGTCGATCGCTCTGTCGACCATGCACAGCTTCCTGCCGCCCCACCCCGGTCCCACCGCGGTGGCCGCGACCTTCCACGCGTCCGTCGGCCTGACGCTGTTCTACGGCCTGTTCATCGCCGTCCCGGTCGGCGCGCTCATCGCTCTGGTGTGGCCACGGCTGCCGTTCGTCAGGGCGATGAATCCCTCGATCCCTCCGGGCCTGGTCAGCGAGCGGGTCTTCGAGGACGAGGAGATGCCCGGGCTCGGCTGGTCACTGGGCGTGGCCCTGTTCCCCGTGGTGCTGATCGCCGGTGCCGCCGTGACCGACATGGCCACGTCCGGTTCGAGCCCGTTCCTGCACTTCGTCGCCTTCATCGGATCCGCGCCGATCGCACTGCTGCTGACCCTGCTGCTGGCGGTCTGGGCGTTCGGCCCGCGCATAGGGCGGAGCCTCGCGGAGGTCAGCGCCTCCTGCAACTCCGCCGCCCAGGCGATGGCCATGATCCTGCTGGTGATCGGTGCCGGCGGCGCCTTCAAGAACGTCCTCGTCGAGGGCGGGATATCCGACTACATCAAGGACCAGACGCACGGCTGGTCCATCTCGCCGATCGTCCTCGCGTGGCTCATCGCGGTCATCCTCCGGGTGGCACTGGGCTCGGCGACGGTCGCCGTCGTCACGGCCTCCGGCGTGGTGCTGCCGCTCCTGGCGGGCGGCGGGGTACACCCCGAGATGATGGTGCTCGCCGTCTGCTGCGGTTCGATCGCCTTCTCCCACGTCAACGACCCCGGGTTCTGGCTGTTCAAGGAGTACTTCGACCTCTCGGTCGTCGAGGCGATCAAGGTCCGCACCACGTACACCACCGTGCTGGCCGTCCTCGGTCTGGGCGGTGTCCTGGCGGTCGAACGGGCCCTCGACGTCCTCAGCCTCTGACCACAGCCCCTGTCACCCCCGTACCCAAGGACTTTGAGACGCATGAGCAAGAGCCAGCCGACCGTCACCGCCTTCTCCGTCTACCCGGTCGCCGGCCGGGACTCCATGGAGCTGAACCTCTCCGGCGCGCACGGCCCCTACTTCACCCGCAATGTCGTCGTCCTGACGGACTCCGAGGGGCGTACGGGTCTCGGTGAGGTCCCCGGCGGGGAGAAGATCACCCGGACGCTGCGGGATGCCGAGTCCCTGGTCGTCGGAGCGAAGGTCGGTGACTACAAGCGCGTCCTGCGCGAGATCGGTGACCGTTTCGCCGACCGCGACGCCGGTGGGCGCGGCGCCCAGACCTTCGACCTACGGACCACCGTCCACGCCGTCACCGCGGTCGAGTCGGCGCTGCTCGACCTGCTCGGGCAGCATCTCGACGTACCCGTCGCGGCGCTCCTGGGCGACGGACAGCAGCGCGACTCCGTACGGGTCCTCGGCTATCTGTTCTACGTCGGTGACCCCAGCCGCACGGAACTGGAGTACGTCCGCGAGCCGGACGCGGCCGAGGACTGGTACCGGATCCGGCACGAGGAGGCCTTGTCGCCGGAGGCGATCGTCCGGCAGGCCGAGGCGACCCACGACCTGTACGGCTTCCGGGACTTCAAGCTGAAGGGCGGTGTCCTCGCGGGCGCGGAGGAGGTCAAGGCCGTACGGGCGCTCAAGGACCGCTTCCCCGAGGCGCGGATCACCCTCGACCCGAACGGCGCGTGGTCGCTGCGCGAGGCGATCGAGCTGTGTACGCCCCTGGTGGGCACACTCACCTACGCCGAGGACCCCTGCGGAGCCGAGGGCGGCTACTCCGGCCGGGAGATCCTGGCCGAGTTCCGCCGCGCGACGGGCCTGCCGACCGCGACCAACATGATCGCCACCGACTGGCGGCAGCTGACCCATGCCCTGGCCCTGCAGTCGGTGTCCATCCCGCTGGCCGACCCGCACTTCTGGACCATGCAGGGCTCGGTGCGCGTGGCACAGCTGTGCAACGCGATGGGGCTGACCTGGGGTTGCCACTCGAACAACCACTTCGACATCTCGCTGGCGATGGTGACGCACTGCGGGGCCGCGGCTCCGGGCGCGTACAACGCCCTGGACACGCACTGGATCTGGCAGGAGGGTCTGGAGCGCCTGACCGTCGAACCGCCGCGCATCGTCGACGGGGAGATCGCCGTGCCGGACGCGCCCGGTCTCGGTGTCCGGCTCGACACGGAGCGGCTGCTGGCGGCCCACGAGCTCTACCAGGAGAAGGCTTTGGGGGCGCGTGACGACGCGGTCGGGATGCGCTACCTGGTCCCCGGCTGGGAGTTCGACAGCAAGCGTCCGTGTCTGGTGCGTTGAGCCACTCTCATTTCCGTCGTGGGACCGACTGTTGTCCATTCACCCTTCCGGGTGAGGACTTCGGCCTGACAGACTCCGGAGGGTGCGCGACTTCGACATGCTTGTCATCGGATCCGGCCCGGGTGGTCAGAAGGCCGCCATCGCTGCGGCCAAGCTCGGCCGCCGGGTCGCCGTCCTCGACCGCCCCGACATGGTCGGCGGGGTCTCCATCCACACCGGGACCATCCCCTCCAAGACCTTGCGCGAGGCGGTCCTCTATCTCACCGGCCTCACCCAACGCGATATGTACGGCCAGAGTTACCGCCTCAAGGAGGACATCACCGTCGCCGACCTGACCGCGCGCACCCAGCACGTGGTCAGCCGCGAGGTCGACGTCATCCGCAGCCAGCTGTCCCGCAACCACGTCTCCCTGTTCGCCGGCACCGGCCGCTTCGTGGACGACCACACGGTCGCCCTGGTCGAGGCGAACGGCAACGAAAAGCTGTTGACCGCCGAGCACATCGTGATCGCCACCGGCACCCGGCCGGCCCGTCCCGCGAGCGTCGCGTTCGACGGACGCACGATCATGGACTCGGACAACGTTCTCAACCTGGAGCGGGTGCCGCGCTCCATGGTCATCGTCGGGGCCGGGGTGATCGGCATGGAGTACGCCTCCATGTTCGCGGCCCTCGGCAGCAAGATCACGGTGGTCGAGAAGCGGGCCGGGATGCTCGACTTCTGCGACGTCGAGGTGATCGAGTCGCTCAAGTACCACCTGCGGGACCTCGCCGTCACCTTCCGCTTCGGGGAGACGGTCGCCGCGGTCGAGCATCATCCCGGGGGCACTCTCACCGTCCTGGAGAGCGGCAAGAAGATCCCCGCGGACACCGTGATGTACTCCGCGGGCCGGCAGGGTCTCACCGACGAACTCGACCTGGACAAGGCCGGGTTGTCCGCCGACCCGCGCGGCCGTATCAAGGTCGACGAGAACTACCGCACCGAGGTGCCGCACATCTACGCGGTGGGCGACGTCATCGGCTTCCCGGCGCTGGCGGCGACCTCGATGGAGCAGGGTCGTACGGCCGCGTACCACGCCTTCGGCGAGCCGGTGCACCCGATGCACGACCTCCAGCCGATCGGCATCTACACCATCCCGGAGATCAGCTTCATCGGGCGCACCGAGGACCAGCTCACCGAGGAGTGCGTGCCCTTCGAGGTCGGCATCTCCCGTTACCGCGAACTGGCCCGAGGCCAGATCATCGGTGACTCGCACGGCATGCTCAAGCTCCTGGTCTCCCCGGACGACCGCAAGCTGCTCGGCGTGCACTGCTTCGGTACCGGGGCCACCGAGCTGATCCACATCGGGCAGTCCGTGATGGGGTGCGGCGGCACGGTCGACTACCTCGTCGACGCGGTGTTCAACTACCCCACGCTGGCCGAGTCCTACAAGGTCGCCGCCCTGGACGCCACCAACAAGATCCGCCAGATAGACCGCCTGAGGGACTGACCACCGCCGGGGCCCGGCGAGGCCCGTATCGAGGTCCGGCACGGGCGGGGCCCGGGATGCCTGGTGAGGCACCCCGGGCCCGCTCACGCCGAGGTCATTCCCTCGCGCCGATCGCCTCGACCGGCCGGATCCTCAGCAGCATCCGCGTCGGCAGCATCGTGCCCGCGGCCGCGAGGGCCGCCGTCGCGCCGGCGATCGCCAGGTAGCCGAGGCCGGGTACGGCCGGGATCGGGGTGCCGCTCACCGCCAACGACACGAGGACGAGCGGGAACGCGGAGAGCAGGGTCCCGATGCCCACCCCGGCCGCGATGACGATGACGCTCTCCCGCCGCATCATGCCCACGACCTGTCCGCGGGCCGTGCCGGACAGCCGCAGCAGAGCGAACTCGCGGCGTCGCGCTGCCGTGCTCATCGCCAGCGTGTTGACGACGGTGATCGCCGTGTAGGCGATGATCACGCCGACGACGAGGTAGTTGACCCACGCGTTCGCCCGCTGTTCCGCGAGCTGGTCGTCGACGGCGAGGCCGTCCCGGAGCACCGTGCCGGGGTAGGCCGCGGCCAGGTGCGACAGGGCCCCGGTCAGGTCGGGTGCCGACGGGGCGGAGCGTACGAGGACGGACTCGTCGACCTTGCCGGTGGTGTGGGCGAGCAGCAGGTCGTGGTCCATGGTCACGTCCGTGAATCCGAAGCCGCGTTCGTACACGGCGACGACCTCGGCCCGCAGCGGGGTGCCGTCGCCGAGGTGGAGCCGGGCGGTGTCCCCGACGCCGAGTCCGAGCCAGGAGGCCGTGGTGGTGCTGATCGCCACGGTGTTCCGTGACAGGGCCTTCATGTTCCCTTCCCGCGGCCGCAGATCGAGGGCGCTGCCGAGCGCCCGGGGATCCACGCCCTGCGCGCTGAGCGAGACGGACTCCTGGGCGCCCAGCATCTTGCCGAGGGCGACGACCTTGGACCTGACCAGTCCGGTGGCCGACGCCACCTGCTTCATGTCCCGCACCTTCTCGGCGAGTTCGGGTGACACTCCGGACGGCGCGGTGAGGACGTGGTCGGCGACGAGCCCGGCCCGCAGCTGGTCGGCCGACTCCCTGAGCCCGGTGGTCTGCGCGAAGACGACGGTCGACGAGAAGGAGACGGCGAGCACGAGCGGGGTGATCGCGCCGGCCAGCCGGGCCACGTTGGCCCGGGTGTTGGCCGCCGCGAGGTAGCCGGTGACACCGGTCCGGTTCAGCAGCGGGGCGAGCAGGCGTACGGCGGTACGGGAGACCAGCGGGCCGAGGACGGCGACCGCGACGACGAGGACGAGGACGAGGGAGTTGGCGAGCCCGACGAGGGTGAAGAAGTCGGCGTCCTGTGCAAGTCCGGTGACGAAGATCCCGGCCGACAGCACGAGCAGCACACCGCCGGTGATCCGGCGTCCGCGGCCGAGCCCCGGGGTCTCCACGGCGGCCTCGCCGAGCGCCTCGGTCGGCCGGATCCGGGTCGCGCGATGCGCGGCGGACAACACCGCGACCAGCGCGGTCAGGACGGTGACGAGCACAGCCGCGAGGAAGGGCAGGGGGCTGAGGGCGAGATCGAAGTCGGAGGGCACGATGCCGTGTCCGGCGAACCGGTCGCGCAGCCAGTACACGAGGAGCAGACCCGCCGGGCAGCCGACCACTCCGGCGAGCAGGCCGGTGGCGGCGGCCTCGGCGGCGACCATGCGCCGGATCTGGCCGGGGGTGGTGCCGATCGCGCGCAGCAGGGCGATCTCCCGGCGGCGGTGTCGGATCGACAGGGACGTGGTGGCGTACAGGACGAAGACGGCGACGAGCAGGACGTTGCCGCCGATCGCGGCCGCCAGGACGACGAGGTTGGAGCCGCTGACGGTGACGTCGAGGAACTCGGCCCGTCCGCGCCCCTCCCCGGTGTGCACGGCGAGGGTGTCGTCGTGGAGCGCGGACTGGACGGCGTCGGCGAGTCGGTGCGGTGACGCGCCGGGCGCGGCGAGGACGCCGAAGGCCTGGACGGAGGCTTCGGGAACCGACCGGCGCAGGGTCGCGTCGGCCAGGAACGCCACGGACCGGCGGGGGGCGCCGCCGTCCTTCAGGGCGACCAGTCCAGCGACCTGGAAGGTACGAGGCACCGAGGTGGTCATCAGACGGATGTCGTCGCCGGGGCGGACGTCGGCTTGCGCGGCGAGTTCGGTGTCCAGGACGATCTCTCCGGCGGCGCGGGGCGCGTGACCGGTGGTCAGCCGGAAGTCGCCGAGGCCCAGGCTCGACCAGTTGTGCGCCTCCACCCCCGCGCCGTGGTGTCCCGGCACCGGCTGACCGGCATCGGTCACCAGCCGCACCGGGGCGCCCACGTCCGTGATCACCGTCTTCGCTCCGTCCACGCCGGTGATCCGGTCGGCCGACGAGGCCCGCAGCGGTACGCGTTCGGGCAGCGGCTGGGACTCCTTCACGGTCGATCCGTCGAGGTCCTTGAAGGTCAGTTCCACCTCCTGGCGGCCCGTGACGACGACGTCGGCCGCCGCGTACCGCTCGGCGGAGGATCCGGCCCGTATGCCCGACTCCAGCAGGATCCCGCACGCGCTCAGGACGGCCGCGCCCAGCAGCAGGGCGACGAAGGTGCCGACGAAACCGCCCTTGCGGGCCTTGAGCGTCAGCAGGGCGAGACTCAGCATCAGGCGGCCCTCCGCAGGCCGGCCATGACGTCCGCGACGCGGTCGGCGCTCGGCTCGGTCAAGGCGTCGACGAGGTGCCCCGCGCTCAGGAAGAGAGCGTGGTCGGTGTGTGCGGCGGCCACCGGATCGTGGGTGACCATGACCACCGTCTGATGCAGATCGGTGACCGCCTGCCGCAGCAGCCCGAGGATGTCCCGTGCGGTCTCCGGATCGAGCGCCCCGGTCGGCTCGTCGGCGAAGATCACCTCGGGCCGGGTGACCAGGGTGCGCGCGATCGCCACCCGCTGCTGCTGGCCGCCGGACAGCTGGGCGGGGAAGCGCGCGAGCCGGTCGCCGAGGTCGACGGCCTTCACGATGTGGTCGAACCAGCCCGCGTCGACCTGCCGTCCGGCCAGCCGCAGGGGCAGCGTGATGTTCTGCTCGACGGTCAGCGAGGGCAGCAGGTTGAACGCCTGGAACACGAAGCCGACGCGGGTGCGTCGCAGCTCCGTGAGCCGTCGCTCCTTCAGTGTCGACAGGTCGTGTGCGCCCAGCCGGACTACGCCCGAGGTGGGCCGGTCGAGGCCCGCCGCGCAGTGCAGGAAGGTGCTCTTGCCGGATCCCGAAGGGCCCATCACGGCCGTGAACGTGCCGGGGGCGATGCCCGCGCCGACCTTGTCGAGCGCCAGGACGGCCGAGGGGCCGTCGCCGTACCGCTTGGTCACGTCCGTCAGCTGCACCGCGTACCGGCCGTCGGCCGGCCCGTCCGGTTGTTGGCCCCAAGACCGCACTGTGACTCCTCGACTTCTCAATTTCCGACTTCTCAAGTTCCGGATGCCAAAGTTCCGGCTGCTCAAGTTCCGGCTTCTCGCACGGCGTTCCGTGAGTGGTGCTCCCAGTCCAGCGGCGGCAACGGGCCCCGGCCTCGGCCGCACCGTCGAACCGTGGTCTCCGCCGGTCGGGCGAGATCCGCGATGCCCTCCGTCGTACGGAGGAGGGCAGGGTCTCCTCGCGCCGCCGGCCGCGCGGCGCGCCTCCTCCTTGCGGAGGATGCCGCCGCGGAGGAGACCGGCCGCGCGCTCTCACCCTCAGGGCAGATCAGGGCACCGGGTGAGCCGTCTAACGTGGGGCGCATGGACCTGATGGACTCGTTCGCCGGGCGCCGTGTGCCCCCGGCCGTCACCGACGCGGGTCTGGCCCTGCTGCTCATCGCCGGATGCGCGGCCACGCCGCTGGCGATCCCGCCCGGCGGGCCCGAACTGCGTTCGCCGGATGCCTGGTTCCTGGTGCTCGTGCTGGTGTCCGCGCTGCCGCTCGCCTTCCACCGCCGGGCTCCGCTGCCCGCGCTGCTGGTGATGTCGGCGGCGGCCGCCGCGCTCCAGGGCCTCCACTACATCCCGCAGCTCTCCGGACCCGAGGGCACCTCCATCGGACCGACCTACGTGGGCGTGGCCACGGGCGTGTTCCTCACCGCCGTACGGTCCACCCCCCGTACGGCGACCCTGGTCGTGGCGGTACTCATCCCGGCCGCGGCCGTCACCGAGTCGCTGCTCGCGCCGGCCGGGTACCGCGTCACCACCCTGCTGATCGAGACGGTGCTGCTGGTCGCCGCGTGGGCGCTGGGCCGACTCTCCAGGGCGCGCGCCGCCATCCGGAACCAGGCGCTGGAACGGGCCGCTGCGATCGAGCGCGAACAGGTCGCCGACGCGCGCGCCGCCGTGATGGAGGAACGGGCTCGGATCGCCCGCGAGTTGCACGACATCGTCGCCCACAACGTCAGTCTCATGGTGGTGCAGACCATCGCCGCCGACCGGGTCCAGGACCGCGACAGCGCCAAGGCCCACGAGCTGCACGGCACCATCGAGGAGACGGGACGGGCCACCGTCACCGAGCTGCGCAGGCTCCTTGACGTGCTGCGGACCGACGAAGAGGCGGAGAGCGACCCGAACAAGGAACCGCCCCAGCCCACCATCGACGCCCTGCCGGCGCTCGTGGAGTCGGTGCGCGCCGCCGGTCTCCAGGTCGAGTTCGACACCAGGGGAACCCCCGCCGAGCTCCCGGCCGGTTCACAACTCGCCGTCTACCGCGTCGTACAGGAAGCCCTCACCAACACCCTCAAGCACGCCGGTCATACGCACACCGCGCTGACCGTCTCCTGGGAGCCGGAGCGGCACCGGCTCACCCTGCGGCTCTGCGACGACGGGCCGCGGCAGGGAGACGAGACGTCGCGACCGCCCAAGCCGGCGAGGGGTTCCGGCCACGGTCTGGTCGGTATGCGGGAACGGATCGGCGCCGTGGGCGGCTCCCTGCACACCGGCAACCGCCCGGGCGGCGGATACTGCGTCCACGCGGTCGTCCCGCTCCCCTCCCCCGAACCCGACCCCCAGCACGAAGGGCACTCCCCGCATGCAAGCCATCCGCGTCCTGCTGGTCGATGACCAGCCCATGATCCGGACGGGATTCCGGCTCATCCTCGAGGCCGAACCGGACATCGTCGTCGTCGGCGAGGCGTCGGACGGCGTGGCCGCCGTCGAGAGCGCCGAGGCCCTCACCCCGGACGTCGTCCTGATGGACATCCGGATGCCGCACATGGACGGTGTGGAGGCCACCCGCCGGATCGTGGGGGCGGGTTCACCCAGCCGGATCGTCATCCTCACCACCTTCGACCTGGACGCGCACGTCGTGGACGCCCTGCGCGCCGGGGCCAGCGGTTTCCTGGTCAAGGACGGTCCCGCCGACTCCCTGGTGGGCGCCATCCGTACGGTGGCCGGCGGTGAGGCCGTACTCTCCCCGCGCGTCACCCACCGGCTGCTGGACCGCTTCGCCGACCTCGCCGCGCCCGCGACGTCGGCCGTGCCGACGAAGCTCGACGCCCTGACCGGGCGCGAACTCGACGTGCTGCGCGCCCTCACCCGTGGTCTGTCCAACGCGGAGATCGCGCTCGAACTCGGCGTGGGTGAGACCACGGTCAAGACGCACGTCGCCCACATCCTGGAGAAGTACCAGCTGCGCGATCGCGTCCAGGCCGTGATCCTGGCGTACGACTGCGGCCTGGTCGTCCCGCGCGGAACGTCCTGACGGGGCCTCGGGGAGCGAGCGCCTGACCATCGCATGGCACGCCCGCGTGATCACCGATCGCGGGCACGGGGAGCGCCGCGGTCAGCGCGGGCTGTGCCGGTCCGCCGTCACGCGCAGGTACTGGATACCGGTGTCGAGCGCGGCCTTCAGGTGGGTCGAGTCACCTGTGGACATCATCACCGCCACACCTCCCTGGACTCCGGCCAGCAGTGCGGCGGCCGTCGTGTCGACGTCGAGGGTGGGCGACACCAGGCCACGCGCCCGGAGGGCGCGAATGCCCCGGGCGAGTTGCTCCTGCCATTGACGCATCAGCTCGGCCACGATGGCCCGTGCGCCCGGCCGGGATCGCCCGACCTGGAGGAACAGGGATCCCAACGGGCACTGATCACCCTGGCGTTCATAGCGTTCCACGACCGCGTCGCGCCACTGGTACCAGGACTCCCAGGAGTCCAGGCATCCCAGATGCGGCTGCTGGTCCTCCAGGACGCGGTCCGCCTCGAACTGTGCCACCGCCAGCAGTAGTTCGTCCTTGCCTTCGGGGAAGTAGTGGAAGAGCTGGCTCTTGCTCGTGCCGGTCCGGGCGCGGATGTCGTCGAGGGTGGTGAAGGCGACACCCCTTTCGCGGAGCACCTCGGCGGCACCCTCGATGATGCGGGCCCGCGTGGCCCGGCCTTTCGTGGTCGGCGCCTGCGACATGGCGTGCTCCCTCCATCCCTGGACCGGCGTACTGACCCGACTCGCTGGACTGACTCGCTGCTGACTCACTGGACCGGAGAGTCCATTTTACGTCCTCGCGGGCGCCCCAGACTGGACTTGCTGGTCCATTTTTGCCGATGCACAGTGGGTCGCGCGGTTCAGCCCACTGGTGGACCGCCGTACGGAGCCGGTCGGCCTGGCCGGCCGCGGAGAGCGGGACGAGGGACCACATCATGGGTGAACGACTGCACAACAAGACCGCGCTCGTCACGGGGTCGACGAGCAATATCGGGCGGGCGATCGCCGAGGCGTTCGCCGCCGAGGGGGCCCATGTCATCGTGTCGGGGCGCGATCGGGAGCGGGCGGCCCGGGTCGTCGAAGGCATCCGCGCCGCCGGCGGGCGGGCCGATTTCCTCGTGGCGGACCTCGACGGCAGTGCCGGGGCCTCCCAGGACCTGGCCGAGCGGGCACGTAGGTCCCTCGGCGGGCGCATCGACATCCTGGTGAACAACGCCGGCATCTACCCGGGCGCCGTGACCACCGCCACGGACGAGGAGACCTTCGACCGGGTCTACGCGGTGAACGTCAAGGCACCGTTCTTCCTGACCGCCGCCGTCGCACCGGCCATGGCGGAGGCCGGAGGGGGCAGCATCATCAATCTCGGGTCATGGGTCGCGCGCCTGGGTATTCCGGTCGGCGCGCTCTACAGCTCCACCAAGGGAGCCATGGAGACCCTCACCCGGGCATGGGCCGCGGAGTTCGGACCGCGGGGAGTGCGGGTGAACGCCATCTCGCCAGGTGTGATCCTCCCCCGCACCGCGGAAGGGAGCGACCCGCACCCCGGCGAGGTCATGATGAAGGGGACACCGGCCGGCGAAGTCGGCAGCCCGGACGCCATCGCGCGCGCCGCCGTCTGGCTGGCCGGTGACGAGGCCTCCTTCGTGCACGGATCGGTGGTGGACGTCGACGGCGGTCGCGTGGGTGCCGCCGTCATCGCCGCGTGAGTCACCGCGGGCTGGAGACGCGCGGGGCTGAACACGCGTATCGGCGTGTCTCTCCGCACAGTTGGGGCCCGGCAAGCGCGGCGGTGGTCGGTGGACTGGGGGCCGGGCTGCTGGTGCTGCAGGGGGTCTCCGCGCGGAACTCCGGTGACAGGGACCCGGCCACCTGCACGTCTTCGAAGGCCACGCCGGCTACGCAGGACCCCGGGTCGTCGAAGCACGTCTCCGGAGCCCAGCTGTGCACGGCGCTGAACCGTTCGGACCTGCCGGCGCTCCTCGGAACCCCGGCAGAGCAGGCGGAGACGGCCGGAGGCAACGAGAGCTCGGTCAAGCTCGCCGGCGGCACCGAGATCGCCACCCCCGAGGCCACTGTCAGATGGCCGATCTCCTCAACACCGCGCAGAAGAGAACGGTCCTGGGACACCCGGCGGTCCTCTACTCGGACCGGACCATCGCCATCGCCATGGTCATCTGGCGCCAGGACTCCGTCGTACCCGACGACGCGGCGCTGCTCAGCGTCGCCGAGAAGGTGCTGCCGACGATCCCGGGCTGGGGCAACGGCTGACCCGGCACACACCGACCACGTCGAAGGCCCGGCCCCGCACTGCGCCGGGCGCCGGACGCGGCACTTGATACCCGGGGGCCGTTGCGCCGCCGGTCGTCATCGCAGGGTGAGCGGGGTCTCGGATGCGACGCGGGTCAGTTTCTCCGGGTTGCGGACGTAGTAGAGGCCGGTGATGCGGGCGTCCTCGACACGGATCGCCATGATGCCGTCGACCTCGCCGTCCAGGCGTAGGACGAGTGCCGGGTTGCCATTGACCACGGTGGGGTCACTGGTGAGCGTGCCTTCGGCCTTGCCGGTCCCGCCGACGATGAAGCGGACCACCTTCTCGGCGCCGCTGATCGGCCGCAGAGCGGCCTGCTTGAGGCCGCCGCCGTCGCTCACCAGGACGACCTCGGGGGCGAGCACGTCCATGAGGCCCTGTAGGTCCCTGGCTTCGAACGCGCGCTGGAACGACTCCAGAGCCGCCCGGATCCTGCCCGAGGGGACCACCTCGCGGGGGCGGCGGGCATCGACGTGCCGACGTGCGCGATGTGCGATCTGACGGACGGCCGCGGGGGTCTTGTCGACGGCGGCCGCGATCTCGTCGTAGTCGACGTCGAAGACCTCGCGCAGCACGAAGACCGCGCGCTCGGTCGGCGACAGCGTCTCGAGGACGAGCATCATCGCCATCGACACACTCTCGGCGAGTTCGACGTCCTCGGCCACGTCCGGCGCGGTGAGCAGCGGCTCGGGCAGCCAGGGACCGACGTACACCTCCTTGCGGCGACTCATTGTGCGCAGCCGGTTGAGCGACTGCCGGGTCGTGATCCGGACCAGGTAGGCGCGCGGGTCGCGTACCTGCCCCAAGTCGACCTTGACCCACCGCAACCAGGTTTCCTGGAGGACGTCTTCGGCGTCGGCGGCCGATCCGAGCATCTCGTATGCCACGGTGAAGAGCAGGTTGCGGTGGGCGAGGAACGTCTCGGTCGCCGTGTCGGTGACGTGGTCGCTCATGTCTCGGCCCCTCTCCTGCGCGGTCGACGCCGGTCGCCGAAGTCCTTCATGCGTGCATCCACAGCGAGATCCTTCTCATGAGTAATCGTCCATACCCGTGGATTTGCCGAGTGGTGATCAGGCGCCCTGGGCCCGAGGCGACGCCCTACGTGTGCCAGGTCAGGCCGTCCGTTCAGTGGCAGGCGCCTCGCGACGCCTGGTCTGCAACAGTTGTCGGCGCTCGGCGTCCTTGGCCCACCAGGTGCGTGCACCGGGCTTGCGTGCCTCGTACGCCAGTTGCCAGGGGATGCCCCGGCAAATGAGCTCCTTGATCTTCGCACCCGGGCGGCCGCCGAGGTAGAACCCCTTCGCGGTGTCATCCCTGCCGGTGAGCTGAAAGACGCCGGCGCGGCGGCCCAGACTGATGCACTGACTGACGAACCCGACGTCGATGGGCGCGGGCTGCTCGCCCGCGAGCCGGCTGAGCACTGTCTCGGCGGCCTGCGGGCCCAGTTGGACCGCGGCCTGGCAGCTCATCCGGAACGGCAGGTCCGAGGGCGCCGCCGAGTCCCCGGCCGCGACGATGCGCACGTCGTCCACGCTCGTCAAGGTCTCGTCCGTGAGCAGTCGGCCCAAGGCGTCGGTGCTCAGTCCGCTGCGCGCGGCCAGGTCCGGCACACCGAAACCGGTGGTCCAGATGGTCACCTCGCTCGGCAGCTCGCGGCCGTCACTGAGCCGTACGGCATCACGAGTCACCGCCGTCACCTTCGTGTCGGGGCCTTCGAGTACGGTCACACCGAGTACGGCCAGCCGCCTGGCGACCGAGCGCCGACCCCGAGGGTGCAGGGAAGGACCGAGCACCCCGCCGCAGACCAGGGTCACGGTGCGGCCCTCCTCGGCCAGTTCGGCGGCGGTCTCGATGCCGGTCGCACCGGCTCCGACGACGGTCACCGCGGCCGTTGCGGGCGCGGCGTCGACGACCGGCCGCAGCCGCTGCGCCTCCTCCAGGCCGGAGATCGGGTGGGCGAACTCGGCCGCCCCGGGCACCTGCGGGTCGGCGCTGCCACTGCCCACCGCGTAGACCAGATAGTCGTAGCCGACCGTGCCGCAGGTCGCGAGCGTCACGCTGCGCTCGGCCGCGTCGATCCGGGTCACGGTGTCGACCACCAGCCGGACGCGCTCGCTCAGGACCTTGCGGTAGTCGAGGACCGCGTCGTGGGACCCGCCCACCAGTTGGTGCAGGCGGATCCGCTCGACGAAGGTCGGGCGCGGGTTGATCAGAGTCACTGTCACGTCGTCGCGCTGTGTCAGGCGATTGGCCGCCATGACGCCGGCGTATCCGCCGCCGACCACGACCACATCGGTGTTCTCCGTCATGGTGTCTCCTTCGTTTCCGGGGGTTCGGCCTCAAGACACCGCGGAATCGATCGCTGTGACAGCATGTGAGGCAGGTCACTCCGCAGACCAACAGGGCACGTCCGCGCTCCCCTCCACACCGTGACGCAGGCCATCGCGCCCAGCGGAACCGTAGGAGGAGTGGCAGTCGTCTCCTCAGCGATCAAGCTTGAGGAGTGTGCGCAGTGCGGATCTACATCAGCGCGGACATGGAGGGCGTCACAGGGCTCGTCGACGCCGACGACGTGCAGCCCGGCGGCCGGGACTACGAGCGTGGACGGTTGATGATGGCGGAGGACGTCAACGCCGCGATCCGGGGCGCCCTCGCGGCCGGCGCCACCGACATCACTGTCAACGACGCTCACGGACCGATGCGCAACATCCTTCCGGAGGCCCTGCACCCGGCGGCCCGCCTCATCCGCGGCAAGCCCAAGCACATGTTCATGCTCGAAGGTCTCGCGCCCGAGCACGATGCCATGGTCTGCGTCGGCTATCACTCGCGGGCCGGCGCACTCGGGGTGCTGAGCCACAGCTTCATGGGCCACGAGATCGAAGACATGTGGCTGGACGGCCGGCCGGTGGGTGAGATCGGCCTGGCCCACGCCACCGCGGAGGCCATCGGCGTTCCGGTGGCGGTCCTCACCGGTGACGACCGCGCCTGCGCGGAGATGGCCGAGTGGGACGCCTCCGTCACCACCGTGGCCGTGAAGCATGCGCGGGACAGATTCGCGGCGGATCTGCGGCCTGCCGAGGAGGCACGTGCCGCGATCGAGGAGGCGGTCGCCGCCAGTCTGTCCGCGCAACGACCGGCCACGGTGGTCCCATCGGGGCCGTCCACGCTCACCGTTCGCTGGCAGTCGGCTTCAGTGGCCTCCACCCTCCTGGGAATTCCAGGGGTCACCTCGACGGCCACGCGGACCGTCCAGGCGCAGGGCCCTCTGCCCAGCCTCTACCGGCAGTTCGGAGTGTGGATGCGCGTAGCGGCTTCCCTCACCAACCAGCCACCGTATTGCTGATCACTTGGATTCGACTCGTCCGAGCGGGTCGGGGTCGGCCGTCAGCGCGTCACGCGCCGCCTGCCAAGCGGAATCCCCGGGGTGGAGTTCGGTGCGGAGGTAGGCCCAGGTGAGCCGCTGGACCGCGGCGACTCGCTCGGGGTTCTCGTCCGTGGTCTCGGCGACGTCGTATCCGGAAACCCCGCCGAGTCCGTGCTCCGCGTCGAACAGGGTGAGCAGGGACTTGGGGCCCGGGGAGAGGAAGTACGGATCGGCGTGCCAGTCCGGGCCCCGAACCGTCAGATGGGTGGAGGCGTCCTTGTCGCCGGCGACCACGAGCGTGGGCGTCGCCATCTTGGAGAAGTCCATGCTCGAGAAGAACGAATAGTTCTCGGCCACGAACTCGGTGACGGCATCGCCGCCCCTGCCGGGCGCGGCAAGCAGTACACCCGCCTTGATCCGGGGCTCGGCCAGGTTCACTTCCGTTCCGTCGTCCGGATCGGTGAGCCGGGCACCGAGCAGCAGGCTCGCGGTGTGCCCGCCCATCGAGTGCCCGGCCACGGCGACCTTGTCGTGGTCCAGGCGCCCGAGAAGCTGCGGTACGGCGGCCTCGATGACGTCGAGCCGGTCGAGGATGCGTGTCATGTCCTCGGCCCGTGAGCGCCAGTGCAGAGGTCCCCCGGGGGTACCGGGATCCAGGGTCAGCGTCCTCGAGCTCAGGTGGGTGGGCTGGATCACGACGAAGCCGTGCGCCGCCCAGAAGTTGGCGAGGGGGGCGTAGCCGTTCAGCGAGGAGAGGTGGTTCGAGAAACCCTGGCCGTGCGAGAGCAGGATGACCGGCAGGTCACTCCCGGTCACGGGCGCGGAGACGCGTACCTCCAGGTCCACGGCTCGACCGGGGGCTTGCAGCACTACGGGACTGACCGAGAGCACTGGAGTGGGCGGACCGAAGGTGTGGGCGGGGTAAGTCGATTCACTCATGATGCGTATTTCCCTTCAATGACCTCTGCTGCCGGTCTCATTCGGCTGACGGCGGGTGAGGCGGTCAGGCCCCGTCAGGGGCGTCCGGCATCAGCTCCGCACCAAACGGAGCGTCGTTCCGATTACGATACGGAGCGACGTTCCGCTTTGTCAACGGCCGCCGGCGGGAGAGCGGGTGCGCGTCGGCGAACGTGGCCGGTCCGGCCAGTCCCGAGGGCCGAGCCCTCTTCCCGGTCGGTCGCCCCGTTGCCGGATTCGTCGCCCCCGCACCCGACGAGGCGTGTTGAATGGCCCGGCAGCACGCTCCCGGCTCCGGTGCCTCGGCCGGTACCGGTGGGTTCGCGGTCAGCGGCGACGTCACCATGAAGGCCACAAACGGATCGGTTGTCGCCGGTGTGGTCGACGGAGGTGTGCGCGTGGACCCTCCCAAGCCGGGGCCGATCCAGGACTGACCGCCCCCGGCTCCTCACCTCAACAGCGCCGTGGCCGCGGCGCGTTCCTCGGAAGACTGCTGCACGTGGCGGGCCTCGGCGCCGCCGGTGACAGCCGGGCCCCGTACGTCACCGCCTCCCATGGGTCGGTGGCGGTCGGCCACGCCGACCATGTCACGTACATCCGCAAGCGGCGTGCACGCCGCTTGCGGATGCTGGTCGTGGCGGGCGGGACGATCACGGCCGTCACTCTCGGGCCGGACTCGTCCCCGTGGGGCCCGGGGCGGTCCTCCACGGCACCGTGGTTCGCCGCGACACCGTCGTTTTCCGGGCCGCCGTCCGCCACCGGTTCCCCGTCCGCCACCGCCTCCCCGTCGGCACCGATCGTGCGCGCCTCCGGCTCCGCGGCAGCCGTGGCCCAGCCGGACCGGACCGGTGCCGCGGCCACGCCCGAAGCCGGGGCGCCGCCCTCGGTGGAGTCAGGGGCAACCACACTCTCCCCGGGGTCCGTGTCGCGCCTGCGGAACGTCTCCGCCAACCAGTGCGCGTCCGGCGACGGTTCCGTCCACCCCGACTTCGGGACCTGCGACTCCAGCGATGCCTACGCATGGACGTTGCGCTCCGCCGGCGGCGGCACCTTCGAGTTGGTCAACCGCGCGAATGGAAATTGCCTGTCGGCGCCCTTCAACAACAACTACAGGGCCGGGCTGGAAGCCTGCGGCGGCGTCGGAGGCACTGGCTACGTGGTGTGGCGTATCGGGAGCTCGACCGCGGCAGGCCAGACCCTGAAGAACACCGAGACCGGGCATTGCCTGGAGATCGCCTCCCCGGCGTACGGCGGCGGCAAGCAGGTGATGGCGGCCACCTGCAACAGCGACGAGCCCCAGCAACGGGGGGACCACCTAGGACTCGTCGGGTCCATCACGGGGGCGCGCTGGGAAGCCTACGGACGTGCGGCGCGGCGGGTGCCACGTCACGCCGGCGTCCGGCGTGGGCCCGGCACACAGGAGAAGGGCAGCGCGGCAGTGTGCGAAGGCCAAGGTCGAAGGCTCGGTGCTCGTGCTAGCATCGCCCCACCAATTGCCAGGAATCCTGTTGATTGGCGACGCGGCTCGACGATCGGAACCGTATGTCTCTCCTTGCCCGGCCCGGAGTGGCCTCCTTCGCCGCCAAGTCGATACAGCGCCTCGCCGTGGCGGCCGACCGGCGCCCGAGCGGGCGCGGTTCGGCGGCTTCCTCACACGGCCGCTTCCCCGAATTCCCGCGCTCCGTGAGCGAGTTGACGGTCCCGACCTCGGTCGCTCCGGCCCGGGTCGTGGTGTACCTGCCGACGTCCGAGGGTCCGCCGCCGCCGGTTCACGTCAACTTCCACGGTGGCGGGTACGTGATGCCGCTGACGGAGATCGACGATCCGCTCTGTCGTTTCCTCGCCGCCGAGGCAGGGGTGGCCGTGGTCAACGTCGACTACGTCGTCGCCCCGCAGCACCCGTTCCCCGCCCCGCCCCGGCAGGCCTTCGAGGTCGTCCGGTGGATCGCCGAGCACGGCGGCGAGCACGGCTGGGACGGCAGCCGTCTGTCCGTGGGCGGACAGAGCGCCGGGGGCGGTCTCGCCGCGGCCGTCGCGCGCCAGGCGCTCGAGGAGGGCGGGCCCGCCATCGCCCTGCAGGTCCTGCACTACCCGCCGTTGGACCTCGCGACGAGCGCCCGGGACAAGCGCGCCGCCATCGCCAAGCCGGTGCTGCGCCCCTGGATGGGAGAGATCTTCGACAGCTCGTACGTCCCCGACCCGCGCGAGCGCGCCGACCGGCTGGTGTCCCCCGCGGGCGCGGCCGACACCGCCGACCTGAAGGGCATCGCCCCGGCTCTGGTCGTCACGGCGGAGTACGACCTCCTCAAGGCGGAAGCCGTGCGCTACGCCGAGCGTCTTCGGCGGGCGGGCACCCTCGTCGAACACCACGACGTGCTCGGAGTCGACCACGGGTACGACGGCAAGGACGACAAGAAGGCCCTGGAGACCTACGCCGTGATCGCCCGTCATGTGCGGCTGGCCGTCAACCCCGGGGCCCGCGAGGCCGGTTGAGCGGCGTCGCACGCCGGGATCGGCAAGACGGCCCGGAGGCGGTCGGGAGGGCGGCCCCGGGACGGACGAGGCGCCCGCCGCACGTCGGACGCCCCGACCACCCGCTCCTCCATCCCCCTCTCCATGGAGGTGACTGTCAGCCCTGCGAGCGGGCCTCGGGTGACGTGATGCCCAACTTGTGTGTGCTCTACGTCAGTTCACGCCACACCTTCGCCGCCACGGGTACCCCCTTCTCGGCACGCCGAACGACTTGAGCGCGGCCGCCCCGCCGAAGCTCTTGGCGACGCCCCGTACGCGCACCACGGCCGGGATGATCCTCGCGCAACATCGGCGACCGCCCGCTGCCCATGCTGGGGGTGTACACCTCGGGCACGGTCACGCGTACGTGCACCGGGACCGGGGTGACGGTGGAACACCTGTCGGCACAGGACCAGATGGGCTGAGAAGGGCCATGGGTGCCGCTGGTCGTATCTGGTCCGGACATGCCTGAGGCCGGGCCCCGCCAGATCCCGGCCTCAGGCATGTCGTCGCGGTCAGCCGGTGGTGGTCAGCTGCTGGGCGGCGTCGCGCCGCGGGGTCCGCTGGGGGTCGCGCAGGCCGGTGAGGGCGACGAACACCGTGGCGAGCACGGCGGCGATGGCGAACGCCGTGAAGCCCCAGCTCTCGGACTTGGCCGCGACGAGCTGACCGCCGAGCCACGGTCCGAACACGGCGCCGAAGCGGCCGATGCCGGAGACCCAGCCCACGGCGGTGGCACGGTTGTCGTCGCTGGAGCGGCCTGCGACCGTCGCGTAGATCATGGCCTGGGCGCTGAAGAGGAACAGGCCGGTCAGGAACACCACGACGTAGGTGAGCGGCAGCGCCATGTGGATGCCGAGCAGATAGACGCCCAGGGCGGTGGCCGCGAACCAGACGGTGGCGACGCGCGCACCGCCGAAGTGGTCGGAGAAGCGGCCGGCGATCAGCATGCCCGCGATGCCGCCGAGGTTGATGACGATGACGAACGAGAGCGAGGAGCCCAGTTCGTAGCCCGCGCCGCGCATCATGGTGGGCAGCCAGTTGCTGACGCCGTAGACGAGCAGCAGGCCGCAGAACGAGGCCAGCCAGAACAGCAGCGTGGTGCGCCACAGGCCGCCGCGGAACAGGGCGACGACGGCACTCCAGCGGTCCCCGGCCGCGGGGCGCTCCGCCGCGGGGGCGGGCAGTTCGACGTCGTAGCGCTCGGCTAGCTCGCGGGCTTCGCGTGTGCGTCCCTTGGCGACCAGGAAGTTCAGCGACTCGGGGAGGTACTTGGCGATCAGCGGGACGCCGATGAGCAGCGGGACCACGCAGATCCAGTAGGCGACGCGCCACTGGCCGGCGCCGGTGGTCCACAGGCCGACGAAGCCCGCCAGGATGCCGCCTGCCTGGTGGGCGGTCATCAACGTGCCGACTATCAGAGCGCGGCGGCCACGCGGTGCGTACTCGGCGACCATCGTGATCGTGGTGGGGAGCAGACCGCCGAGTCCGAGACCCGCGACGAACCGGCCGAGTCCGAAGACACCGAGGCTGGGGGCGACGGCGCAGAGGGCGGACGCGAGCGAGAAGACCGCCGTGCAGGTGATGATCACCTTCTTGCGGCCGATCCAGTCGGTGACCGTACCCGCGGACAGCGCGCCGATCAGCATGCCGAAGGTGGCGTAACTGCCCAGGTCGCCGGCCTGGGACGGCTGGAGCCCGAGGGCGTGCTCGGCGAGCATGTTGGGCAGCACGGAGCCGTAGACGAACATGTCGAGGCCGTCGAAGAGCACGACCAGCCAGCACAGGCCGACGACCAGCGTGGCCAGTCCGGTCCCGCGGGCGCGCAGGTCTGGGGAGGGAGACATCATTGTTTCCTCTCGTCCGGGAGAAGTGTCCCTGGAGGGGATGAGTGAGGCGGGTCGGTGCGGCTCGAGCGGCCTGACCCGATGGTGCGCACGACGCTAGGGTTCCGGTTCCCCAAGTGTCAACGCTTTTGTCAACAATCTTAGGAACAATCCAGCCAACGGTTCCGAGAGGCTGCAACAGGAGAGAAACAGCAGGTGAAACGGCCATGGGCGGCACACAGCCGTGTGCCGCCCTGCCTGTTTCGCTGACTTGTTCCTGCTGACTTGTTCTCAGTGATCCGCGGTCGGGTCCAGCGGCGGTGTGCCATGGGTGTGGAAGGACTCGATGGTCTTCAGACCCCACGCCTGCCCCTTGGCACGCTCGGCCTGGGTCCACGTGATCAGGGGCCAGTCGGGGGCCAGTACCAGACGGGTGAGCGGGTTGCACAACTCGATGCGATTGCCACCCGGCTCGTAGACGTAGAGGAAGAACGTCTGCTGGATGGCGTGCTTGTGCGGGCCCGTCTCGATGAACACACCGGTGTCGAGGGCGAGATCGGCGGCGCGCAGGATGTCCTCGCGGGTGTCGGTCGCGAACGCGATGTGGTGCAGCCGCCCGCGCGAGCCCGTCCAGTCCTCGGTGTAGACGACGTCGTACGACTTGTTCGTGAACGTCAGCCACTTCGCGGCGATCCGGCCGCCGTCGAGCTGGATCTGCTCGGTCGGCCGGGCGCCCAGGAGGTGCTGGTGGAAGTCGGCGTTGGCGGCGACAACGGCGGCCAGGTAGTTCACATGGTCCAGGCGGCGTACGCCCACCCCGTGACCGGGCTTGGCCTGGGGCTGGTTCTTCAGTCCCGGCTTCAGCTCGTCCGGGGCCTGGTACCACTCGGACTCCCAGTACAGGGCCAGTTCGTGGCCGTCGGGGTCGGTGGTGACGTACAGGGGGCCGAGGCCCGGCTCGTCCTCGGTCCAGCGGCCCTGGTGACCGGCGGCCTCCAGTTCCTTGACCCTCCGCTGCAGGGCCTCCTCGCTGGAGGCGCGCAGGGCCGTGCGGCGCAGACCGGAGGTCTGGTGCACGGTGAGGACGAGGCTGTGGTGCTCGTAGTCGTCCCAGGTCCGCAGGTAGACCGAGTCACCGCTGCGGCCGTTGACCGTCAGACCGAGGTAGTCGGTGAAGAACCGCAGACTTCCGTCCAGGTCCGGGGTGAGCAGTTCGACGTGCCCGAGGTGGGCGATGTCGCCGAGGGGCGGGGCCATGCGGGCCTCCTTAAGGGTGGAGTGCGGCTCCGGCCGGCCGGGGGAAGACCGTACCGTCGAAGATCTTGCGTGCGGTGCGGACGACGGCGGTACGGCGGGCCACGGGGGCGGCTCCCGGAGTGCCGTCGTCGATCTCGCTCTCGATGTCGAGGAATCCGGTGGGATGCTCGATGCGCAGCCGTCCGCCGTTGTCGGGCAGACGGGCGACGTCCTGGCCGACGCCGCCCTGGACGCGCAGCCCGGCGGCGACACTGGCGGCTCCCAGGACACCGATGGCGGTGTGGCAGCGGACCGGGATGAAGGTGCGGGTCATGACCGCGCCGCCGTTCGCGGGCGGTGCCAGCAGGCTGAGCTTGGGCACGGTCGTCTCGCTGACGTCGCCCAGGCCCATGAGCAGGCCCGCCTCCAGGCGGATCCGCTGGAGCCGGTCGTGCAGGGTCAGGTCCTCCTCCAGGTCCCGCGGCCTTTCGTAGCCGGTGACGTGCAGGGAGGAGGCGGCGATCAGCACGGTCGGCATGCCGTTGTCCACGCAGGTCACCGCCGTGTCCGCGACGATGTCCCGGGCGTGCCCGGTGGGCAGCAGGGGGTTGCTGCCCCGCTCGAACTCGATCACCACGGGTGCGGCGGTGCCCGGCACGCCCGAGATCTCGGCCGGCCCCGCGTAGGAGACGCGCCGGTCCGGCGTGGGAAAAGTGGCGGTGGCGTGGTCACCGCTGTTGACCATCCGGATCCGTACCGAGGTGTGCCCGTCCCGGGCGGCGACCAGACCGCGTTCGACGGCGAACGGACCGACCCCCGCAAGGAGGTTGCCGCAGTTCTGCCGGTCGGAGACCTCGGCCCGGTCCACTCCCACCTGGAGGAAGAGGTAGTCGACCTCCGCGTCGGGGCTCTGGGAGCGGGAGACCACCGCCACCTTGCTGGTGAGCGGGTGCGCTCCGCCGAGTCCGTCGATCTGCCGGGGGTCGGGGCTGCCCATGACCCGCAGCAGCAGGTCGTCGCGCGCCCCGGCGTCGGCCGGCAGGTCCTCGGCCAGGAAGTAGGCGCCCTTCGAGGTCCCACCGCGCATCAGCATGCAGCGCAGTTCCTCGTCGGTGCTCATGACGGGGAACCGTCGCGTTCGTACTCGTCGTAGGCCTGGTAGCGCACCCCGAGCCGTACGAGGGTCTCGCGCAGGCCGTAGCGGTCCAGGCCCAACTGGCCCTCGGCGAAGGCGGCCCGGGAGGCGTCCTCCTTGACGGTGCGCGCCTCGGCCGCCTTGACGGCCGTACCGGACCGCTCGCGGGGTACGCACACCACGCCGTCGTCGTCGGCGACGATGACGTCACCGGGGCGGACGACCTGTCCGCCGAGCACGACGGGTACGTTCACCGAGCCGGCCGTGGCCTTGACCGTGCCCTGGGCGCAGACGGCCCTCGACCAGACGGGGAAGCCCATGGCCCGCAGGTCGGCGGTGTCGCGCACCCCGGCGTCGATGATCAGGCCGCGCACCCCGCGGTACTGGAGCGCGGTGGCGAAGAGGTCGCCGAACATGCCGTCGGTGGACGGCGAGGTGGTGGTCACGACGAGGATGTCGCCCTCGCGGCACTGCTCGACCGCCGCGTGGATCATGAGGTTGTCGCCGGGCCAGCACAGGGCGGTGACCGCGGTGCCCGCGATGCGCACGTCCTGCTGGACGGGCCGGAACCCGGGACCGAGACTGCCGGTTCGGCCCATGCCCTCGTGGACGGTGGCCACGCCGTAGCCGCCGAGTGCCTCGACGTCCTCGGCATGGGCGCGCGGCGGGTTGGTGACGATCAGGCCGCTCATGCCAGCTCCTCCGTGACCTGCGGATAGGGACGCATGTAGGCCTCGCCGTAGGTGGCGTGCGGCAGGCCGAGGTTGGGGCCCGCGTTGCGCTTGAGCTGTACGCCGCGCCGCTTGCCCAGGTCGGTGTAGTAGTCCCACAGGTGCTGCTGGGCGGCGAGGCACTCCATGGCCTTGCGCTTGGTCTCCCAGACCGGGGTGATGTCGAGGAGGACCTCGGGCCGGAAGCCGCACATCTCCGGCTGGTGCGGCTCGAAGAAGAACACCGGCGGGGCTCCGATGATCTCGCCCTCGGAGGGATAGCCGATGGCCTGGGCGAGGACCCGGGCGTCCAGGGCCATGCGGGCGGCCGCCGGGTGGTCACCGTTGTAGGGATCGTCCAGGGGGTGGGTCAGCACCACGTCGGGCTGGGTGTCGCGGTAGATGCGTACGAGCTGGTCGGTCAGCTCCTGAGCGACGAGCAGGGGGTAGTCGCCGGCGTCGAGGAAGCGCACCCGGGCGCCCAGGGTCGAGGCCGCCGCCTCGGCCTCGGCACGGCGGATCTCCTTGATCTCCGCCAGCGAATTGCCCTCGCGCCAGGCTTTGGCCGACTCACCGCGCTCCCCGTAGGTGAGGCACGCGATGGTCACCTTCTCTCCACGGGAGGCGGCCAGGGCGATGGCTCCCCCGGCCCGCCAGACGAAGTCCCCGGCATGCGCGGTGATGACAAGTGTCGATCGTGGGGTGGTGGGCGCCTTGCCGTGCGTCATTGCTCACATCTCCTTGGTGGACAGGCCGGATGCCCCACCTCCGCGACGTCATTGGCGCAGCGCGTCGATGACTCCCGCGAGGTGGGTACGGACGGCCGCTTCGGCCGCCTGCGGGTCCCGGGCCCTGATCGAATCGATCATGGCCAGGTGCTCACTCAGTGACTGCTGGGGGCGCCCCGGTCTCAGCGCGAGCTGGAAACGGTGGCGCACCAGCTGCCCGTTGAGCCGCTCCAGCAGCCCCACGGCGACCTGCTGGCCGGAGAACTCCCTGATCCGGTCGTGCAGTTCGTGGTTGAGCCGGGAGTAGACCAGTGGCTCGCCGCCCGCGACCGCCTTGGACATCGCCGTGCCCAGGTCGGTCAGCTGGTCCAGCTGGTCCTCGCTCGCCTCGACGGCCGCCTTGGCCGCGCAGAGGCCCTCCAGGACCATGCGGCACTCGGTGATGGCCACCGCTTCCTCGACCGTCACCACCCGCACCCGCGAGCCGCGGTTGCGGATCCGCTCGACCAGTCCCTCCGACTCCAGCTCGATCAGCGCCGCCCGGACGCTGGCCCGCGTGACACCGAACTGCTCGGCGAGCTCGTTCTCGACCAGCCGTTGGGCCGGTGCCATGTCGCCGTGCAGGATCGCCTGCCGCAGGTGCACCAGTGCGTGCTGCTTGGCCTGCTCGCCGGTGCCTGGTCGGGCTTCCTTCGGCATCGTGCCCTCCCTGAGTGAGTGCCTGTCGAACCTAAATCCAGCCCGACAAGATTGTCAACAATTTTGTTCCCCATGTTGCCGACATGCTTCGTCGGCGGAACGGTCACTCGCCACCACAGGGCGCTGACCGGCCGCAAGCGTCCCACGGCCGCTCGACAGGGGGACGCCACCGCCTCATCTCCCGGGCCGGGCAAGGGAACGCAGTTGACTCGGCGGACACCGACGGTGTCGGCGGCCCGAGGGCACGACCGCCGAGGGTCCGTCGCGAGAAATGCCAACTCGACGCCGGATCCGATTCCTTGGGCGGGTCGGGCCGGGCGCGCGTCACGCGCCGTACGGGCCGAGGGTGACGACCGGGACCGCCCTGACCAGCCCCGATCTGGGCGGGCGTCAGCCGCCCAACGCCAAAAGAAAGTAAAGGGAGTTACCCACGGCGCCACGGCCCGCTTCCCGCACCCCAGGGGCCCACCTGCTGCGCTTGACTTCATTGTCCCTATATGCGTAGGTTAGGTACGGGTTGAACAGAAAACATCCGTTTTGCCTGGTGAGAGAGAAACAATCTCAACATCCCGACCGACTACATCCCGACCGACGACAACCCGGTCGTCGGTTCACAGACGGACGGGCGCCCCGCCGCGGGGTTCGCTGCACTTCAGCAGCCTGGGTGGGCCCGATGACGCGTGCTCAGCGCGAGTCGGCGACGGCAACTCCCGTCACTCTCAACGCCGATGTACCGGACCCTTATCGCGAACGTCTCAGTGCCTCCATGCTGCCGACGTCACCGCGGCCGTGCAGAGCCGGCACCTGTCTACGCTCCCGGGAAGGGAAAGCACCATGCGGATCATCACTTCAAGGACGTTCCGGCTGGTCGCCAGCCTGTTCGCCGCTCTGGCCCTGGCGTTCGGCACAGCCGGCATCGCCAGCGCGACCAGTTCCCACTCGGATCACTCCTCCGACTACTCCTACAGCAGCAACTGGAACGACAACGGAGACCACGGCGGCGGTGGAGACCACGGCGGCGGTGACTACGGCGGCGGTGACCACGGCGGTGGCGGTGACCACGGCGGTGGCGGAGACCACGGCGGTGGCGGAGACCACGGCGGCGGCGGCGGAGACCACGGCGGCGGCGGTGGTGGAGACCACGGCGGCGGCGGTGGCGGCGGGGGCGGCCACGGCGGTGGTGGCGGTGGCGGACGCTGACCCCAGTGGTCGCAACTGACATCTGAAGATTGACGGCCCGTCATCTCGCCGAAGACGACTGGTCCTGTCCGAACGGTCCCGCGTCGCGCCGACGACACGGGACCGTTCGGCGTGCGGCCGTACGACCTGCACTGGCGGTCGTCCACGGTCCCGGTACCGCCGCGACACAACCGATCGGGGGCGTGATGATGGCCGGTGCACGGCGCGTGACGCTGAGCGACGTCGCCACGGCGAGCGGCGTCTCGCGGGCGACCGTGAGCTTCGTCCTCAACGGCGGCTGCGCCTCGCCCACGCGCGACTCGGCCTGACACCGGCGGGCGGCCGGCGCATCCGACGTGCCCCGATGTCGACTACGTGGCTCGGCGATAGAGCTCCGTCAGGAGTTCGATGGCGGCGGGGGCGGCGGGGTGCGGGGCGTCCCGCCACCAGGCGAGCCGGACCGCGATCGGCTCGGCGTCGCGCACCGGCCGGTAGACGACGCCGGGGCGCGGGTACTGGTGCGCGGTGGACTCGGCCGTCATGCCCACACAGCGCCCCGTGGAGATCTCGGTGAGCCACTCGTCGACATCGTGGGTCTCCCTGGTCACCGGGCGGGAGTCGGGCGGGAACAGCTCGGTCGTGGTGGTGCCGGTCCTGCGGTCGATCAGCAGGACGCGCCCGCCGAGGTCGGCGAGTCGCACCGAGCGGCGTCCGGCCAGCGGATCGTCGGCTGCCAGGGCGCACAGCCGCCGTTCCAGCCCCACGATCGCGGAGTCGAAGCGCCGGTCGTCCAGGGGTCTGCGCACCACGGCCGCGTCGCAGGCTCCCTCGGCGAGGCCGGCGGTGGCGGAGTTGACACGCACGAGCCGCAGCTCCGTCTCCGGGTGCGCCCGCGCCCAGTCGCGCTGAAAGGCCAGGGTGTGACGGCCGAGTGCGGACCAGGCGTACCCGATCCGCAGCGAGGCGCGACCCGACGTGGCCTCCTGGACCAGGTCGGCCACCTCGCCGAGTACCCGCCGGGCATGCGCCAGCACCCGCAGTCCCGTCGCCGTCGGGGCGACCTCGCGGGAGGTGCGCCGCAGCAGCCGCACCCCGAGGACGCGCTCGAGCGAGGCCAGTGTGCGGGACACGGCGGCCTGGGAGACCCCGAGCGCGATGGCGGCGTCGGTGAAGGTGCCCTCGTCGACGATCGCGACGAGACAGCGCAACTGCCGCAGCTCCACATTCATGACGGAGGCGTCCTCGGCTGAAGGATCCATGACCCAAGCGTATAGATGGATCCGCTGATGCATTTTGCGCAAGAGCCCCGGCCTCCCAGCATCGAGACATGCACGCAGCCTCCGCACGCCCGGCAGCACCCGCGCGTCGCACTCCCCCGGCACCCACGGCCCCGAAGCCGGACGGCACGCGCCTGGCCGGCGTGGTCACCATGGTCGGCAGTGGCCTGTCCAATCAGACCGGTGCCGCGATCGGCTCCCTGGCCTTCCCCGTCCTCGGCCCCGTCGGTGTGGTCGCGGTCCGTCAGTACGTCGCCGCGGTCGTCCTGCTGGCAGTGGGCCGCCCCCGGCTGCGGACGTTCACCTGGGCGCAGTGGTGGCCGGTCGTGCTGCTGGCGCTGGTGTTCGGGACCATGAACCTGTCCCTCTATACGGCGATCGACCGCATCGGCCTGGGGCTGGCGGTGACCCTCGAATTCCTGGGCCCGCTCAGCATCGCGCTGGCCGCCTCCCGCCGCCGCGTGGACGCGTGCTGCGCGGTGATCGCCGCGGCGGGTGTCGTCACGCTGATGCGTCCGCGCCCCTCCGCCGACCTCCTCGGAATGGGCCTCGGGCTGCTGGCCGCCGGCTGCTGGGCGTCGTACATCCTGCTCAACCGCACCGTCGGCCGCCGCATCCCCGGGGCGGCGGGGTCCGCTGCCGCCGCCGGGCTCTCCGCCCTACTGTTCCTGCCGGTCGGCGTCGCCGTCGCGGTCCGGCATCCTCCGACGCCGACGGCGGTCGGCTGCGCCGTGGCCGCCGGCGTGCTGTCCTCCGCGGTGCCCTGCCTCGCGGACCTGTTCACCCTGCGCCGCGTCCCGGCCCCGGCCTTCGGTCTCTTCATGAGCGTCAATCCCGTCCTGGCCGGTCTGGTCGGGTGGATCGTCCTCGGTCAGAGCCTGGACTGGACGGAGTGGACGGGCATCGGCGCCGTCGTCGCGGCCAACGTGCTCGGCATTCTGGCTGCACGAAGTTGACGGACACTTCACGGACCTGACGGAAATCCGGGCAACAAACATCCCCAGAAGAACGTTTCGGCGAAAACGCCAGACCACGCCACCCCTTCCGTCACATAGAGATATCTACCAGCATGAACGCGCCGGGTCGGCGCCCAGGTGCGGGTTCCGCATCCGAGTGCGCCGCTCCACACCTGGTCAGACGGCCTGCGAATGTCCTGGAGTTGGTCATGCCGGATGTGATGTGGATGCAAGGTGTCGAGTGGCTCGCGGCTGCCGCCTCGGACCCCCGGGCCTGCAAGCGCGAGTGGGATCAGGGGACGGGGACCGTGCTCATGGAGGCCGGGCGGTTCTGGGACGTACTCAGCGTTCCCGAGCAACTCGGACTGCTCGCCCTGGACCTCCTGTGGAACGACCCGCTGCGCGCCCCCGGCCCCACCCTGGTGGACACCGCATCACGGAGAGTGGGCTTCTTCCTGCCGCCGGACCCGGCCAGCCGCTGGGTCGGCTCCGGGCTCCGTCACGCGGGCAAGGGCTCGTGGGTCGCCGTACCACCGCCGTACCGCGCCGCGCGGTTCCTGGAATGGCTGATCCCGCCCGACGGGACCGGAGACCTGCATGCCGCGGTCCCCCTGGAACTGGCGTTGCAGCGGGCCAACGGGACGCTCGCCGTCCTCGCACCCCCGCCCGGAGGGTGACCGGTACTCCGCGGCAGCGCACGGAGAGGTTCACCAACCCAGCAGGCCACGGGGTACGGGGACAGCGGGTACGGGGACGGCGGGTACGGTCCGGGGTTCGGCGGGTACCGGTCCGGCGGTCTTCTCATCCCGCCTCTCCGCGCAGGAGTCGACCGGCCACGCCGCGCTGTCGAAGGGGCTGGAGGCGGCGAAGGAGGCCCACAGCACCGCGACCACCTCGCGGTGCTCGGGAACCACCCGGCCCTTGACCCGCCACTCCGCGACCGGTTGGTCGTGGATCGGCGGGTGACCCAGGCGCCCGTCCGTCAGCTCGGCGTAGGGCCGACCCGCGAGGCCCTGCTCCGGACGGCGCCGCTGGGCCGTGTGAGTGCTGTCCATGTCGGAGCAACGGCGGTGCGCGCGCTGGTGGTACGCGCCCGTGGTACCGCTCACCGAGTCGGGTGAACGCGCCGCCCGTTCGGAGCCATGACCCTGTCCGACAAGCATCTTCACCCACCAACGTCACGCATCGACGCGGTCGCGCCGAGCATGGTCGCGCCGAGCGTGGACCAGGTCAGCTCCGCGTGCCCGGAGCGACGGCCGCCTCCGGTTCCGTACGCGCGGAGTGGGCGTCCGCGCGGGCCGAGGCGGAGAGCCGGCCGGCACGCTGGACCGGCACGAGAAGGGCGGCCAGCGCCGCGGCCAGGCAGAGCAGGGCGAGCAGGGTGAACCCGTGGGTGTATCCCGAACCGTAGGGAAGGCCCGAGGACTGGAGTCGGCCGGTCACCAGCACGCTGGTCACGGCCGCGCCGATGGACCCGCCGATGGTGCGGATGTTGGCGTTCATCCCGGTCGCGGCGCCGGTCTGCTCGGGCGGCACGCTGCCGACGATCAGGTTGGCCATCGAGGCGAAGGCGAGTCCGATGCCCAGGCCGAAGATGCCCGCGGCGAAGGCCACTTGCCACTGCTGGTCGTGCCACAGGGCGAGGAAGGCACAGGCGACCGCACCGAGCGCGGCACCGGTCGTGAGCAGCTTCTTGGCGCCGAGGACGGGCTCCAGCCGACCACTGAGCACACCCGAGCAGAACATGGCGAGCAGCATCGGCAGCATGAGCAGTCCGGCCGCGGTGACACTGGCGCCGAAGCCATATCCGGCGGAGCTCGGGGTCTGCACGAAGCCGGGGAGGAAGGACCAGATCGCGTACATGCCCGCGCCGAACAGGAGCGCGGCGGTGTTGGTGGTCCACACCGCGGGCAGCCGCATGACGCGCAGGTCGATCAGCGGGGTGCGGGAGCGCGCCTCGGCCAGCAGCCACAGCGCGAAGAGCAGGACGGCGGCGACGAACAGCCCGATCACCCGGGCCGATCCCCAGCCCCACTGGCCCGCCTGGCTGAGCGGGAGCAGCAGCGCGACCAGCCAGCCCGACAGCAGGACGGCACCGAGCCAGCTGACGCGTCCCTCGGCCCGGCTCGGGGATTCGGGGACGTAGCGCAGGGCGATCAGCGTGGTGACCGCGACGACGCCGACGGGCAGCCAGAACAGCCAGCGGTAGTCGAGCGCGGACACGATGGGACCGGCCGCCACCAGTCCGACGCCGCCGCCCGCGGCGATCACGGCGGACAGGTTGCTGATGCTGGGGCCGACCTCGGCCGCGGTGAACTCGTCCCGGATGATGCCGAAGGAGAGCGGGAAGAGCGCACCGCCTATGCCCTGGACGACCCGGGCGACGATCAGCACTCCGATGTTCGGCGCGAGCGCGGCGAGCAGACAGCCGAGTGTCACGGTCACGAGGACGGCGACGAGGGTGCGCTTCTTGCCGATCAGGTCGCCGACCCGGCCGAGGATCGGGGTGAAGACCGAGGCGGACAGCAGGTAGGCCGTCATGACCCAGGTCACGGTGGACTGCGAGGTGTTCAGGGCGTGCTGGACGGTCGGCAGGGCCGGTGCGATCAGCGACTGGAGCATGGAGAACACGCCCGCACCGGTCGCGAGGACCGCGAAGGTGAGGCGGGTGGACTTCGTGGGCATGAAAAGCCTCTCCGAACGGAGCGGATCGGAACAGGGAACGAAACAGAGCAAGCGGAACGGCCACTCAAGGAGCGGGGGCGGGCTGCGTACGGCCCGATCGAGGTCACAGGGGGTACGAGCGCGTCGACGGTGCGTGCGGACGCACGGCACCACGGGGACGCACCCCCGACTGCTAAAGTGGAGGTATGCCTCCACTGTAACGGAGGCCTACCTCCGCTTCAACTTCTTCTCGGCCGGGAGGCACCAAGTGACGGCTCAGCCGTTCCCCATCAGCGGGATCGTGGCGTCCCGGCGCCCGCACCGCAAAGACGCCGCGCGCAACTACGACGCCCTGCTGACCGCCGCACGCGAGGCCTTCGCGGAGCACGGCGCGGAGGCGTCCCTGGAGGACATCGCCCGGCGCGCGGGCGTGGGCATCGGCACCCTCTACCGGAACTTCCCCACCCGCCGCCACCTCTTCGAGAGCGTGTACGCGGACGAGGTGGACGCCCTGTGCCAGGTGGCCCTGGGAGTCGCCGAGCGGGAGCCCTGGGAGGCGCTGACCTCGTGGCTGCGGCGGTTCGTGGACTACACCGTGACCAAACGGGCCATCCGTGAGGCACTCGACAACGAGTCGGAGATCTTCCTGACCTGCCGGGACTCGATGTACCAGGCGGGCGGCCCGCTGTTCGAGCGGGCGCAGAAGGCCGGCGAGGCGCGCGCGGACATGGACTTCGACGACCTGCTGCGCATGGTCGCCGGGATCACCTCGACGAACTTCCTCGACGACACCCAGCGCGACCGGGTCCTCACGGTCGCGCTGGACGGCGTCCGCGCCGCGCGCTGACATCGGCCCGGGGCAGGAGGGGACCCCTACCCCTTCGTGCGCTCCGTCGCCCACACCGCACTTACCCTCCAGTAATATCTCGCGGCAGTCCCCTGGAGGAGGAACCGTGCCACGGTCGGAACGCTCAGCCCTGTTGCTCGCCGGCCTGCTGGCCACCGCGGGTGTCGGTCACTTCGTGTCGCCACGGCAGTTCGACGCGACCATTCCGCGAGCGCTGCCGGGGGCACCCCGGACCTGGACGTACGCGAGCGGTGTCGCCGAACTGACGCTGGCCGCCGGGGTGGCGGTGCCCCGTACCCGGCGGGTGGCCGCGCTGGCCACCGCGGCCTTCTTCGTCGGGGTGTTCCCCGCCAACGTCCAGATGGCCGTGGACTGGCGTCGGCGTCCCGCTCCGCAGAAGGCCGCGGCGATCGCGCGACTCCCCTTGCAGGTGCCCCTTGTACTGTGGGCACGCAGCGTTGCCAATGGTGGGAAGGGTCAGTCATGACGCGTGGTGTGGATGTGGGCGACAAGGTCGAGGACTTCGCCCTGCCCGACGAGACCGGCACGGAGCGCAAGCTGACCGATTTGCTCGGCGAGGGACCGGTCGTGCTGTTCTTCTACCCCGCCGCCCTCTCCCCCGGCTGCACCACCGAGGCGTGCCACTTCCGTGATCTGGCCGCCGAGTTCACCGCCGCCGGCGGGCGGCCGGTCGGCATCAGTGGTGACGCGGTCGACAAGCAGCAGGAGTTCGCCGGGCGTCACACGCTCGGATACCCGCTGCTGTCCGATGTCGACGGCACGGTCCGCGAGCGGTTCGGGGTGAAGCGCGGCTTCTCCCTGGCACCCACGAAGCGGGTCACCTTCGTCATCGCGCAGGACCGCACCGTTTTGGAGGTGGTGCGCAGCGAACTGCGGATGAGCGCCCACGCGGACCGGGCCCTCGCCGCGCTGCGGGCCCATCAGGGCTGACCTTCGACTCCCCCGCGGCGGCCGGATCGTCGCGCCCCGGCCCGGCGCGCCCGCGTCACTCGCCCTTGGCCGGCGGCCCGACGACATGAAGGTCGTAGGCACCCACCAGGCCGGCGGCGTCGTCGAGGCCGAGGGACGGGGGCAGTTCACCGGCAAAGGCCACCTGGGTGCCGTTGCGGGTGAACCATTCCGCGACCCCGGTCGGCACCGAGGTCACGAGCAGACGGGATTCCGGGCTGCGCACGACATGGCGGCGCGGGACGCCGCGCGGACCGAAGGCGACGTCGCCCGGACCCAGGTCGTAGCGCTGCTCTCCGACGAAGAAGGTGATCTCACCTTCGAGTACGGCCCAGATCTCATCGTCATGGGCGTCCACGTGCATGCTGATCCTTCGCTTCGTGAGGCGGTCGGGCGGGGCCTCGTCCATTGTGCGAAGCGGTGGCTCGAGGAAGCTTCAGTCATCTGACTGGTCCGTCCGAGCGGGTCAGCACTGCGCCGAGGCCGGAAGATCGGCCCGCTCGTCGCCCCGCAGGTACAGGGCGCTGACCCAGCCGTTGCCGATGCCGGGGCCGCCGGAGAGATAGACCCAGATGTGGCTGGTGGAACCGTGGTCGACGACCGTCTCGCCGGAGAGCCAGCAGAAGGCGGAGTAGCTGTACCCGGCGCGCAGCCTGCCGATCGTGGGGTGGCCGTTGCCCGGGCCGGAACGGATGGGCGCGTCGACGAGGGACACGACGGTGTACGTCTCGACGGCGGCCTGCCGGGTGTGGCCGGTCGGCGCCGCGGCCGAGGCGGTTCCCGCGATCGGCAGGCCGCACGCGAGCACGGCTCCGGCGAGAACGGCGGCAGCCTTGCGTCGGATGCTCATGGATGAACTCCTTGGCACGGAGGGACGATCGCGGTGAATTCCGGTGAGTTCCGCTGCCATCAGCACTGGGCGGTGGCCGGCAGATTCGCGTACTGGTCGCCCTTGAAATAGACGGCGCTGCTGAATCCGTCGGCGAATCCGATCCAGATGTCGTTCGTGTAGCCGTGGTCCGTGATGGTCTGCCCGTGGGTCCAGCAGTACGCGGTGTAGGACTGACCGGCGGTCAGGGTGGCCAGGTAGGCGCTGTCCTGCTTGGGCAGCTGGCGGACCTTGACGTTCTCGTAGGGCACGACGGTGTACGACTGCTCGGCGGGCGAGGCGGGCGAGGCAGGCGCGGCGGCGGCCAGGCCGGCCGGGACGAGGAAGGCGAGCGTCGCGGCGCACGTGGTGACGACGGCCGGAATACGGCGCATGAGGAATTCCCCCTGTGTGTGGTGTCTCGCTTTCGAACACCGCCACAGTGGGCGCCGAGGGAGCACGGCGGCAATGCCATTCAACGCTGTTCGAAGTGAGCGCACGGGTGCGGAAGATGGAGCGCGGATGTACTGCCGTTGTCCCTTCGGTGGTCGGCGGGCGTCCATATGTCCGAGTCCATGATCTTGCTCCCTGTGGGGCCTACGCAGTGGTTACGCTCCCCAGCGGACGGATCCGATGGGGGCGGGACGGCGGTCCTCATGACGGGAATGGCTCACTGTGCGTAGGCAGCGGCAGGCATCGGGCGGTAACGGCAGGACCGGGGACCACGGCCGGGGAGCCGTCGGCCGGGACACGGCCTCGGCCGCCAGGAACGGCGCGGAGGTCACGGCGCCGCACCCGGCGTTCCCGACGACCGCCGGCCCGGGGATGACTCCCCAGGCGCTGCTGGCCCTGCAGCGGGACGCGG
>LRTP01000698.1 GCA_001550305.1 Streptomyces diastatochromogenes
GGCGATCCGCGCATAGATCTTCGCGACCTTGAGCCGGGCCTTCCTGCGGTTGGCGCCGTCGCCCCTGGCCTTGCGGGCAAGGTTGCGCTGGGCCTTGGCGAGAGCGGCACGGTCCCGGCGCTCGTGCCGGGGGTTGGCGATCTTCTCCCCGGTGGAGAGGGTCAGGAGATGCTCCAGCCCGGCGTCGACACCGACGGCCTGACCGGTGGCCGGGAGCGGCTTGACGGACGGGTCCTCACACAGCAGGGAGACGAACCAGCGTCCCGCCGCGTCCTGCGAGACGGTCACGGTGGAAGGGGCCATGCCCTCGGGCAGCGGGCGCGACCACACGACAGCCAGCGGCTCGGTCATCTTCGCCAGTGTCAGTTTCCCGTCGCGGAAGCGGAATGCGCTGGTGGTGTACTCCGCACTCCTGCGCGACGTCTTGCGCGACTTGAACCGCGGGTACCTGGCCCGCCTGCCGAAGAAATGGGTGAACGCCGTCTGCGGATGCCGCAGCGCCTGCTGGAGCGGGACCGAGGACACCTCGTTCAGGTACGCGAGTTCCCCGGTCTTCTTCCACGCCGTCAGCATGGCCGAGGTCTGGTGGTAGCTGACCCGCTCCTGCCGCGCCCACGCCTCCGTCCGCGCGACGAGCGCCAGGTTGTAGACCTTCCGCACGCACCCGAACGTGCGCGACAGCTCCGCCGCCTGCACATCCGCCGGACAGAAGCGGTACTTGAACGCCCGCCTCACGTGAGTGGTCACTCACAAACTGTCGCATCAACTAGTGGCTATCTGCGGGTAGTTGGCCGCGAACGACGATCCGCCCTGGCAGCGGATCGTCCTTCCCTGCCCTGCTCCGCAGGAGTCCGATTCCTCTCCGCCCTGAAGGACGGAGTACCCACGGAGGGAACAGATGAAGTGAGTTTCCTGCTCTGTCTGCTGGTCGTCCTGGTCGCGGTCGTCTCCGGTGTGGTGTTCCTGGGCCGGGGACTGGCCTGTGTCTGGAGAGGCGGGCTCGCGCGCTCGCTCCGCGGGCTCGCGTATGTCGTCGCGGCGGGCGCGGCCGTGATGTACGCCTGGGGAATGCTGTACGTCGCGGGCGCGGCGTTGGAGGCGGAGGACGGCGGGGCGGACTCGTCGCCCATCCGGCCGTGCCGCACGGGCGTGCGGGAGCGCGACTACTGGATCGACGACTACCACGTCTGGTGGGTGCCGGTCCGGTTCGTGTGCCATCGAAGCGACGGGAGCACCTACGACCGGGAGGTGCCCGGGTACGTGAACCCGGCGCTGGCCGGCCTCGCGGGCAGCGCGGTGGCCCTGGCTGTATCCGCACGGTCCGCATCCGCACGGTCCGTGGACGAGCGCGCGCGGAGGCCGTGAGCATGCTGGTGTTCTACGCCGTGCCGCTGGTCAGCCTCTTCCTGTGCGCGGCCGGATCGGTTGCGTACCTGCTGTGGGCGGCCCTGCGTCGTCGTCCGTCCCGGCAGGTCCGCTGGGCCGTCGTCGGCGCGGGTGTGGCGGTGCTCGGATACGCGGGTGCCGTGGCGTACGGGCTGGCCTTCACCGATCCCGTGCAGGTGTGCGGCCAGAAGACTCTCGACGACGACTTCCCGCTGGTGCGCGTGCGCGTGGACGCCTTCCCGCCCGACGTCGCGTGCTACTGGAGCGACTCGGGGGCTTATGGGCCGTCGCACCCCACGGTCCTGGGCACGTGGGTCATGTGGGCGGGCACCGGGGTTCTGGTCGTGGCCCTCTCCGTCATCCTGATCGGGCGGAGGTCGCGGGCCTCGCGCTGGGTGCGGGCCGGTGCGATCTGGTCGCCGTTGGCGGCCGCCGTGATCTGGGTGACCGGTGTCGGCCCCGCGATGGAACTCTCACGGACCGAGCTCTACGACGCGTGCCTGCACGACAAGACAATCCCCCCGGACACCAAGCTGATCCGGATCGACGTACGGGACATCGAAAGAACCGTCTTTCCGCCCTCCCTCACCTGCACGTACTCCGACAGCGAGGCCGACCTCCTCGCACCCGAGCGGACCGGCCTGCTCGGATGCGGTGTCGCCTTCGCGGCGTTTGCGGGGGCCGCCCTGTCCCAGGCCGCACGGGCGGGCCGGCCCAGGCCGGGCATGTGGACCGGTCCAGGCCGGGCAGGTGAGATGTGAGACGGGCCGGGCACGGCCTTCCGGCACCGGGGCGGTGCCAAAACGGTGCCGGTGTGCCGCTGCTGACGGGTCCGGGCCGAGGGGAGTTCGGCCCGGGCCGGTGAGCAGCGGCGGTGCGGTGCGGCGGTCACATCGCGGTCGCGGGGAGCGTGGTGGTCACGGCCTTGGGGAGCGTGGTGGTCACAGGCCCAGGGAGATGGCCAGCCGGGTGAGTTCGGCGGTGCTGTTGATGTTGAGCTTGGCCCGGATACGGCGGAGGTAGGCGTCGACGGTGTGCTTGGAGAGTCCCATGTGGCGGGCCGTCTGGAGGTAGGTGCGCCCTGCGGCGATATGTCGCAGCGTCTCCTGTTCGCGGGGGGCCAGCGCGGGGACGGGGGCTTCGGCGTGCGGTGTGGCGAGTGTGAGGCTCATGGGATTTCCTCCGACGTGTCGGCTCGGTCGTCGCTGCTCACACCCTTGAAAGCAGGGGACATATGACCGAATAAGGCTTTTTGTCCGCTTTACATAAAGCGTGGCCGGGGGACTTCATGACGGTGTCCGCCGACTGTCACAGGCCTGTCACAGGCAATCCCCGCGGGTTTGCAGCGGCGCGGTCACGGACGAGGCGGCGGGCCGCGCCCCCGGTAACAGCGCCGGATTGGTGCTCCGTGCCCCCCGGGATCATGCTTGTCAGGAGAGCCCCCGGCCGTGCAGGTTCCCGAACGGCGAGATGAGCGGCGATGGAGCGACTTCCCACCCATCCTGGTGAGCGGCCACACGAGTCGGACGCCTCCCCCGGTCCGGCCCGCACGGCCCCTCCCACTCCCCCTCCCCCGGCCACCGCCGCCGTCGACGCGCGGGGCATCGTGACGGAGTGGAGCGAAGGCGCCCGGCAGTTGCTCGGCTACCCGCCCTCGGAGGTCGTGGGACAGCCCGCCGCCCGTCTGCTCGCCGACGACGCCGGCACGGCCGGCGAAGCGGCGCTGCGGGACGCGGCCGGACGGGAGCGGTGGAGCGGCACCGTGGCACTGCGGCACCGCGACGGCCGCCGGCTGCGGCGGGAACTGCTGGCGCACCGCCGTACGGCGGACGGCCCCGTCACCGAGTGGCTCGTGGTGTCCGCCGTGACCGGCACACCCGAGGGACAAACACCCGCCGGCACACCCGAAGGAGAAGCAGCCGGGGGCGGGACGTCCGGGAGCGGGCGGCTGGGGGAATGGGCGTTTCGTCAGGCGCCCTGTGTCATGGCCGTCTTCGACGCGGACCTGCGGCTGGTGCGGGCCAACGCCGGTATGGAGCAGGTGCTGTCCCTCACCGAGGACCAGATGCGCGGGCTGCGTCTGCCGGAGATCGTGCCGCATCCGGTGAGCGACGAGACCGAGGCGAAGATGCGCCGGGTGCTGGAGGGCGGCGGCCCGCAGCAGCTGCGGGCGGGCGCCGGCCCCGCGGGC
>LRTP01000007.1 GCA_001550305.1 Streptomyces diastatochromogenes
CGGGCACCCCGCTACGACGTCGGCAAAACCGTCAAACGCCCCGAGACCCTCAAAGCCATCGGCAGACCCGGCAGATCCTGGTAGATAAAAGACAAGCTCAGAACTTGTTTCTGAAGGTCACGACATGGGAGAGGGGTCAGTTGGCGAAAGTCACATTCGCACGCGCACCGGCAACCACCGCCATTCGGCGAATATGGCCAGATGGATATGCAAGCAGTACGCGCCGTGGTGGCTGAGATGTGGGACAGTCACGTTCTGCCGAGTTTGTCGCGATTTATTGAGATTCCAGCCGTTTCTCCTAGTTTTGATTCTTCATGGGCAGAGGCTGGCCATCTCAGGGCAGGCGTTGATCATGTGGCGGACTGGATCAGGTCTCGTGATCTGCCGGGGACGCACATTGAGGTCGTGCAGTTCGAAGGGCGATCCCCCCTCTTGCTGGTAGAGGTGCCGGGAACAGGTGAAGCGGAGCGGAGCGGCAGTGTTCTGCTGTATGGGCATCTGGACAAGCAGCCGCCCTTGGGTGACTGGTCGGAAGGACTCGGCCCCTGGACGCCTGTCTTGCGTGACGGGCGGCTCTACGGACGCGGCGTAGTGGACGATGGCTATTCCGGTTATCTGGCAGTGACTGCCCTGGAAGCACTGCGGGCCGCAGGAGGGTCGCATGCCCGCGCGTTTCTCCTGCTGGAGACTGGTGAGGAATCCGGTAGTCCGGACCTTCCGGTCTATCTGACCCACCTTTCCGAACGTCTGGGCGACGTCAGCTTGGTGATCTGCCTCGACGCGGGAGGCGGCAGTGACTACGAACGGCTGTGGCTCACCACGAGCCTGAGAGGTCTGCTGAAGGCCACGGTCACCGTCACGGTGCTCGAGACGCCGACGCACTCCGGACTGGCCAGCGGCATCGTGCCGAGCTCATTTCGGATCATGCGTCAACTCCTTGATCGCATCGAGGATCCCGCGACGGGCGAGATCAGGATTCCCGAGATGCATGGGCCGATTCCTAGTGAACGGCGTGAGGACGCAGAAGTGGCGGCTGCAGAGGCTCCGGGGACCTTGGCCCGCCAGTACCCGATCGTTCCGGGAATGCGGCCGACATCCGACAATGACGTCGAACTCATCCTCAACAACACCTGGCGGCCGACACTTTCTGTGACGGGTGCCGCCGGACTGCCCGACGTGAAGGAGGCGGGAGACGTCCTGCGCTCTTCGACGTCGCTGCGCCTCAGCATCCGAACCGCACCCACCGCTGATGTCGAGGCAGCGCGAGCGGCACTGGACAAGGCACTGACCACAAACGCTCCTCACGGTGCACATGTCCAGGTCGGTGACTACGTGACGGGCCATGGATACAGTGCCCCCAGTCCGGCGCCGTGGCTGGCTGATGCACTGAATGCGCTCGAAGGCGCCGTCTTCGCCAAGTCCTACCGCAGGCTTGCCCTCGGCGCCGGTATCCCGGTCATGGAACTTCTGGGCCGGACCTATCCGCAAGCCGATTTCCTCAGCACCGGAGCGCTCGGGGCCGACAACAACGTGCACGTACCGGACGAGTGGCTCCACATCGGCTTCGCCAAGAAAGTGACGGAGGCCCTCGCCCGCGTACTCGACGCGCACGGGCGCCGCTTCCGGACGTGAGGGAGTGTCTTGACTTCTCCCCCTTCTGAAGGAGGGGGATTCTTACGGCTCGCGCCGTGAGGGTTTCTGCTTCGTTGCCGACTGCCTGTCCGGAGTACTCCGTTGAGGTCTTACACCAGCTCCACAGACTGTCACCGCC
>LRTP01000070.1 GCA_001550305.1 Streptomyces diastatochromogenes
CCCTGGCGGCGAATCGGCTTTCCCTGCCCTGCTCCGCAGGAGTCCGATTCCTCCCCCGCCTGAAGGCGGGGGTATCCACGGAGGAATCCCGATGACCGCTCGCCGACCGTGTCCGCCTGCGCCGGGTCCGTTGGAGGAGTACGCGGCCCGGTTCGACGACCTCGTCTTCAGCCTGGCGCAGCGGCGGGGGTTTCGCGAGTATCTGACCGGGCTGCTGGCGCCGCGGGAGCGGAACAAGACGATCACCTGCCTGGCAGGGGCGGAACCGGTGGCGGGTGCGGGGATGCCGGGGGTGCAGCGGCTGCAGTTCTTCCTGTCAGAGTCGCCCTGGGAGGTCGAGCTGGTCAACGACCGGCGGCTTGGGCTGCTGCGTGAGGAGTCGGCGATGGCTCCGCACGACGGCGGGGTCATCGTGATTGACGATTCCGGTGACCGCATGGACGGCACGGCGACCGCGCATGTGGGCAGGCAGTGGCTGGGCCGGTTGGGCAAGACGGACAACGGCATCGTCACGGTGACCACGGTGTGGACCGACGGCCGCGTGTACTACCCGCTGCACGCGACTCCCTATACCCCCGCGCATCACTTCGCCCGCGGCCGGTCTGATCCGGCCTTCCGTACGAAACCGCAGCTGGCTGCTGCCCTCGCGGCCCGCGGAAAGGAGGCGGGCTTCGGCTGCCGGGCGGTGGTCGCCGACTGCGCCTACTCCGTCAGTGACGACTGGTACCTCGCGCTGCGTGAGGCCGGCCTGGCCTACGTGGTCGCGCTCAAGCCGCACCGCGGGACCTGGGCTCCGACAGACCAGCCGCACACCCCTATCGAAGCGGCCCATGCCCTGACCTGGAAGGATGCCAAGCGTCCCGGCGACTGGACGCCCGTGGAGCGTCACTTCCGCGACGGGCACACCGAAACCTGGTGGGCCGAGCTGTGCATCGAGCGGCCGGGTCAGCTTTCCCTTCGTGAGCCATCGGGCGAAGGAGTTGACGGCATTTCGTCGGGTGGGGTTCTGCGTAAGCCACAGATCCAGGTTTTCCTGGCGCAGGTCCGGGAGTGTGAGCTGGTACTGGTCGAGCCAGTTCAGCAAGGCGGCTCGGATGTTGCCGCGGTCGGCTGTGGCGGCGCCGGGGGTGTAGCGCCCGCGTTCCGCTCGGCGGCGTGCGTTCTTGATGACGTGCCATTCCGCGAAGGGGCTGACGATCCGGGACTGGTGTGGGGGGCAGGGCGTCGTCAACTTGGCTGAGATCTGGGATGATCTTGGGGTTGTGATCGCGGGGAGGGCAGTCTTGGACGCGGGGTCGCCGTCGTATAAGGGGTTC
>LRTP01000699.1 GCA_001550305.1 Streptomyces diastatochromogenes
GGGCGCGGGCGGGACGTACGGCTGGTGGGACACGGGCGGCCCCGGCGGGGCGTAGGGGGCGCCCGGTACGCCTCCGGGGGCCGGAGCGCCGCCATAAGGCTGTGCGGCGGCTCCGTACGGCGGTGAGGGGTTGTACGGCTGCGGCTGCGAGGGGTCGTACGGCCGTGAGGGGTCGTACGGCTGCTGCGGTACGCCCCCGGGCGGCGGCGCCGGTCGGCCGGGAACCGGGGGCTGTGGCGGGGCCCCCTGGCGGCTGTTGAGTTCCTTGACGACGCGCAGGGTGGAGCGGGCCGACTCGGCCTTCTGGTAGTCCTCCAGGGTGTCTCCGGCGATCAGCTCCAGCTGGCTCTCGATGGCGGAGAGCTGGTCCTTCTGGAGGGCGTTGATGACCATCCGGGTGTCCTCGGGGTGCGCGGCGAGGTGGAAGGCCCACTGGGCGACGCCCCCGTGCTGCAGGTGGTGCTGGTAGAAGGCGATCTTCTGGGCCATCAACTCCTGGGACTGGTACTGGCGCAGCACCTCCAGCTCGTGCAACTGCTGGGCCTGACGCAGCCGGTACTCGTGCTCGGGGTCGAGCATGTCGGCCTCGTAGCGCAGCGCCCGTTTGCGCCGTCTGTGCGCGATCGCGTCGTCGTCCAGGCGCAGCCGCACCGCGCACGTCACCGCGAGCCCGATGCCGTCGGCGAAGACGCCGCTCTCGACCGCGTACTGGACCTCGGCCTCGGCGTCCCGGCTGTCCTCGATGGAGAACCGCCGGCTGACCGGTCGCGCCAGCTGGTGGAGTTCACGGGCGAGCCGCGTGGGCACATCGCGTTCGCCGCCGGCCACGTACGCGATCGGGTCCGAGACGCGCCAGGTCAGATCGGCGGTGGCGCCGAACGAGAACGCGTCGTCGTCGCTGGGCAGTTCGAGTTCCAGCTGGACCGGGTGGCTGCCCATGTCGACCTCGTAGACCGAGGTGTAGCGGCGGGTCGCGGCGTCCGTGCGGCTGGGCCGGTGCGGGGGCATGTACGCGTCGTAGCCGCCGCCCGCGGTGGCGAACACCAGTGCGTGGTCGATCGCGGAGACCGGCCGCCGGGCCGTGTAGTCGAAACGGGAGATCGGCCGCACGGTGAGCACCGGGTCGATCAGCATGGTGTGCCGGTCGGCCTGTTGCTGCCACTCCGGCGGGCGGCGGAATTCCGCCATGGGTCAACTCCTCGTAACTCTGTGTCAGGCTGTCGGGACGGGGGGACGCAGTGCGGCGAGCAGGCGGTCGGCGAGGGGCGGGCGCGGGCCGCCGTCCCGGCCGCGCAGGGTGCGCAGTTCGTGGCTGAGGCGTTTGTGGTCGTCCGCCGAGACGACCAGTGCGGGCAGCAGCAGTTCCAGGGCCTGGGCCGCGTCCGGGCGGTGCTCGGCCACGTACACCCAGGTGTGCAGGGCGTTCAGGGCGCCCCGGGTGTGGGCGCGGTCGCCGAGGGCGGTGCGCCAGAGGGTGGCGAGGTCGCGGGCCGAGTCCGCCTGGTACATGCCGTCGCCGGCGTACCACTCGACGAGGGCGCCCTCCTCGGCGTTGTCGCACGCGAGTACGAAGGCGCCCAGTGCCAGCGCGCGGACCGCGGGGGTGTCGTGGTGGAGCAGCCGCACCAGCTCGGAGAGCATCTCGCCGCGCCTGAGGCCCACCGAGAGCAGCAGGGCCGTGGACTCGATCAGGTTGGCCGCCTCGGCCGGACTGCTGTTGTCGGCCCGGGCCAGGGTCGCCAGGGCGCTCAGGGCCGGGGCCACCAGGTCCGGGCGCAACGGCGCGAGCAGCCCGAACGCGCGGATCGCGGTCCAGCGGCGGGCCGGGTGGGCGTCCGTGCACCACTGGGTGAGCAGGCGCAGGACGACGGGCGCGTCGAGGAGCTGGGCGAGCGTGAGGGTGTTCGCGGCGGTGACACGGGGGCCGAACGTCTTGGACACCGCCCAGCCGTCGATCAGCAGCGCGACCGCGGAGGGCAGGTCGGCGAGCGCGAGCATGGCGGTGGCCGCGGCGGCCCGGGTCCGTACGACGGGACGCCCGTCGCGGGCCAGCTCTCGCAGCCAGGCGATCAGCGCGGGCCGGGCCGAGGGATGTCCCGTCCACACCTCGGTGAGCAGGGCGCGCGGGGTGTCCTCCTTCCGGAAGAACGCGGTGAACTGCGGCACCGGGCCCCATTCGGTCGCCTCGTCGCGCACTTCCCCCTCGGCGCGGGCCCGCGCGAGCCGGGTCTCGGCGGCGAGCCCGAACACCGGGATCTCCGGCGGCTCCTCGGGGTGCTGCAAGCGCTGGAAGTGCACGAACAGCTTGTCCGCGAGCTCGGCGGCGAGGACGTACGGCGCCCGGTCGAAGACGGCGAGCGAGATGAGGAAGGCCTTGTCGCGCAGTGTGGACTCGGGGTCGCTCAGCCACTCCCGGCACTGCTGCTCCACGGCCGCCTGCCCGAACTCCGCGAGCCGGGCCGCGGCCGCCTCGCCGCCGTCGTAACCCGCCACCTCCTTCGCGAACTCGGCTGCCTCGGCGGGCTGATGGTGCCCCCGGGCGAGGAAGTCCCGCACCGGAGCGAGGGCGAGAAGGCCGTCGGTGTCCTGCGCGCGGTGCCTGCTCACATACGCGCGGACGACGGCCGACGCCTCCGGCGGCTGCCAGACGGACGCGGTGGCGCCCAGCAGGAAGGGCGAGTTCTCGACCGTCACCACCAGATACCCGTCGACCTTCTTGAGCTGGTCGCGGGCCGCGTGGAGATGGGTGTCGCGCAACGGCCGGTTGCGGCTCAGCGGCAGATCGCGCAGGACGTGCCCGCCGGGCGCGGTGAGCGGGGCGCTCAGGGTCGCCGGGCTCGTCTCCGGCGAGAGGGCGTGCACGGCGGGCACGCCCAGCCGGTGCAGGAGCATCAGCGCGGCGGCGTGGCGGCCGGTGGCGTGGGCGCCGGCGAGCACGAGGATGCGTTCTTCGCGCAGCCGGTCCAGGGCGGCGGCGAAGGCGGGGCTCTCGACGAAGACGGTGTCCAGGTCTTCGAGGTGGCGCCGCGGGATCTCTCCGGAGGCGTACGTCGCCGAAGCCGCCGAGCCGTGGTGGTGGATCTCCGTCTTGCCGCCCATGAACACGTCACCGGCGACCTCGCCGCCGGACACGCCGTGCTGGGCGCCGCCGACCAGACTCCCGCCGAAGGACGCGGCCGAGCCGAGGATGAACCCCGGGGTGTGCGCGAAGAGCTCGCGCTGTGCCGCGCGCGCCTCCTGCGTCCGTTCCTGTTCCCCCTCTCCCTCCCCCTCCGAGTCCTGGCGCCGGGTGTCCGGTTCGGGGGCCGGGTGTACGTCCTTCGGGGGTACGTCGTCGGGGCCCGGCGCCGTGGGTGCAGGCACCGTCACGCCGACTCACCCCCGGACCCGCCGAGGTGGACGTCTCCGGTGACCTGGCCGCCCGACACGCCGTGCTGGTCGCCGCCGACGAGGCTGCCGCCGAAGGTGGGGGCGCCTCCGTCGAAGTGGAAGACGGCGCCCGCGGGAGGGGCGGAGGGCCGGGCCGCGCGGGCCTCTGGTGCCTG
>LRTP01000700.1 GCA_001550305.1 Streptomyces diastatochromogenes
ACCTCGCCCGCGCGGACGGCGGCGGCGAGCGCCTCCCCGTACACGGTCCGGGGGCCGGGCATGGCGACGTCGAGACCGCCCTCGAGGGCGCCGGCCGTGGCGCGGGCGGCGGTCCAGTCGGAGACGTTGAAGCCGTCGAAGCCCCACTCGCCGCGCAGGATCTCGTTCACGAGGTGGTGGTGCTCGGTCATCGTGGTGCCGTTGACCGTGTTGTAGGCGGTCATGATGCCCCAGGGATGGGCGTTGGCGACGATGGCCTCGAAGGGGGCCAGGTACAGCTCGCGCAGGGCGCGTTCGGAGAGCAGGTTGTTCACCGTGAAGCGGTCGGTCTCGGCGTCGTTGGCGACGAAGTGCTTGACGGTGGTGCCGACGCCGCCCGACTGGACGCCCTGGACATAGCCGGAGCCGATCTCGCCGGTCAGGTACGGGTCCTCGCTGTACGCCTCGAAGTGGCGGCCGCCGAGCGGGGAGCGGTGCAGGTTGACGGTGGGCGCGAGGAGGACGTGGACCTGCTTGCGGCGGGCCTCCTGGGCGAGCAGGGTGCCCGCCCGGCGGGCGAGGGCCGGGTCCCAGGTGGCGGCGAGCGCGGTCGGCGAGGGGAGCGCGATCGACGGGTCGTCGGCGGTCCAGTGGACACCGCGTACGCCGATCGGGCCGTCGGACATGACGAGGGACTTGAGGCCGATCTCGGGCAGCGCGGGCAGCGACCACATGTCCTGCCCGGCGAGCAGTCTCGTCTTCGCGTCCAGGTCCAGCTTGCCGAGGGCCGCCTCGACGACCGCCTCGCGGGCCTCGTCGGCCGGTGTGCGCGTTCCCGCCATCGGTGCCTCCTCATTGAGTCCGTGAAACCGCGAATCCGTGAGCCCGGGAATCCGTGAGCCCGGGAATCCGTGAGCCCTTGAATCCGCTCTGCGCGTCCATCCTGCATCCGATACCTGTAGAGCAGTAGGTTTCGTGATTCCTTCGTTACATTCCATGGGTGCGCATGCCGTACGGTGACGCCATGGGCACCAGGGCCAGAAGCGAGGAGCGGCGCGCCGAGATCGTCCGGGCGGCCCTGGAGGTGATCGCCGAGCGCGGCTACCGGGGCGCGAGCATGGCGTCGGTCGCGGAACGCGTGGGGCTGACCCAGCAGGGGCTGCTGCACTACTTCCCGACGAAGGACGCGCTGCTCGTCGCGGTGCTCGAGGAGCGGGACCAGTGGGACGCCGTGCCCGACACCCAGTGGCGGGTCGACCTGCTCGCCTCACTGGTCGAGTACAACGCCATGCGGCCCGGGATCATCCAGACGTTCTCGGCGCTGCTCGGCGAGAGCGTCACCGAGGGGCACCCGGCGCGCGAGTACTTCACCGAGCGGTACGCGCGGGTGCGCGCGAGCATGGCGGCGGTGCTGCGCGCCGAGTACGGGGAGCGGCTGCCGAACGGGCTCACGCCCGAGCGCACCGCCCCGCTGCTGGTGGCGGTGATGGACGGCCTCCAGTTCCAGTGGCTCCTGGACCCGGAGTCGGTGGACATGCCGGGCGCCTTCCGGGACTTCCTCACGCTGCTCGGCGAGAACTGAACCCGACCACCACTGTTCCGCCTCCGCCACCGTCCGCGCTACTGGTGCCAGATCACGGCCAGCGTCTTGCTCACCGCACAGACGGCGGCGAAGGCGATCGCCCACCCGTGGGCCCCGGCGAAGGCCAGCGCGGCCACGCCCGCCCCGAACCAGAGCAGTTCGAAACCGACGCGGACCGCGCCGCGCGTCTTGTACGACGCCTTCTGCGAGCCGAACAGCGCCCACAGCGTGATGAGTACGGCCGGGGCGCCCAGGCCGAGGAGCCAGGTCAGCGGCGTCGCCGCGGCGCGGGTGAACCCCCAGTACCCGACGGCCGCGAGGGCGCCGAGTTCGATGAGGAAGAGGACGCCCAGGTTCACTGCCTTCATGGGCGGCAGTATCACCCGGAAGGGATCACTCCGGCCCGTGTGCGTCACGCGGAGCCGGTACGGCGGCCACGACCTCGATCTCGATCAGGGCCTCCGGCTTGAAGAGGCGGGAGACCTCGAAGGTCATGCTGGTGGGCGGGGCACCGGTGAGGTACTGGGCACGTACGGCACCGTAGGCGGGGAGTTGGGTGATGTCCGTCAGATACGTACGGATGTTGATGATGTCCGCCAGGCCCGCCCCGTGCGCCCCCAGCAGGGCGTCGATGGTCTCGAAGACCCCGCGGCTCTGTTCGGTGAGGTCGGCGCCCTCCGCGACCTGCCCGGAGAGGTACAACAGGGCCCCCGCACCCGGCAGTTCGACCCGGGCGACCTGTGAGTAGTAGCCGTTGACGGGCCCCGGCGCCGAGGGCGGGTTGTCGAGCGTGATCTGCATGGGAGGCCCTCTCAGGCGGATCGGCGGATGTGTTCGACGGCCCTCGCGATGTCCGCGCCGGCGACGGCGGGATCGGCGGCGGCACGCTTGTAGTGCTCCAACACCGCTTCGAGTACGGGGAGTTCAGCGACCTTCGTGGCGAGGGCGACGTCCTTGGCGGCGAGCGCGGTGGCGAAGTGCACGTCCTCGGCGAAGGCGCGGCCGACGGCGCCGCCGAGCGGGCCGTTCGCGAGCGCGGTGCGCGCCACCTTCTCGTCGATGCCGAGCTTGTCCGCGAGGGCCATGGTCTCGGCGACGAGGGCGACCCCGCCGAGCAGGGCCGTGTTGACGATGAGCTTGAGCGCGGCGCCGGAGCCCAGCGGGCCGGTGCGGGTGACGGTGCCCATATGGACGAGCACGTGCCCGACGCCCGTCAGCTCGCCGCCCGCGAGGATGCCGAGCTGCCCGGCGGCCGCCTTGTCCGTGCTGCCCGCCACGGGCGCGTCGACGAATGTCACGCCCTCCCCGAGCCGGGCGGCGAGTTCCTTGACCACGTCGGGGCCGACGGTCGACATCTCCACCCAGGTGGTGCCCCGGCGCAGCTCCGGCACGATGGCGTCCGCGACCGTGTCGAGCGCGGCCGGGTTGGCGAGCATGGTGATCACCACGTCCGCGTCCCGTACGGCCTCGGCCGGGGACGGGGCGAGGGTGGCGCCCTCGGCGACCAGCGGCTCGGCCTTGTCGGCGGTGCGGTTCCAGACGGTCAGCGGGAATCCCGCGGCGAGAAGTCGGCGTGCCATCGCGGCGCCCATGTGCCCGAGCCCGAGGAATGCGATCTTTTCCATGCCTTCGACGCTAGGCGGGCCCACGTGATGCGACAAGCGAATGTCTAGCATGGCTCTCATGCCCAACCCGCATGCCGTACCCGACCTCTCCACCACCTGGCTGCGGGTCTTCCTGGAGGTCGCCCGGCACGGCTCGTTCACGGTGGCCGCGCGGGCCCTCGGCTGGACGCAGTCCGCGGTGTCCCGGCAGATCGCCTCGCTGGAGTCGGCGCTCGGCGGAGCCCCGCTCTTCGACCGGCTGCCCCGGGGCGTACGGCTGACGGAGGCCGGGCGGTTCCTCGTGCCGCACGCCGAGGCGGTGGTCGAGCGGCTGCACGACGCGAACCGCGACCTCGCCGCGCTGCG
>LRTP01000701.1 GCA_001550305.1 Streptomyces diastatochromogenes
CTGCCAGCCGCCCACGCCCGCCACCCGCTCGGCCCGCACCCGGCTCCTCCGCCACCTCCGGCGTCCGCTCCTCCGCGTCCCGCGCGGCCAGGGGCAGGTCGAACGGCACGACCGGCACCCCTACCTCCCTCGCCCAGCGAATCGCAGCGAGCTCCGGGGAGAACTCGGCGAAGGGCAGAAAGACCACCCCGCCGTGCTCCCGGCTCCCCGCCAGCGCCACCGGTGGCACCGTCGCCGGGTCCCCCAGGTACTCCAGCCACGGCGCGAACTCCTCCGGAAGCTCGATGAGGAGCACCTCCGGCGCCACCGCCGACAGCATCCCCGGCACGGCCGCCGCGAGCGCCGGTGAATGGTGCCGCACGCCGATCAGGAACGGTTCCCGACACTCGGCCAGCGCCTCCAGAGCCACCTCGGGCGACCCCGCCGAGTCGGGCGCCGCCTCACACGAGGTCATCGCGCAGCTCCCACAGCGTCCGCCACAGCGCGGCGCCCTGCTCCGCGCGGCGCCGCACCGGACCGTCCCAGTAGCCCAGCAGCCGTGCGTGATCGGCCGGGTCGTCCTTGCGTACCGTGCCGAGCAGATGGCCGGGCAGGGTGCGCACGACATCCCGGCCGTCCCCGAGATACGCGGCGCCCAGGCCCATGGACGTGGCGACCTGCACCGCCTCCGCCGTCGACATCACCGTGGTGGGCCGCTCGACCTCCCAGCCCTCCGCGCTGCGGCCCGAGCGCAGATCCCGGAAGGCGGTGACCAGCGCCTCCAGCACCGCGTCGTCGACGGAGAAACGGGCGCCCGAGCGGGCGAGCGCCGCCGTGGCCTGGCCACGGACCAGCTCCGTCTCCGCGTCGAGGTCGTCGATCGGTCCGACGGTCTCGAAGTTGAAGCGGCGCTTGAGGGCGGCGGACATCTCGGAGACACCTCGGTCACGGAGGTTGGCCGTGGCGATCAGCGTGAACCCCGGCACGGCGTGCACCGTGCCGTCCCCTTCCGGCCCGCCGGCCAACTCCGGTACCGCGATGCGCCGTTCGGACAGCAGGGACACCAGGGCGTCCTGCACCTCGGGCAGACAGCGCGTGACCTCCTCGATCCGGGCGACGGCTCCCCGGGTCATCGCCGTGAGCACGGGTGAGGGCACCATGGCCGCTCGGCTCGGCCCCGCGGCGAGCAGCATCGCGTAGTTCCAGCCGTATCTGAGCTGGTCCTCCGTGGTGCCCGCGGTGCCCTGCACGGTAAGCGCGCTGGTGCCGCACACGGCGGCGGCCAGCAGCTCGGAGAGCATCGACTTGGCGGTGCCGGGCTCGCCGACCAGCAGGAGACCCCGCTCGCCCGCGAGCGTCACCACGCACCGCTCGACGAGCCCCCGGTCGCCCACGAACTTCCGTGACACGACGAGCCGTCGCCCGTCCACGCCGCTCAGCGCCTCGCCGTCCGAACCGCACACGAACGTCACCACGGCGCGCGGGGTCAGGCGCCAGCCCGGCGGTCGCGGCCCCTCGTCGTACGCCGCGAGAAACGCCAGCTCCTCGGCGTGACGGTCCTCGGGCAGCTCGATCTGCCGTGCGCCCGTCACGCTCGACACGTCCGGCACACCCGTTACGCCCATCGCCTCCATCACGTCCGTCCTTGCCGTCTCACCCGATGCCGTCGTCCCGCTCGCCGTGCTCTGTCCGCCGCTCATGACCTGCCTCCGCTCCGGCCGCCTCTGCCGCCCCGGCCACCGCGCCCGGCGAACTCCTCGAACCCGGGCGCGTCCCCCTCGACGACCCGCCGCCAGGCCCGCGCGAACAACTCCGGCACCGGGCGGTCCGGCACCACGAAACCGTGGGCCGTCTCCGGCAGCAGCGGGGCTTTCCAGCTCTCGACGGGCAGCCGCGGCGCCTTGTGCTCCAGCCAGCCGCCGGGCAGGAACTGCGCTCGCCCGGCCCGGGACCGCTTCGCCTCCACCACCAGCCCGGTGGCGGCCAGTTCGGCCCTGGCCCGCTTCAGCCGCGCGGGCTTCCAGCCGGTCCAGGCCGCCTGGTTGCGGTCCGTGGGGTCCGGGAGCGCGAGCAGCATCAGATAGAGCCCGGCCGCGTCCTCGGAGAGCCCGCACCGCTGCGCCGCCTCGGCCACCAGTTCCGGCACGCTGTGGGCCGGGTGCTGTGCGGCTCCGGGAGGGCCGTCCGCCGTGACCAGGGCGGTGAACTCCTCGCTCAACAGCGTGCGCAGCGAACCCAGTTGCCCGCTGTCCCGGCTCAGCGCCGCGAGCAGCTTCAGCGCCGGGTGATCGGGTCCGCCCTCCTCGCCCGCCTGCGGCAGCACGGCCGACGGCCGCAGCCATACGGTGTCCCACTCCGAGCGGTGCCGCATCGGCGCCAGCACGATCGCCGGGCCCGCCCGCAGCAGGCCCTCCGGGTCCCCGCCTCCCTGGGCGGGCAGCCCGAACGTCTCCCGTACCCGGGTCGACACCGTGTTGCCGTCATGCCCCCAGGTCACCCCGAGGTCGAGCAGCAGCCCGGGGTCGGTGAGGCGCTCGCGGAGCATGCGCAGGGTCTCTGGCAGCGTCGCGCGCAGCGGATCGCCGTACGGCAGTCGATAGGCGAGCCAGCGCAGCATGCCGACGTACGCGGCCAGGATGGAGCCGGTGAACAGGGCCTGGGCGTCCAGCGGTTCGAGTCCGTTGCCCCGCATCCGCTGCTCGGTGCGACCGGTCAGCTCGGGGCGCGCCTGGGGGTTGAGGACCGCGTCCAGCATCCGCCCCGGTCCGACCTCGCTCACCATCCGCGCGATCAGCTCGGGCGGCGCCGCCCGCCGCTGCCCCCGCCGCTCGATCCAGATCCGTACGACAGGCTCCAGGTCGAAACCGTCGGTCCACAGCCGCTCCATGCGTCCGGGATCCGTGGGGATCAGCGCGGCGGTGAACAACTGTCGTTCCGCGACGGAGAGTTCACCGAGAGCGGTCCGGGCGGCCTGCGCCTCCGCGCTCTTCGCGCCCAGTGGCTGGAGGTGCTCCGCGGGCAGCAGCCCGTCCTTGCCGTAGGAGTTGAGGCCGGGCAGCCCGAGGAGCAGCAGCGCTCCGGCCACCGCGCTCACCCCCACCCGCTCGGCGAACTCCCGTGCCTGCTCCGGCCGGTAGGGCAGCGGCCCCCGCTCCCGCACGAGCGCCACCAACCGCCGTACGGCGGGCGCCAGGGCCTCGTCCCCGGGCGTACCCCGGATCTCGGACTCGACGAGTGCGAAGCCCTCCCAGGGGCCGAACTCGCCCGCCGGGTCGTACTCGACGGCGTTCCAGTACGCGTCGCCCGCGTCGACCTTCTGGCAGGACAGGATCAGCAGCCGCCGGTCGCCCGCGGCCAGCACCTCCCCGACACGCTCCGGCCGCTCCGACCGGGAGGCCTTGAGCTGCACGACCCGCAGTCGTCCGCGGGGATCGACGAGCACCCCGTCGCCGACCGACAGGACGACGTCGAGGAATTCCAGCAGCCCGGCGCGCCGGCCCTCCGGCGTGGTGGGCGCGGCGG
>LRTP01000702.1 GCA_001550305.1 Streptomyces diastatochromogenes
TCGCGGCGTTCCTCATCGGCGGCCCACTTCTGGGTGAAGTACAGGCGCCGGCCGATCAGGCAGTGCCCGGCGGACGTGGCGAAGGTCAGGTGCACGGCGACCTGGCACAGATCCACGCCGCCGACCGTGCCGGAGTACTGGCGGGCCGCGGCCACCGCGTCGGTGGAGGACTTCGCGTCGCCGGTCTCGTCCGCGATCAGGATCCCGTCGCCGTCGTCGAGCAGGCCCACGGCCCAGGCCGCCGTCCGCTGAAGCACCGCCTCCTCGTCCCACACCGCACGGGACAGCAGATGATGCAGGCGGTGCGGGCCCCGCTCACCGATCGCTTCGGCCAGGCTCCAGCAGTTGACGTCCTCAAGTTCCATCAGCATGCCCCGCGCCATCCGCGCGAATGTCTCCCGGGTCTCACAGCGGGCGAAGCAGCCGGCCACCGAGGCCAACAGGCCCCTGAACGTGGTCTCGTGGCCGTCGTGGTCTACCGTGGCCGAGGCGGCCGTCTCGTTCTGATGTTGCGTCACGCCACGTCATGATCAAGGCGGCCGTCCTCATGCCCGAGCCCACCCCCCTCAAGCCGCTGAACAGCAGCGCCGAGCACCGGCAGACCTATCTACAGCTGCCGTAAAAGACCCACGGCCTGTCGCTGAGCAGGATTTCTCCGGCATCCCCTGCGGCACCGCCTGTGGGAGAAGCCACACGCACCGGTAATGAAAGAGGTCGATGATGCCTACGCCTGGTTTTCCGCCGAACACGCTTGATTCCGAAGGAACGCCGATATGGATCACTGATCTGGCCTCCGGTCATCCGAACCACACCCTGCACGTCGCGCGCGGCATCGAACCGGCGGAAGCGCTGGAAGTGCTGGGCGCCAAGCCGGGGTTGATCCAATCCTGCGAACTGCCCGACAACAAGCCGGACGAGTGGACGTCACTGCCGTGTGCGGCTCTTGGTATCGAACCGGGAACCTCTGCAGCACTGTTGGCGGGACGCATCGGCGAGTGGACCTTCGTCTACGACGACTCCGGGTTCACCGCCGACGACGTGGCGACGAAGGCGCTGTCCGCCGATGGGCGCACAGCGGCCACAAGCGTGTACACCATCAACGCAGACGCCAGTCTCATCTATGCCGTCGACGGCGAGCAGGTCGAGTGGGTCGACGTCGACGACCTCAATCTGGAGGAGGACCTTCCCGGTATGCCTGCCGAACTGCGTGCGGCATTCGAGGCTGCCGGCAACGTCCCGACGGAGGACTTCGAGCCCGGCGAAGCCGACGGCGATATCGTCATGCGTGCCGCCTGCGCTCTGGCGGGCCTTGCGCTCACCCTGGAGGACATACGCCGAATCCCTCTGCTGGTCGTGCCGTTCGACGACTGACGATTCCAAGACGGCGTCCGAGAAGGGCTGCTGCCTTGCGGGCGGCCAGGTGCAGGTCGAGGCGGCTGCCCCTGTCCAGCTCGAGGCGGCCGTAAATCACGTGCGTCCAGAACAGTGGGGACAGCGCCCGCGGGTCCGCGTCGGTGAGCAAGTCGGCCCACTTCGGCTCGGCCACGACCTGATCGGCGCCCTCGTCGACGACGTGCTCCTCCAAAGGCCCACGGCCTGTCTGGCGGGTACGCAGAGTGATGATGGCGTGGGGCTGTCCGTTGTTGGTGATCACGGTCGCCCTGTTGTTCACGTCGCCCGGATCGCGTCCGCCGGGGCCGTGCGCAGGGCCTGGCGGGTCGGGAATTCGATCGTGAGGAAGGCCGTCGTCACGATCGTCGCCGCGATGGCGGGGAGCAGCCAGGCCGGGCCCGCCGGCCAGGGGCGGTCGAGGAAGCCCTGGCCGAGGAGGGCGAGAGGGAGGGCGGAGAGGAACAGGCCGGAGACGAGCGCCGCCGTGGCGATCACGGCCGCCTCGCGGCGCATCATCGCCCGGATCTGCCGCGGCGTCGTGCCGACCAGCCGCAGCGCGGCGATCTCGGTACGGCGCTGGGCCGTGGCCGCGACCAGCTTGTGTGCGATGCTGAGGAGCAGGTAGCCGAGGAGTACGACGATCGTCGCGAGGTTGATCCACACCTCGGGCGGGGTGTCCTGCTTGTCACCGGCGGCCGTTCCGGACGCGTTCTCCAGGGCCAGGCCCGGGCGCGACGCCGTCAGATCGGCCAGTGCGCGCGCCGCAGTCGCCGTGCCGTCCGTGCGGACGAGGAGGCTCTGGGTGAGGCCGGAGGTGGTGTGGCCGGCCGCGAGGTCCCTGGAGACGATCAGCGAGCCGAAGCCGAGGCCCCGGTCGTACACGGCCGCCACCCGCGCCTCGGTCCGCGTGCCGTCGCCGAGGACCAGCCGGATCCGCTGGCCGAGTCCGGCGTCCCGCGATCCGGCGACCTCGCTGCTCACGGCGACCGTGGCGCCGGTCAGGCCGGCCAGCCCGCCCTCCCGCACCCCGGGGTCGAGGACCCCGACCGCGTCCGGCGTGGCGATCAGCGCCGGCACCGACTCCACATCGGGTTCGCCGAACATCTCGTACGGCCAGACGACAGTCGTCGAGCCGACGGGTGCGGCGGACCGCACTCCGGGCAGCTTCCGTACGGCGTCCTGCGTGCCGGCCGGCAGGCCGCCGAGGGCCGGCGCGCTCAGCCGGTACTGGGCGAGTGTGCCGGTGCAGGTGTCCTGCGCGGTCGCCGCGAGGACGGTGGTCTGCGCGAGGGTGTAGGTCAGGACGAACACGACCGCCATCGCCAGCGGGCTGACCACTCCGGCGACCCGCAGCGCGTACGCCCGTACGTTGGCCAGGGCGAGCCAGGTGGGGGCGGGCGTCCCGGGCCGCAGCCGCCGTACAGCCCTCTCGCCGAGCGACCGGACCAGGGCCGGGCCGCACAGGGCCAGGCCGATCGCGGCGACGATCCCGGCGATGGAGGTGGCCGACGCGCCGATCACCGTACGGGTCAGCAGCGGGGTGACGGACAGCGCGCACGCGGCGGCGATCAGCAGAACTCCGGTGAGGGTACGGCCCTTCGATGGCTTGCGCGGTTCGCTGCGGGACTCAGCGACGGCCTCCGTCGCCGGCATCCGGGAGGTGCGCCAGGTCGCGCCCCGGGCGGAGATCTGCACGGTCAGCGCGAGCAGGAGGAGGGTGGCGAGGGCGGGCAACGGGCCGACGGTCAGGGGGAGTTCGGTGGGCAGGACACCGCGGCCGGCGAGCATGTCGTGGAAGCGGCCCGCGAGGAGGTAGCCGAGGGCCACTCCGGGGGCCAGGGCCACGGCGGCCACGACGGAGGACTGCGCGGCGGCCAGACGGCGGATCTGCCGCGGGGTCGCCCCGACCGCCCGCATCAGCGCCAGGTCGCGGCGCTGCCCGGCGATCGACACACCCAGCGCGCCCGCCGTGACGAACCCGGTGATCAGCAGCACGATCCCGCCGAGCGAACCGGCGAGCAGGACCAGCAGCGGGCGGGCCGTGCCGAGGCCCGGCGCCACGGTCTCGCCGATGTCCGCGCCGGTGCGGACGGTCAGCCC
>LRTP01000703.1 GCA_001550305.1 Streptomyces diastatochromogenes
CTGGCGGCGAATCGGCTTTCCCTGCCCTGCTCCGCAGGAGTCCGATTCCTCCCCCGCCTGAAGGCGGGGGTATCCACGGAGGAATCCCGATGAACTCGCCGAGTGGGGCCAGCGTGCTTCGAACGCACTCCTGGCAGTGATCGGGATCCGCCGCCACCTGCTCAGATGGCGGCGCACTCCGGCGCGGGCCACGATCGGTCGTGTGCTGGGGGCTGTGGACGGTGACGCCCTGGACCGGGCGGTGGGCGCCTACCTGGCCGACCGGCACCGCGCCGCCGGCGAACCCGCCCAGGCGCCGTCGCCCTCCGCGGCCGGGCGGTCGCGCGCGATCGCTGTCGACGGCAAAGCACTCAAGGGATCAGCCCGTCTTGCCGCGACGCGCCGGCATCTGCTCTCCGCGGTCGCTCACGGCACCGTCGTGACCCTCGCTCAGGTTGAGGTCGGCGCGAAGACGAACGAAACCACACACTTCCGTCCGCTGCTGGCACCGCTGGACCTGACCGGCACCGTTGTCACCTTCGACGCCCTGCACTCGGTCAAGGCGAACATCTCCTGGCTGTCGAGACCAAGACGGCCCACTACATCGCCGTGATCAAGACCAACCAGCCCACCGCCTACGCCCAACTCGCCGCCCTGCCCTGGCAGTCCATCGCAGTCCAGCACACCGCCTCCACTGCCCAGTGCCCGCGAATCGCGGCGGCCAGGTCGGCGGGGAGTGTCTACGCCGTCACCAGCCTCGACGCCCACCAGACCGGGCCTGCGGTCGGTGATGTCGGTGGACGTTCCGCAGGGCCGGGACCTGAACATCGTCCGCGTGCACCGCCGCTGGGGCATGGCCAGCATTCCCAAGGTGGGCCGGGTCCGCTTCCGCTGGACCAAAGACCTGCCGGTGGGCAGGCAGGCAGGCGCGGAGAACCGGATCACCGGGGCCCGGCTGGTCAAAGACACACTCGGATGGCACATCGCCTTCCGCGTGCAGACCCTGGAGGTCAGGCCCGATCCCCACCAGGGGCCGGACGTCGGCATCGACGTCGGGATCACCGTGCCCCTCGCCCTCTCCGACGGCGAAACCCACGAGCACGGCGAGTGGCTGAGCGAACAGGAGAAGTCCAAGCTCCTGCGACGGGAGCAGCGAGCCGCCCAGCGAAAGCAGCACCGCAAGCCCGGCGAACGCACCAGCCGCCGCCTGCATCACACCTATGACCACATCGCAGGGCTCCGCGCGAAAGCCAAGCGCCGGGCCCTGGACTGGCAGCACCAGACGACCACCGTCATCGCCCGCACATACGGCACTGTCGTGGTCGAAGCACTCACCATCACGAACATGGTCAAGTCTGCCAAGGGCACCGTCGGGGAGCCGGGGAAGAACGTTGCCCAGAAGTCCGGGCTGAACCGCTCCATCAGCGGCGAAGCGTGGGGCCGTACGGTCACGATGCTGACCTACAAGACCGCCCGGCATGGCGGTACCCTCCACCAGGTCCCGGCCCCTCACACATCCCGGCGAGGCTCAGCGTGCGGCTTCACCACGCCCGGCAGCCGGGAGAGTCAGGCCGTGTTTGTGTGCAAGAACCCGGACTGCGGCTGGTCGGGCAACGCCGACCACAACGCAGCCCGGAACGTCTTGCACCTGTACCGGATGGGCCTTGCGCTCATCCCGGCTGCCGGGAGGGCAGTCGTCAGGCGCGCGAAGCGCGACAAGCCCACTGCCGCAAGGTAAGCAGGAATCTCCCGGCTTCAGCCGGGAGAACACTTCAACTCTCCATCGTTCTCGGAGCGCTGATCAACGCCCTGGTCATCGGGTGGTGCTCCCTCGCACCGCGCCGGGGGCACAACACAGGAACGGCATTCTGGCGGGCGAGCTGAACCGGTGAGTCACGGCTTCGCCCACGGAGCTCCTGGTCCGGGCCTCCGGGATGGAACGGGCGGGCCTCAGTCGGTGGAGTCCAGGACTTCGTAGACATGCCTCATGTAGCTGAGGGTGCGCTCCGAGCCGAGGATTCCGTCGCCCAGCCGGTTCATCGTGTACGAGAACGTGACGCGCCGGTCGAGGTCCATCATGACGATCGAGCCGCCCCGGCCGACCCAGAAGCAGACCCGTCCGGTGGGCATGTGCGGCATCGTCCTGGCGTCGGCGAGCGCGAAGCCGATGCCCCAGCGCACGGGAACGCCCAGGAGCAGGTCGATTCCGTCGGCCTGTACGTCGAAGACCCTGTCCACCGTGTCCGCGGAGAGGAGCCGGTGGCCGTTCACCTGGCCGTGCCGTGAGATCACGGAGAGGGCACGGGCCATGCCTCGTGCGTTGCCGTGTCCGTTGACGGCTCCGAGTTCGGCACGGCGCCACTGCGGGGTGTCGACGTGCTCGTCACGGGCGGGGCTTCCGAGCAACGTCTTGGTGAAGATGCCCTCGGGATCGAGGTCGGCGGGCATTTCGGGGAGCTGCGACGGGGCCACCAGCTCGGCGATACGCGGCCAGTCGGCCTGCCGCGCACCGATCTGGACGTCGGCCTGTGACGGCTTGGCGATCTCGGTGTCGACGAACTCGGTCAGGGTACGGCCGCTGACCCGCCGGACAAGCTCTCCCACCAGCTGTCCCTGAGTCTGCACGTGGTAGCCCGAGGCACTGCCCGGCTCCCACCAGGGCGCCTGCGCAGCCAGCCGGGCGCTTGCGGTCGGCCAGTCGTACAGATCGTCGATGGTGAAGGGCTGCTGCCAGCCGGAGAGCCCCGAGGTGTGTGACAGGACATGCCGCACCTCGATGTCCTGCTTGCCCTGAGCAGCGAATTCGGGCCAGTAGTGCGCGACCGGGCGGTGCAGATCCAGTGCCCCCCGGTCGACGAGGACGAGGGCCGCCAGACTGCTGAGGGTCTTGGTGGTCGACCACAGGCTGACCAACGTGTCCTGGCGCCACGGAACGGTCCGCGCTTCGTCGGCATGCCCACCCCACAGATCGACTTCCATGACTCCGTCGACATCGACGGCGATCGACGCCCCCAACTCCTCGCCGGACTCCAGGTGCGCTGCCAGCGCCGCTCGGACCGGTTCGAACCGGGCGGTGCTCGTTCCTTCGACGATGACCATGTCTTTTCCCCACTCCTGACGACGACCGTTCGATCACTCAACGGAATGAAGGTCACGCTGGTTCACGCTTCGTCGCAGGTGAGGGCATCTGTGTCCCTCCCCTCGTAGCGTGGAGTCCGTGATTGCAGGGGAAGTTGAGGTGCATGGGGTCCAAGCAACGGGCGTACACACCTGAGTTCCGTGAGGGTGCTGTACGCATTGTGATCGAGACGGGCAGGCCGATCCCGGAGGTCGCCGAGGAGCTCGGTGTCCGCTCCGGGACGCTGCACAGCTGGGTGTCGCGGTGGCGGCGCAACGGCTCGGCCTCCTCCGACCGGCCCGCGCCTGCCGCCTCGGGCGGTCGGCTGCGGGATACCGAGCGCGCCGAGCTGGAGCGGCTGCGGCGGGAGATGAGCGA
>LRTP01000704.1 GCA_001550305.1 Streptomyces diastatochromogenes
GCGGCCCGCTGCCGCCCGGGCAGGCCCTGCTGGTCCGCCCCGACGGCCATGTGGCCTGGGCGGGTTCCGGTCCGGCCGGTCTGTCGCGGGCGCTGACCCGCTGGTTCGGCACCCTGGCCGCCGACGACTGAGTACGACCGCACGGGCCCGTCACGGACAGGCACACGCACAGGCACAGGCAACGGCACGGCAGGGCACGGACAAGCTCACGCACGGACAAGCTCACGCACGGACAAGCACACGCACAGCTGAGGCACCGCACGTCACCCACCGATGCGACGCGCGCCCGGGCGCGCGAGGAGAGGACACCCATGGACGCGCAGATGGACGCGGACGTCATCGTCGTCGGCGCCGGCCCGGCCGGGCTGATGCTGGCCGGGGAACTGCGGCTGGGCGGGGTGGGTGTCATCGTCGCCGAGCGGCTGGCGCGGCCCACCGGACAGTCGCGCGGGCTCGGGTTCACCGCCCGCGCCATGGAGTCCTTCGACCAGCGCGGTCTCGTCCCGCGCTTCGGCGGGCTGGAGAAGAGCCCGATGGGCCACTTCGGCGGGGTGCAGTTCGACTACACCGTGCTGGAGGACGCCCACTTCGGGGCCCGCGGCGTCCCCCAGTCCCAGACGGAGGCGGTGCTGGAGGAGTGGGCGGGTGAGCTCGGCGCCGACATCCGGCGGGGCTGGGAGTTCCTGGCGCTGGAGCAGGACGGGACCGGGGTCACCGTCACCGTGGCCGCGCCCGACGGCGAGCGCACGCTGCGTGCCGCGTACCTGGTGGGCGCCGACGGCGGGCACAGCCCGGTGCGCAAGGCCGCGGGCTTCGACTTCCCCGGTACGCCCGCCACCCGTGGCATGTACCTCGCGGATGTCGTCGGCTGCGAGATCCCGCCGCGCTTCCTGGGCGAGCGGCTGCCCGGCGGCATGGTGATGGCCGCGCCGCTGAAGGAGGGCGTGGACCGGATCATCGTGTGCGAGCACGGCACCCCGCCGGCGGACCGCAGCGAGACCCCGGAGTTCGCCGAAGTGGCGGCGGCCTGGGAGCGGTTGACGGGTGAGGACATCTCCGGCGGCGGCGCGGACTGGGTCAGCTCGTTCACGGACGCCACCCGCCAGGTCACCGAGTACCGGCGCGGGCGGGTGCTGCTCGTCGGCGACGCCGCGCACATCCATCTGCCGGCCGGCGGCCAGGGACTGAGCACCGGTGTCCAGGACGCGGTCAACCTCGGCTGGAAGCTCGCGGCGACCGTCCAGGGCCGGGCCCCCGAGGGACTGCTCGACACCTACCACGACGAGCGTCACGCGGTCGGCGCACGGCTGCTGATGAACACCAAGGCACAGGGCACGGTCTTCCTCGGCGGCCCCGAGTCCCAGCCGCTGCGCGATCTGTTCGCCGAGCTCATCGGCCTCGATTCGGTCAAGCGGCACCTCGCCGGGGTGGTCAGCCACCTCGACGTCCGCTACGACCTCGGGGACACCGGGGACTCGCTGGTCGGGCGCCGGTTGCCGCCGCGGGCGCTGAACACCGACACCGGTGAGGTCCGTACGCCCGAACTCCTCCACGCCGCCCAGGGCGTGCTGCTCGACCTCGCCGACGACTCCGTACTGCGCGAGGCGGCTGCCCGCTGGAAGGACCGCGTCACCGTCGTCTCCGGCACCCCGCGGGACCCGGCCGCGTTCGGCGGCGCCGCCGCGGTGCTGGTCCGCCCCGACGGCTATGTGGCCTGGGCGGACACCGGTTCGGCGGAGCTGTGCGCGACGCTGCACCGCTGGTTCGGCGCACCCGAGGCGCGCTGAGAACCACCACCGGCAGCCGATCCGCACGCGCGCACCAAGACGAGAGCACCCACACGAAAGCACGAACACACCAGCACGAACACGAGAGGAAGTACCCCAGTGAGCGTTCCCACGGTCGAGACCATCCCCTCGTCCGTACCCGGTTCGGCCATGCCCTCGATGTCCCCGGGTGTGCGCCCCGTCGCCCTGGCGGCCGGTGACGTCACGCTCTCCGCGCTGATCGCCCAACCGTCCGGGCCACCGCGAGCCACGGTCGTCGCGGTGCACGGGGGAGGAATGAGCGCCGGGTACTTCGACGGGCAGGCCCACCCCGACGTCTCCCTGCTCGCCCTCGGCGCCCGGCTCGGCTACACCATGGTCGCCGTCGACCGGCCCGGCTACGGGCTGTCCGCCGCGGACGCCCCGAGCGGTCAGACCCTGGCCGAGCAGTCCGCAGCGCTGCACGCGGCGCTGCGGCACCTGGCCGGCCGTGCCGAGACGGGCGCCGGAGTGTTCCTGCTCGCGCACTCCTTCGGCGGCAAGCTCGCCCTGACGTACGCCGCCTGCCAGGCCGGCGATCCGGATCCGGCCGTACCGCCGCTGCTCGGGCTCGACATCTCCGGGCTCGGCCGGGACTACGCGGTCGACCACCCGGAGGGCGGCCCCGACCCGCACCAGCACCGGCACTGGAAGCGGAACTGGGGTGCCCTGCGCTTCTACCCGCCGAACACCTTCCGCGAGGCCGAGGGCCTGGTCGCCCCCATGCCCCCGCGCGAGCAGGCCGAGGCACTCCAGTGGCCGCGGCGGTTCCCGGTCGCGGCGGCGGCCGTGCAGGTCCCGGTGCGGCTGACCTTCGCCGAGCAGGAACTGTGGTGGCACCACGACGAGGACACCGTCGCCGACCTCGCCGCGCACTTCGCCTCGGCGCCGTCCGCCGCCGTCGACCGTCAGCCCGGCGCCGGGCACAACATCAGCCTCGGCTGGGCCGCCCGCACCTACCACCTGCGCGCGTTCGCGTTCTTCGAGGAATGCCTCGCACGCCGGTCCGCGGGCGCGTCCGTGACGCCCTGATGCCATGACGACCACACGGCCCGACGCCAGGGACACGACGAAGAGGGCGAGGCGGGGAGGGAGGGGCAGGCGGGCCGCGGGTGCCGGCAGCCGTCGTACGCCCTTCCGGTCCCTGGCGGTGCGCAACTTCCGGCTCTTCGCGGCCGGCCAGGTCGTCTCGGTCGCGGGCACCTGGATGATGGTCACCGCCCAGGACTGGCTGGTGCTCTCCCTGACGGGGGACTCCGGCACGGCCCTGGGCACCGTGACCGCGCTCCAGTTCACCCCACTGCTGCTGTTCACGCTGTACGGCGGCCGGCTCGCCGACCGCCACGACAAGCGGCTGCTGCTCACTGTCGCCAACCTCGTCTCCGGCGCCCTCGCGCTGGCACTCGCCGTACTCGTCCTGGCCGGCTCCGTCCAGCTGTGGCAGCTGTATCTGTTCGCGCTGGGCCTCGGCACCGTCAACGCGGTCGAGGTGCCCACCCGGATGGCGTTCGTCAGCGAGATGGTCGGCCCGGAGCTGCTGCCCAACGCCTCGGCGCTCAGCGCCGCCTACTTCAACACCGCCCGCGTGGTGGGCCCCGCCCTCGCCGGGCTGCTGATCAGCGCGGTCGGCGCGGGGACGGCCATGCTGCTCAACGCGGCCAGCTATCTCGCCACCGTGACCGGGCTGCGGCTGATGCGCCCGGGGGAACTCCTGCGCACGGCCCCGCCGGAACGCGGGGTCAAGGTGGTCGACGGGCTGCGGTACGTGCGCGGGCACCCCGACCTGTTCGTGCCGTTGGCGCTGGTCGCCGTGGTCGGCCTGTTCGGCTTCAACTTCCAGCTCACCCTGCCGCTGCTCGCCAAGACCGTCTTCCACTCGGGCGCGACCGCGTTCGGGCTGCTGACCACGGCGTTCGCCGCCGGTTCGCTGCTCGCCGCGTTCGCCACCACCGTGCGCAGCGCCCGCCCGGCCGCCCTGACCGTCACCGCCTCCGCACTCGCCTTCGGGCTCCTCGAGACGGCGGCAGGCTGGTCGCCCACCTACGCGTGGGCGGCCGTGCTGCTGTTTCTGACCGGCTTCGCCACCCTCTACTTCGCCCAGGCCGCCAACCACCGCATCCAGTTGGGCAGCGACGCCGCCTACCGCGGCCGGGTGATGGCGCTCTACACGCTCATCCTGCAAGGACTCACCCCACTCGGCGCCCTCCTCGTGGGCTGGCTCACCGTCCGTCACGGTGCGCGCTCCGGCCTGTACGTGGGAGGGCTCGCCTCGTCGGCGGCGGCGCTCGCGGTGCTGCTCGCGGGGCGGACACGTCGATTCCTTCCCAGCCACCGGCCGGAACCGGCACTCCTCGGGCCCGGCCCTCTCCCTGAAAGGCAGCCCCATGAGTCCCCTGAGTGACGACACCCCGTGCAGTTGGCTCGACCGGCTTCCGGACCCGGTCCAGCTGCGCGCCATGGCCCCCGACGCACGTGCCCGCACCATCGGTCACTGCCTGCGCCTCGAACTGCATGATCTGCTCGCGGTCCCGCCGGGGCACCGGCTCTCGCCCGGTCTGCCGTTGCGCGGCCAGGGCCTGGACACGCTCGACGCCCTGCACCTGGGGCGCCGGATCCGGCGCGCCCTCGACGCCGAGGTGCCCGCCGAGGTGCTGCGGGAGAGCACCGTCGGCGAACTGACCGCGTTGCTCGCCCGCTGACCGAACCGTCTTTCCTCTTGATCCACTTGAATGGGAGATCCGTACATGGAGCCCGCGATACCCATCGAACTGGGCGGCCGGCTGATGGAGCTGGCCGAACGCAAGGACATCGCCCGTGCCGGGCAGGACCCGAAGGCGACCGAACGACAGCACGCCAAGGGCAAGCTGACCGCTCATGAGCGCATCGAACTACTGCTGGACAAGGGCAGCTTCCAGGAGGTCGAACCGCTGCGCCGGCACCGGGCGACCGGCTTCGGCCTGGAGGCGAAGAAGCCCTACGGCGACGGTGTGATCACCGGCTGGGGCACGGTCGAGGGCCGTACGGTCTTCGTCTACGCCCATGACTTCCGTGTCTTCGGCGGCGCGCTGGGCGAGGCCCACGCCTGCAAGATCCACAAAATCATGGACATGGCCATCGCCGCCGGGGCGCCGCTGGTGTCGCTCAACGACGGTGCGGGCGCCCGCATCCAGGAGGGTGTCTCCGCGCTCGCCGGGTACGGCGGCATCTTCCAGCGCAACACCCGGGCCTCCGGCGTCATCCCGCAGATCAGCGTGATGCTCGGCCCGTGCGCGGGCGGCGCGGCGTACTCGCCCGCCCTGACCGACTTCATCTTCGCCGTCCGGGACATCTCGCAGATGTTCATCACCGGGCCCGACGTGGTCCGCGCGGTCACCGGCGAGGAGATCAGCCAGAACGGGCTCGGCGGCGCCGATGTGCACGGCGCTGTCTCCGGAGTGGCGCACTTCGTCCACGACGACGAGGAGAGCTGCCTCGCCGAGGTGCGCTATCTGCTGTCGCTGCTGCCGTCCAACAACCGCGAGCTGCCGCCGCGGCACGTCAGCGGCGACCCGGGCGACCGGTCCGGGGACGCGCTGCTCGACCTGGTGCCGCACGACGGCAACCGCTCGTACGACATGCGCGGGGTCGTCGAGGAACTCGTCGACGACGGCGACTACGTGGAGGTGCACGCGGGCTGGGCGCCGAACATCGTCTGCGCCCTGGCCCGGATCGACGGTCACACCGTCGGCATCGTCGCCAACCAGCCGGCCGCCATGGCGGGTGTCCTGGACATCAAGGCGAGCGAGAAGGCCGCGCGGTTCGTGCAGTTCTGCGACTCCTTCAACATCCCACTGGTCACGCTGGTCGACGTGCCCGGCTTCCTGCCGGGTGTGGACCAGGAGCACGAGGGCATCATCCGGCGCGGCGCCAAGCTGCTGTACGCGTACTGCAACGCGACCGTGCCACGGGTCTCGGTGGTGCTGCGCAAGGCGTACGGCGGCGCGTACATCGTGATGGACTCCCGCTCCATCGGCGCCGACATCGCGCTGGCCTGGCCGACCAACGAGATCGCGGTCATGGGCGCCGAGGGGGCCGCCAACGTGGTCTTCCGGCGGGAGATCGCGGCCGCGGACGACCCCGACGCGATGCGTCAAGAGAAAATCGACCAGTACAAGGAGGAGCTGGTCCACCCTTACTACGCCGCCGAACGCGGGCTGGTCGACGACGTCATCGACCCGCGCGAGACGCGTGCGGTCCTGGCCCGTTCGCTCGCCATGCTCGCGGCCAAGCACGCCGAGCTGCCGCGCCGCAAGCACGGCAACCCGCCCCAGTGAGCAGGGAGGAACCCATGAGCATCCAGCGCCCCGCCCTTGTCCCCGTTCCCGATCCCGCCCCCGGTCCCGTCGCCGAACCCGCGGCCGGTCCGCTTTTCCGGATCGAGCGCGGCTGCCCCTCCCCGGAGGAGCTGGCCGCGCTGACCGCGGTACTGATGGCCGTCACCGCGGGCCCCGGCGTCGCACCCGACGACACGGCCCGCAAGCACCAGGTCGTCGCCCTGTGGCGCCGCCCCGAACGCGTCACCGGCTTCGACGGCCCCCGCACCTGGCGAGCGGCGGCCTGAACCCGTCACGGGCACCACAGCCCGAAGGGGCCGGAGAGTTCACCAGAACTCTCCGGCCCCTTGGTCGTGCCCCTCAGGGGCGCGGGGAACTGCGCGACCAGCCCAGGACAACCCGCACCCTGAGGCCGACCCGCAGTCCCCCCATCTCCTCAGCGCTCCAGGTCCCCGTGCTGAGCAGGATCCCGGAGCATCGACCGCAACCCCGGTTCCATCTCCACCAGACGCTCCACCGCATCCGGGGCGTACAGATAGGCGGTGGGCACGGCGCGAATCGCGACGGGCCGATCCCCCGCCCCGGCCAGCGCCACGGCCGCGATGTGGGTGGAACACAGGGGCAGGTTGCCCACCACCCAACCCGTCGGCCGCTCGGCCAGCCCCGCCTCACCGAGGTAGTCGAGGTCGGCCCCCCGGGTCAGCCCGGTGCCCAGCCCCTTCAGATACGCCTCCTTCCGTGTCCACAGGCGGCCGAAGGCCATGGTCCGTTCGTGCTCGGGAATCTTCCCGAGCTCCTCACGTTCGGCCGGATGCAGCGCCGGCAGACATGCCTCGGCGGTCTGGGGCGACGGCAGCCGCTGGACGTCGGCGCCCACCCGTGACTCCGCCACCACCACGATCGCCAGGCCGTGGCTGTGCGAGAGCGAGAACTGGGGGGCGCCGCCGGGCACGCCGAGCACCACGGGCCGGCCGTGGCGTTCACCGTTGCCGTTGTACCGCTCGCCGGCGAGGTTGAGCCGGCTCGGTTCGATGCCGGTGTAACCGGCGAGGACCCGGCGCAGTCCCACGTGCGCCGCGGCGTACATCTGGCGGTCGTCGGGGCGACGGTAGGAGTCGGCCCGACCTCTCTCGTACGCGTCGAGCTCGTCGTACGGGACGTCACGCGGCGAGTCGGGCGGTGGCAGCAGCCACACGTCCAACTCCCCTCGCGCTACGGCGAGCCGGCGCACCGTCGGGGTCAACGGCGGCCCTCCGCGTGAGCCTTGGCGTGGTTCAGGGTGGCCAGGCTGTTGGTGGACAGGGCGGTGTGGACGTACTCGCGGGCGTCGGCGACGGTGGCGGTGTCACCGAGGACACGGGCGATGTTGTCCGTGTTGAGACTGACGGTGTGCTGGGAGGTGGCAGCGACGCCCTGGTCGGTGTCGGTGAACGTCCAGTGGCCCGTGTGCAGGGTCATCAGCGCGGGCAGGGTGACCTGCTTGTAGGCGATGTGCTGGTGGGGGAAGGTCACCCGGTAGGACTTGGTGGTGTGGACGGAACCGTCCTTGGCCCGGGTGTCCATCTCCAGGGTCTGGAGCCCCGGGGTGTCCTCTTCCAGACGGACCGTGGCGACATGCGGCAGGCGCTCCGACCACAGGTTCGCCTCGTTGATGAAGGCGAACAGGTCCTTGGCGGAGCCGTCGACGTGGACGGTGTCCTCGAAGGAGAACGTCAACTCGGCGTCGGCGTATTCGCGTTCCGCGTTCTCCTTCAGTGCCGCGAGTTCCGCGACGGCGTTCCGGTCGATCTCGGCGCCGATCCGGTCCAGGGCTCCGGGGTCGTCGGCGGCGGCCCGGAACTCGTGCAGCAGCCGTACTCGGGACGTGTTCTCCCCGAGCGGTTCGACGAGCCAGGCGCCGCCGAGGCCGGCGACGGGGGACGCGGTGACCAGGTGCTGGAAGTTGACCCGCAGCTTGGCGGGTTCGACGATCCGGCGCAGCGGACGGCAGCGGGGTTCGCCCGCCGCGGTCGGCGCGGTCTCCCAGATCGTCAGCCGCTCCTCGCCCTCGGGAGCCTCCTCGTACTCGACGTGGATGACCGAGGGGAAGATCCGTGGCCAGTTCCCCACCTCGGCGATCAGCCGGTGGACGGTGTCCGCCGGGACCGCGATGTTGATCTCGTGCGCGACTTGGCGCATGCCCGGGTGTTCCATGCGTGCTGTCTCCTCGTCCTGGTGTGGCGCGCGGGGGCGGGACGGGAACGGGAACGTCACGGACAGAAAAGCCGCTGCCGGGTGGGGGATTCCCGGCAGCGGCCAGCCAGTGGGGATGGGAACGCGCCCGTGCGTCCGCGTCCGTGCGCGATCTGTCATACGTGCTTCTGTTGTGCGTGGGTCTGCCGTGCGTGGGTCTGCCGTGCGGGCGGGGCTGCCATGTCTTCAGAGCCGCCGTGCGGGTGTTTCACGTGAAACAACGTGCAGACCCGGTGGCGGGCCGGCCGCCGCCCGACCGGTCGGCCCGCCACCGGGTGGCTCACTCGCCCGCGGAGCGGGTGTGGACGACCTGGTAGGTGTTCTCGTCCTGCCAGGTCTGGAGCGCGGCGACGCGGGCGTCGACCTTCTGGCGCTCCGGGGAGCGCTCACCCTGCGGCACGGAGCGGAAGGCGTCGTACGCCTCCTTGCTGTCCCACTGGGAGTAGACGACGACGAACTTGCCCTCGATGCCGCGGGCACGCAGGCCGCGCAGCACCGTGTGGGTGCGGTAGCCGGGAACGTCGACCAGCCACGTCTGGGACTCGCCCAGGGCGTCGATCAGGTCCTCCTGGTTCTCCGGCAGCACGCCGAACAGCTCGATGGCCGTGTAGTCGTCGCGGGACGGGGAGATCTCGGTGACGCCGCCCAGCTCCGGCTTCTGCTGCGTGAAGGCGATCTCGTTCTGGAGCAGACGGATCGAGGTGGTGATCTCACCGAAGAGCGGGAGGGTGCGGTGCTTGAACTCCTCACCGGCGTAACGGCTCTCCAGGTCCTCGGTGCTGCGCCACTGGATGAAGTTGGCCGTTCCCGGCTTGTCCTGCCCGGCGTGGACCGTGCTGGATATCCAGCCCTCGTAGGCCGCCGTGTCGACGATCTGGCGCATCGCGGCGAGCAGCTTGACCTGCTTCTCGGCGGCGTCGGTCGAGAACAGGTTGAGAACGGTCAGGTGCTGACCATCGGCTGCGATCTTCGGCATTCTCTCGTCTCTTCCGTTCGAGGAAATGGGAGTGCGAATGGAGGTGCGAATGAAGGTGCGGGTGGAGCCACGAATGCAGCTACGAATGCAGCATGGCAAGAAGATCTGCCCATGTGAAAGGGTCGGCACTTCAGGATTGGCGGCGCTTTTGTCAATTGTTCGAGGGCGGTGTCAGATCTTTCTCAACTTCGTCAGGGCTGTGAAAAGCGGCCTTGGTTGCCGATTGGCGTGGGCGCCATGCTCGGGTAATGCAGTCAGGCCCGGAAGCATTAGAGATATCCACTCTCCTTGACCGGTACCTCATCGGTCTCGACGACGACGAACTCGACGACGCGTGGGCGCGGGGGCTCTTCACGAAGGACGCCCTGGTCGAGTTCCCCATGAGCCGGCACGAGGGCCTCGACGGACTCGCCGGCTACCACCGTGACGCGCTGGCGGCCTTCGCCGCCACCCAGCACCTCGGTTCGCCCGCGGTCGTCGACCTCGACGACGCCGGTGAGCGGGCCGTGCTGCGCGCCAACCTCGTCTCGACGCATGTGCACCACCCCGGCGCGGCGGACGAGCCCCTGTTCCAGGTCGGCACCCTCGCGACCGGCGAGGCCCGCCGCGCCGCGGAGGGCTGGCGGCTCTCCTCCCTGACCTTCAGCGTGCTGTGGACCCGCGGCACCCCGCCCCGACCCCGGGAGCCCCAATGACGACTCTGGCGGCGGCCAGTCCCCAGGACATGAAGCTCGCGATCATGCTCGCCGACATCGGCGTGGTGCTCGTGGCCGGCGCCGCACTCGGCCGGCTCGCGCAGAAGCTGCGTCAGCCGATGGTGGTCGGCGAGATCACCGCGGGCATCCTGCTCGGCCCGAGCGTTCTCGGCCTGCTGCCGGGGAACCTCACCGAGCGCCTCTTCCCCGCCGACGTGCGGCCGTTGCTGTCCGCGGTCTCCCAGGTCGGTCTGATCCTGTTCATGTTCGTGGTCGGCTGGGAGTTCGAGAAGCGCCTGATCAGGCCGCACGCCCGGCTTGCCGCGGGCGTCTCGCTCTCGTCGATCGCGATGGCCTTCGGCCTGGGCGTGGCGCTGGCCCCGTTCCTGTACGACGAGCACTCCACGGTGGCCGGACACCACATCTCCTTCGTCGCGTTCGCCACGTTCATCGGCACCGCGATGTCGGTGACCGCCTTCCCCGTGCTCGCGCGGATCCTCACCGAGAACAAGCTCCTGGACACCAGGGCCGGTTCGCTCTCGCTGGCCAGCGCCGCCATCGACGACCTGCTCGCCTGGTGCCTGCTGGCCTATGTCTCGGCCCTGGTCACGGCGAACGGGAACTACTCCGACCTCGCCCGCATCGGTCTCTACAGCGTGCTCTACGTGGCCGGGATGCTGCTGGTCGTACGTCCGCTGGTGGCCCGGCTGGTGTGGCGCTGGGCGGCCACCGAGCGCTGGTCGGCGCTGCTCGCGGTGCTGTGCGCGGGCGCCCTGACCTCGGCCTGGCTGACCACCTGGATCGGCATCCACGCCATCTTCGGGGCCTTCCTGTTCGGGTTCGTGATGCCCCGTGAGCCCGCCATGGTCCTCGCGGAGCACCTGCGCAAGCCGATGGACCACGTCAGCGTCGTGCTGCTTCCGGTCTTCTTCATCGTCACCGGGCTCGGCGTGGACCTCGGTGCGCTCACCGCCGGTGACTTCGTCGCGCTCGTCGCGATCATCGTCGTGGCCTGCACCGGCAAGCTGGTCGGCGCCATCCTTCCGGCGCGGATGGCCGGGTTCTCCTGGCGTGAGTCGAAGGACCTGGGGTTGCTGATGAACACCCGGGGTCTGACCGAACTCATCATCCTCAACGCGGCCGTCAGCCTGGGCGTGCTCGACACCCGCATGTTCACGATGCTCGTGATCATGGCGCTCGTCACGACGGCGATGGCGGGTCCGCTGCTGTCCAGGCGTCGTCCGGTGCCGGCCGTCGTGCCCGAGCCGTCCGAGCCGTCCGAGGCCCCGGCTTCACGCGCCGCCTGATCAGGAACGCCCCGGAACTCCCGTAACCCCGTGCGCCCGGACTCCGAACCCCCCGAATCCGTAACCCCGGACTCCGTAACCCCCGAACCCGGTAACCCCCGCAACTCCGTAACCGCGTCACTCCGTAACCCCGTATCCGAGAACGAGAGGGCTGTCGTGATCCCCGTTTCGCAAGCCATCCCCGAGCAGCTCGGTCCGGTCGACGGCCGCGCGCTGCGCACCGTGTGCGGACACTTCGCCACCGGTGTCACGGTCATCACCTCGGGCAGCGGCGACAACGCCACGGGCGCCACGGTGAACTCCTTCACCTCGGTCTCCCTGGACCCGGCGCTGGTGCTCATCTGCCTGCACGACAACTCCCGGCTGCTGCCCGTGGTCCAGGAGTCCGGCGGCTTCGTCGTGAACTTCCTGACGCAGCGACAGGAGCCCGTGGCCTGGGCGTTCGCCGGTCGGCGGACCGCCCGGATCGAGGAGGTGCCGCACCACAGGTCCGTCCTCGACCTGCCGGTGCTCAGCGAGGCGCTCGCGCATCTGGAGTGCCGACTGGTCACCGAGTACGACGGCGGCGACCACACCATCCTGCTGGGCGAGGTCGTCGGTCTGCGCGCGCCCTCCGAAGCCGAACAGGAGGACCCGCTGATCTTCTTCCAGGGCTCCATGCGGACACCGGCATGGAGCTGAGGGGCCTGCCCGGCTCAGTGGTTGCGGGCCGCGGCCTGCTCCTCCGCCTCGTCGAACGCCTGCCGCGCCTGCTCCACCAGCGGCAGGTGGCCGGTCGACCAGTCGAAGAGCGAGGCGAACAGAGGGGCCAGGGTCCGTCCCAGATCGCTGATCTCGTACTCCACGCGGGGCGGCACCTCCGGGTAGTAGGTGCGGATCACCAGCCCGTCCCGCTCCAGCTGACGCAGCCGCTGCGTCAGCACCTTCGGCGTGATGGTGCCGATGTTGCGGTGCAGTTCCACGAAGCGCTGGGTGCCGAAGGCGTTCAGCGTCCACAGGATCGGCGTGGTCCAGCGGCTGAACACGATGTCGAGGACCGGGGCGATCGGGCACCTCTGCGGGGTGCCGGCGGCGGCCGCGTGCGCGGCTTCGGGGCTGGTCGTGACCGGCGTGCCGGTCATGTCGGCGGCGCCGCTCGCGGCCGTGGGGCCCTGCGTGGCTGTGCTCTTCATTCCGACCATCACCTTTCGGGAAGTCACTTTCCTCTAGGTACCTACTATACCCAGGATGCTAGCTTCCAAGAAGCCAGCAAAGCCAGTACCTCCCTGTACGTCCCCGTCCGAGAATCCTCATGCTCCTAGGGAGTGACATGTCCATCCAAGAGTCCACCCACAGCCCCGCCAAGGCGGCGGGCGAGTCCGGGCCGGCCCGCCGCCCCGGCCTCATCCTGGCCTTCCTCTGCCTGGCCGGCTTCATGACCTTCCTCGACGTGTCGATCGTGAACGTCGCCCTGCCGACCATCGAGGACGAGCTCAACATCTCCACCACCGCTCTCCAGTACGTGGTCACCACCTACGGCATGCTCCTCGGCGGCTTCCTGCTGCTGACCGGCCGGCTCGCCGACACCCTCGGCCGCCGCCGGATGCTGCAGACCGGTCTGCTCCTGTTCGCCGGTTCCTCGCTGCTCGCCGGGGTCTCGCAGAACGCCGCGATGCTGATCGGCGCCCGCGGTGCCCAGGGCCTGGGGGCCGCGTTCATCGCCACCGCCGCGCTGAGCCTGCTGACCAACAACTTCGAAGAGGGCCCGGCCCGCAACAAGGCGCTCGGTGCCTGGGGAGCGCTCAGCGGTCTCGCCGCTGTCGCCGGTGTCACCCTCGGCGGTCTGCTCACCGATGGGCCCGGCTGGCGCTGGATCTTCTTCATCAACGTCCCGATCGGCGTCATCGGCGCCCTGGTCGCCCCGATGGTCGTCGGCGAGAGCCGCTCCGCCCAGCGCAGCAAGTCCTTCGACGTCGCCGGTGCGGTCACCCTCACCGCCGGCCTGGTCCTGCTGATCTTCACCCTCGGTCAGACCGTCTCCGACTCCAACGTCCCGACCGGCCGGGTCATCGGCGGGTTCATCCTCTCCGCGATCCTGCTCGTCTCCTTCATCGTCATCGAGCGCCGCGCCAAGGAGCCGCTGATGCCGCTCGGCATCTTCCGCCGCCCCTCGCTGCGCGCCGCCAACGGCATCGCCATCCTGCTGCTCGGCACCTGCGTCACCCTGTTCTTCTTCGCCAGCCTCTTCATGCAGCAGGTCCTGGACTACTCCGCCGTCAAGACCGGCTTCGCGTACGTGCCGCTCGCGGTGCTCACCGCCGTCGGCGCCGGCGTCGCCTCCCAGATCGTCACCAAGGTCGCCGCCAAGCCCGTCCTGCTGGTCGGCCTCGCGCTCGCCGCGACCGGCATGATGCTGCTGTGGCGTGCCCCGTCCGACGCCTCCTACCTGACGGACGTGCTGCCCGCCTTCGTCCTGATGGGCCTCGGCCTCGGAATGTCCTTCGTCCCGCTGCAGGTCTCCGCGTTCGCGGGGATCGAGGAGCGCGAGTCGGGTCTGGCCGCCGGTCTCATCAACACCGCCCAGGAAGTCGGCGGCGCGCTCGGCCTCGCGGTCGCGGCGACCTACGCCTTCCGCCGGGTCGACGAGCTGACGGCCAAGGCCCACGGTGTTCCCGCCCTGGTCCAGGAGGCCCGTACGACCGTCTTCCACGACGCGTTCCTCGTGGGCGCCTGCTTCGCCGCGGCCGCCTTCGTGGTGACCCTGGTGCTGCTGCCGTTCACCAAGTCCTCCGAGCAGTCCGCGGCCGTCCCCGCGCACGCCTGACGGCGGACCAGAGACCGAATTCGGACGACGGAAGAACGGACCCGGCCATGTCCAAGCCCCTGCCCCTGTCCGCCGCGGCGGAGGAGTTCCTCGCCGAGAACGCCCTGTGCACCCTCACCACCCTTCGCCCGGACGGCACGCCGCACGTCGCGCCCGTACGGTTCACCTGGGACGGTGAGGCGGGCCTGGCCCGGGTGATGACCACGGTGCACCGCCGCAAGTCCCGCAACCTGTTAGCCAGGGCCGGTGGCCGGGCCGCCGTGTGCCAGCTGGTCGGCCCCCGCTGGATCACCCTGGAGGGCCCGGCCACCGTCTCCACCGACCCGCCCCGGGTGGTGGAGGGGATGCGCCGCTACGCCAAGCGGTACTGGTCCCAGCCGCCGCAGCCCCCGGGCCTCGCGGTCATCGAGATCGCGGTCGACCGCGTGATGGGCCTGTACTGAACGGCCTGTACCGAACTCCCGGAGCACATACGGGGCGAGAGGGTGCCGGAAGACGCTTCCGGCACCCTCTCGCATGCTCCGCCTGTACCTGCCCGGTACTCGCCAACCCGTACCGCCCAGTAGCTGCAAGGCCTCTGACGAACTTGTCAGAACTTGTCAGAGTTCTGTACCGGCGGCCATTCAGCTTCCCGGGAGCCCTCGGAATACTGGAGAAAACGCCAGCGGGAGAGGGAATATGGACGCCTTCAATGCCGATGTGATCGTTGCCGGAGCGGGGCCCTCGGGTCTCATGCTCGCGGGAGAACTGCGCCTCTCGGGTCTCTCGGTCATCGTGCTCGACCGGCTGGAACAGCCGATGCAGCAGTCCCGTGCGCTGGGATTCTCCGCCCGTACGATCGAGGAATTCGGCCAGCGCGGCCTTCTCGAGGATTTCGGTCCGCTGGAGACCATACCCGGCGGCCATTTCGGTGGACTCCCCATCGACTACCGAATTGTCGAGGGCGGAAATTTCGGTGTCCGCGGTGTTCCGCAGTCGCGCACCGAGGCCATCATCAACAAGTGGGCCGTGGGTCTGGGCGCCGACGTCCGCCGGGGCCACGAGGTCATCGGCCTGACGCAGGACGAGAACGGGGTCCAGGTCGAGGTCGCGGGCCCGGAGGGCGTCGAGACGCTGCGCGCCGCCTACGTCGTCGGCTGTGACGGTGCCCGCTCCACCGTCCGCCACCTGGCCGGAATCGACTTCCCCGGCGTCAGCGCCACCATCGAGATGAAGATGGCGGACGTCGCCGGAGTCCAGCTGCGGCTGCGCCCCACCGGTGAGGTCGGCGAGGCCGGCATGGTCGTGGTCCTGCCGCTCGGCCCGGGCGCCACCCGCGTGGTGGTCTTCGAGCGTGGCGCCGGTGTCCGCCCCACCCAGGAGCCGCCCACCTTCGAGGAGGTGGCCGCCGCCTTCCAGCGGGTGACCGGCGAGGACATCAGCGGTGCCAAGCAGCTGTGGACCAGCTACTTCACCGACGCCAGCCGGCACGCCGCCGAGTACCGCAAGGGCCGGGTCTTCCTCGCGGGCGACGCCGCCCACATCCACCTGCCGATCGGCGCCCAGGGCATCAGCGCGGGCGTCGGCGACGTGGTCAACCTCGGCTGGAAGCTCGCCGCCGCGGTCAAGGGGCACGCCCCGGAGGGCCTGCTCGACACCTACCACTCCGAGCGCCACCCGGTCGGCGCCCGCATCGTCTACAACACCCTGGTCCAGCGCACCCTCTACCTCGGCGGTCCCGAGGCCCAGCCGCTGCGCGACCTGTTCGCCGAACTGGTCCGGATCGAGGACGTACGACGTCACCTCGTCGGCCTGGTCACCGGCCTGGACATCACCTACGGCGCCGTCGAGGGCGGTCACCCGCTGCTCGGCCGCCGGCTGCCCGACCAGGAACTGCTGGTCGGCGACGAGAAGACCACCACGTACGAGCTGCTGCACCAGGGCCGCCCGGTCCTCCTCGACCTGCACGACAACGCGGCGCTGCGCGAGGCCGCGGCCGCCTGGTCCGACCGCGTCGACGTCGTCACCGACACCCGGCCCGACGCCGCCGCCCCGGCCGCCGACCTCCTCGTACGCCCCGACGGCTACATCGCCTGGGTCGGCGCCGACGGTTCCACGGACGGCCTGACCGACGCGCTCGCCCAGTGGTTCGGCGAGCCCGGCACCGCCGCCTGAATCCCCCGGCCGCCCCGACCCGTTGACCCGACCTGTTGATCCGACCTGTTGATCCGAATCCCTCCAGTAGGACGCGCGCCACCCATCCGACCCGTCCGTGAAACGAGAAAGAGGAGTGCGGTCTTGCCCACCAAGGCTGAGGAAGCGAAGAAGGCCGACAAGGCCGCCGAGTGGACCGAATGCGACGTAGCCATCCTGGGGTCGGGCCTCGCGGGCTCGATCATGGGAGCGATCCTGGCTCGTCAGGGCGCGAACGTGGTGCTCATCGACGCCGGTCAGCACCCCAGGTTCGCCGTCGGCGAGTCCCAGAACCCGCAGCTCGTCGAGTGGCTGCACATTCTGGCCGTGCGCTACGACGTGCCCGAGATCAAGCACATGCTGGACGTGAAGGCGGTCACCGAGCACATCGGCCCGACGCACGGCCGCAAGCAGAGCTTCGGCTTCGTCACGCACCGGCCGAACCGCGAGCCGGACCCGCACGAGGCGACGATGTTCGTCATCCCGAAGATGCTCACCGAGGCGGTGCACCTCTTCCGCCAGGACACGGACTCCCACTACCTGAACGTCGCCGCCAAGTACGGCTGCACGCTCCGCCAGAACTGGTTCGCCACCGACCTCGACGTCGACGACGACGGTGTCACCATCACCGGCAGGAACGGCGAGGTCTTCCGGGCCAAGTACCTGATCGACGCGAGCGGTTTCCGCTCCCCGCTCGCGCAGAAGTTCGACCTGCGCGAGAACCCGCCCCGGCACAAGCACCACGCGCGCTCGCTGTTCACGCACTACGTCGGCATCAAGCCGTACGACGACGTGTGCAACTACCCGGAGGCGCTGCGCCCGCCCGCCGAGTCGCCCTTCCACGGCGGCACCCTGCACCACCTCATCGAGCGGGGCTGGTTCTGGATCATCCCGTTCGACAACTACAAGGACTCCAAGAACCCGGCCTGCAGTGTCGGCCTGACCTTCGACGAGCGGCTGTACCCCAAGCCGAAGGACATGACGCCGGACCAGGAGTTCAACCACTACCTCGACATGTACCCGGCGGTGAAGCGGCAGTTCGAGGGCGCCAAGCGGATCCGCGAGTGGGTCTCCACCGACCGTCTCCAGTACTCCTCCAAGCGCACCATCGGCGCCCGCTGGTGCCTGATGTCGCACGCGGCCGGTTTCATCGACCCGCTGTACTCGCGCGGTCTGTCCAACACCTTCGAGGTCGTCGACGCCCTCGCCTACCGGATCCTGGACGCCCTGCGCGAGAACGACTTCACCGAGGAGCGCTTCGAGTACGTGGAGCGCCTGGAGCAGGGGCTTCTGGAGTACAACGACAAGATCGTCAACAGCTCGTACATCGCCTTCAGCCACTTCCGGCTGTGGAACGCGGTGTTCCGGGTGTGGGCGTGCTTCACCACGCCGGCCACCATGCGCCAGATCATGGCGCGCCAGAACTTCCAGCTCGACGGTGACGACCGGCACTTCAAGGAGATGGAGAAGGCCCCCTACACGGGCCTGTGGTGGCCGGACAGCCACGCCTTCAAGGTCCTTTTCGACACGACCGCAGAGACCTGCGAGCGGTACGAGGCGGGCGAGATCGACGGTGACAAGGCCGCGGACATCGTCTTCGAGGCGATCCGCGACTGCGAGTCCGTCAACACGCCCTTCGGCTGGAAGGGCCCCGAGGACCTCCGGTTCTTCCGGGCCACCACCCCCACGATGATGAAGTTCATGTGGTGGGCCAGCACCTCCGGTCCCAAGGAGATGCGCGACCTCGGCCGCTCGATGCTGGCCGGCGTCGTCAAGCAGGGGGTGCGCGGCCGCAAGGTGTCCTGACCTCGGCCCCCTCTCGAAGGCCCCGACTCGAAGGCCCCATCGTGAAGGCCCCGACTCGAAGGCCCGGCGTCCCGGGCTCGTCTCCCGGGCCCGCCTTCACAGAGCCACTTCCCCCCGGTTCCGGCGCCGGGCCCACCTTCCCCCCGTGGGCCCGGCGCCGGCCCCCTTGCTCCTTCCTCCACGTCTCCCCCCACTGACTTCCACCTACATCCACCGCTTCCTAGAACCTTGGGACATCCGTGATCACTCGTAGAGCACTGATCGGTGCGGGAACCGCCGCCGTCGGCCTGGCCGTCCTGCCCAACAGCCCCGTCTCCGCGGGCTCCTCCGCCCCCTGGAGCACCCTCGCCGGCAAGCTCCAGGGACAGCTGGTGCTGCCCACCGACTCCGGCTACGGCGTGGCCAAGCAGCTGGAACTCGGCCAGTTCGACTCAGTCAACCCGCGGGCCGTCGCGTACTGCGTCAGCTCCTCCGACGTCTCCGTCGCGCTGCGCTTCGCCCAGGACAACGGACTCCCGTCCGCGGTCCGCAGCGGCGGCCACAGCTTCGCCGGCTACTCGACCACGCCCGGCCTGATCATCGACGTGTCACGGCTCAACGCGATCACCGTCGGCAACGGGACCGTCGACATCGGCCCCGGCGCCAAGAACGTCGAGATACTCAACGCGCTCGCCCCGCACGCCCTGGTGGTCAGCGAGGGCGGCTGCCCCACCGTGTCGGCCGGCGGCTTCCTCCAGGGCGGCGGTTTCGGCTTCCTGACCCGCCCGACCGGCATGGCCTGCGACGCGATCACCTCGGCCGAGGTGGTCCTCGCCGACGGCTGCGTGGTGACCGCCTCGCCGACCAGCCACCCCGACCTCTTCTGGGCGATCCGCGGCGGCGGTGGCGGCAACTTCGGTGTCGTCACCCGCTTCACGGTCACCCCGCACGAGGGCGACCAGATGGCCATCAGCAACCTGATCTTCCCGTACGACCGCGCGGCCGACGTGCTGCACGGCGTGGGCCAGTGGCTGGTGGACGCCCCCCGCACCATCGGCGGCGGCGCCTACCTCGTCCAGGCAGACGCGGCACCCGGCACCGTACCGGCGCTCAACGTCTTCCTCGCCTCCCGCGGCACCCCGGCCGAACTGGCCTCGGAGGCGGCGCGGCTGCTGTCGCTGACCGGCGCGGTGACGGCCCGCCAGGACGCGGTCATGACGTACCAGCAGGTCATGATGATGATCTTCGGTTGCAGCACCCTGACCCAGGACCAGTGCCAGCGCGCCGGGAAGTCGCCGAGCGGGGTGCTCACCCGGCCGGCCTTCGGTCTGGAGCGGACCCGGCTGGGCCGCGCGCCCTACGCGCAGAGCGACTGGGCGAACGTGGTGACGGCCTTCGACGCCGACCGCAAGGCCGGGCAGGCCCGGTACCTCGACTTCCACTTCTTCGGGGGCGCGGCCAACGACCCGGCCCGCACCGACACGGCGTACGTGCACCGTGACTCGCTCTTCTCCGTCAACTACCGGGTCCTGATCAACGACCCGGCCCAGGTCACCGCCGAGGCCACGGCCGTCGCCACGAGCTGGGTGGACCACGGGTTCGACACCATCGACCCGCTGTCCAACGGCGAGACGTACCAGAACTGGATGGACGCGGAGCTGCCGAACTGGCGGCAGTCGTACTACGCCGAGAACTACGCGCGGCTGAAGGTCGTGAAGGCGAAGTACGACCCGTACCGCTACTTCAAGTTCGCCCAGGGCATCGGAGCCTGACGCTTCGTGATCCCGGACCTCTCATGAACCCGGACATTTCTTGAACCTGGACAGAGGGAAGGGCCGCCGGATCGATCTCCGGCGGCCCGCCCGCTCGCTCGTCTGCCGCGTCGCCCCGTCAGGGACGACGTCCGTACCAGCCCACCAGCTTGTCGATGTCGGGAGCGTCCTCGTGCACCTCCACCACCGGACCGAACGGCACCTGGCCGCCGCGGGGTTCCGCGGGCACGGCCCGGTGCATGTTGGCCAGCGGCGCGGCGAGCATCTCCGGGTCCCACTCGGGGCTCTGACCGGTCGCCTTCGCCAGGTCCCAGGCGTGCAGCACGAACTCGTTGGTGTAGATCACCGAGGCGACCACCCCGGGAACCGGGCCCCAGGGCAGACCGATCTGGCGGCCCAGTACGGCCGGGTCCGACCACACCGCGTCGAACTCCTTCGTCGCCTCCGCCCAGGCCTTGGCCCAGTCGCCGTCGGGGACGTCCTGGGCGAAGTGCGGAACGCTCATGAAGGAGCCGCCCGCGCCCATGACGGCGACCCGGCGCAGCACGGACACCACGTGGTTGGCCATGTCACGGACCGAGTAGTCGGGACACGGGGTGACGGTGTCGTACTGCTCGGGGCGCAGCGCGGCGAGCGTGCGTCCGGTGAGCTTGACGGCCTTGAACAGGCCGCCACGGGGGTCGGTGGGCGGGTTGGCGGGGGAATTGGTGCTGTCGGCCATGTCTTGAGTCATGTCTTCATCGTCGAGGTCAAACAGGTCATCTTGTGGCCTATTTCTGAAGCCTCATCAGATCTTGCTGAAAACAGATGTATTGGCTCAAAGCATCTCAAAATCGCTGAGGGGAGCGGTTGTTGTGAAGGCTGACCGTCTGGTGGCGACCCTGCTGCTGCTCCAGGCGCGCGGGCGGGTGACCGTGCGCGAGGTGGCCCAGGAGCTGGAGGTGTCGGAACGCACCGCGCGCCGCGACCTGGAGGCCCTCACCACCGCCGGTGTCCCCGTCTACTCGCAGCGCGGCCGGGGCGGCGGCTGGAGCCTGGTCGGCGGCGCCCGCACCGATCTGACCGGTTTCACCTCGCGGGAGATCGGGGCGCTGTTCCTGGCCGCGGGCCCCTTGTCGGCCTCGCCCGAACTACGTGCCGCGTTACGGAAGTTGATGCGGGCGGTGCCCGCGCCCATGCGGCCGCACGCCGAGGCGGCCGCCAAGGCCATCCTCATCGACGGTGTCGACTGGTCGCGGACGGCGGGTGGCGGCGGCCCCCACCAGCACACTCTGGAGCGGGCGGTGCTCGACGGCGAACAGGTCCGGCTCGGCTACGCCCACCCCGACCGGGCACCCGGCGAGCGCACGGTGCACCCGCTCGGCCTGGTCTCGAAGGCCGGCCGCTGGTACCTCGTCGCCGGTACCGAGGAGGGGCTGCGCACCTTCCGGCTCAGCCGGGTCACCTCCGCGACCAGGACCGGTGAGCCGGTGCGGCGCCCGGAGGGTTTCGACCTCGCCGCCGCCTGGCGGGAGTTGGCCGCCGAGGTGGAACAGCGGCTGACCGCGGCGACCGTACGGGCGCGGGCCGACCGCGACGCCCTGCCGGTGCTGCGGCAACTGCTGGGCGGTCGGCTGCGGACGGGCGAGGCCCAGCTCGACGGCCGGGTCGAGTTCACGGCCGACGGTCCTTCGGTGGAGGTGCTCGCCGCGCAACTGGCCGGTCTCGGCAGCCGCGTCGAGGTGCTCGACCCTCCGGAGGCGCGGGAGTCGCTCGTGCGGCTGGGCCGTTCGCTCACCGCGGTGTACGGCGGGCGCGAGGAAGAGACCCGCTTGGATAGCCACTTTCCTCTAGGTACCTACTATACGGAGGATGTTAGCGTCCCTGTCATGGCCGCCCACCACGGATGACCGGCGGATTTCCCCACACCGATCCCCACACCGACCCCCACCCCCCTCTCCACTCCAATCCCCACACCGATGCAACCGATGACTGCTGATTACTGGTTCGGATTAACGCACTAGGGAGTTTTTTCTGATGATTGTCGTCACTGGAGCCACCGGAAATGTCGGACGTCCGCTGATCGAGGCGCTCGCCGAGGCGGGGGAGCAGGTCGTGGCGGTCTCGCGCCGCCCGCTGCCCTCCCCGACGGACGGTGTCCGTCACGCCCAGGCCGACCTCGGCAGCGCCGAGAGCATGCGGCCGGTCCTCGAAGGCGCCGACGCCTTCTTCATCCTGCTCGCCGGCGAACTGCTCGGTTACGGCGAGGCCGCGACCGACCTGCTGGCCGCCGCCAGGGACGCCGGCGTCAAGCGGGTCGTCCTGCTGTCCTCGCAGATCAACGCCACCCGCCCCGACTCCGCCTCGCACGGCAGGCTGCGCGAGTTCGAGGAGGCCGTACGCGGCTCGGGCCTCGACTTCACCATCCTGCGCGCGGGCGGATTCGCCTCCAACGCCTTCGCCTGGGCCGAGTCGGTCCGCGCCGACCGCACGGTCCTCGCCCCGTTCGGTGACGTGGCCCTGCCGGTCGTCGACCCCGCGGACATCGCCGCGGTCGCCGCGGTCGTCCTGCGTGAGGACGGTCATGCCGGTCGTACGTACGAGGTGACCGGCCCCGAAGCGGTCAGCCCGCGTGCGCAGGCCGACGTGATCGCCGAGGCCATCGGTGAGGAAGTGACCTTCGTGGAACTGACCCGCGAGGCCGCCCACACCCACATGGCCCAGTTCATGCCGGAGGACGTCATCCCCGGCACCCTGGACATCCTCGGCGCCCCGCTCCCCGCCGAACAGCGGGTCAGCCCCGATGTGGAGAAGGTCCTGGGCCGCCCGGCCACCCCCTTCTCCGGCTGGGTGAGCCGCAGCCTCCCGGCGTTCAAGTAGCCGGCTCGGCCCACTCGGCCCGCTCGGCCCGCTCGTCCCCCCGGTACCGCCGCCGGATGCCCGCTGTGATCCATCCCCCGCGGCAGTGGGCATTCGGCGGCCCATACAGCACGACAGTTCGTATGGGCTGCCGGCTCGTGCGACGCGACGGCCCGTGCGACGCGACGGCCCCGCAGGTTCGTGACCTGCGGGGCCGTCGCGTCGTGAGGGGGGCGTACCGGGGCAGGGGTTCGTTCGGCCCTCCCCCGGAGGGGCTACGCGGCGAAGCGCTCGGCGAACTCCTTGGCCTTCGTGACCGCCTCGTCGACGGCCTTGGCGCGGGAGGCCTCGTACATCGGGATCAGGTCGGCCATCGCCGGGTTCTGCGGCGCCATCGTGAGCTCCGGGACGATGACGTGGACGTCCAGGGCGAGGCTGTCGCGCAGGATCGCCTCCAGGTAGTTCTGGACGTACTCGTAACCCTCGCGCGGGGTGCCCGGCGCGTAGGAGCCGCCGCGGCTGGCGACGACCGTGACCGGGGTGCCCTTGATCTTCGAGTCCTCGCTCATGGCGGTACGGCCGATGAGGATCACCTGGTCCAGCCACGCCTTGAGGGTCGAGGGGATCGTGAAGTTGTACATGGGCGCGCCGATCAGGATCGCGTCCGCCCGCTCCAGCTCCTCTATGAACGTCAGGCGCTCGGCGAAGGCCGCGGCCTGCTCGGGGGTGTGCGCGTCCGCCGGGGCGAAACCGGCGGTGTGGGCGTCGGCCGTGATGTGCGGGACCGGGTTCGCGGCGAGGTCGCGGTAGATCACGGTGCCCTGCGGGTGCTGCTCCTCCCAGGCCTTGCGGAACGCGTCCGTGACCGTACGGGAGGCGGAGGCTGCGCCCGGGAAAACGGACGAGTCGATGTGCAGGAGGGTGGCCATGGGGATCTCCAGGAGAAGGGGGCGAACTTTTCGTACTGGACTAGAGATAACACAGCTACTTACTTTTTTTCATCCCCCCACGGGAACACAGTACCCTGGACCCATGCCAGAGCCGGGGACTCACGACGCAGGGCCGTGCCAGAGGGTCGACGACGGCATGGCCCGCGTCTTCCAACTGCTCGGGAAGCGCTGGACCGGCCTGGTCGTGGCCGTGTTGCTGCCGCACCCCGCGCACTTCGCCGACCTGCGCAGAGCGATCCCCGGCATCAGCGAACGGATGCTCTCCGACCGCCTCACGGAACTCGGCGCGGCGGGGCTGGTCGTCCGCGAGGTCGACGAGGGCCCTCCGCTGCGGGTCGTGTACGGCCTGACGGAGGCGGGCGCCGCACTGCAGCCCGCGCTCGTGGAACTCGGAACCTGGGCGGAGAAGCACCTGCCGGGGAGCCCGCCGTGCCCGGGTGAACTCCGCAAGTGACCCTGGACCGGGGCTGATTCGCCGGGGCCGGGTTTTCCACAGGCTGGGAGTTGTCCACAGGGTCTGACGCGTTTCGGCCACCGGCGGTACGGTCATCACGAGTTGATGTTCGTGCGTGACGGGGGAGGCAGTCGGTATGACGGATCTTGGTGCAGCGGATCGGGCGCAGCAGGACCAGCGGAGCCGACCGGACGGGCAGGACCATCAGGACCATCAGGGCGAACGGGGCGAACGGGGTCGGCGGAGCGAAGAAAGCCGCCTGAGCGAGCCGGGTCGGCAGGCGTCCAGGGTCTCCGGAGTCTTCGGCGTGCGGGGATTCGCGGGCCGGCCCGTGCAGGCCGCACCCAAGGAAGAGGGCAAGGCGCTGCGCCGACGGGTGCCGCGCGGCGCTCACGCGGAGCTGACCTTCGACGCCGGCCGGCCGGACGCGGTGACCGCCGTCGAGGAGTCCAACCTCGGCCGGATCCCGGAGCTCACTCCGATACGGGTCGGCAGGATGGCCGCCACCCCCTTCGCCTTCCTGCGCGGCTCGGCGGGCCTCATGGCCTACGACCTCGCGCGCACCCCCGCGACCGGCATCGCCGCCCAGATCTGCGGCGACGCCCACGCGGCCAACTTCGGCCTGTACGGAGACGCGCGCGGCGGCCTGGTCATCGATCTGAACGACTTCGACGAGACGGCACACGGCCCCTGGGAGTGGGACCTCAAGCGCCTCGCCACCTCGCTCGTGCTCGCGGGCAGGGAAGCGGGCGCGGACGAGGACACCTGTCGCAAGGCCGCCCACGACGCGGTCGGTGCCTACCGACGCACGCAGCGGCTGCTCGCGAAGCTCCCGGTGCTGGACGCGTGGAACGCCATCGCGGACGAGGAACTCGTCTCCCACGCCGACGCCCACGACCTGCTCGGCACCCTGGAGCGGGTCATGGAGAAGGCGCGGGCCAACACCAGCGGACGGTTCGCGGCCAAGTCGACCCAGCCGACGGAGGACGGCAGCCACCGCTTCGTGGACGCGCCTCCGGTGCTGCGCCGGGTACCCGACGCGGAGGCCGCGGCGGTCGCGGCCTCGCTGGAGCACTACCTGACCACCGTCTCCGAGGACCGCCTCCCCCTCCTCGCCCGGTACGCGGTGCACGACGTCGCCTTCCGGGTCGTCGGCACCGGCAGCGTCGGCACCCGCTCCTATGTCGTGCTGCTCCTCGACCACCGCGGCGAACCCCTGGTTCTCCAGGTGAAGGAGGCCCGTGCCTCGGCGCTGCTCCCGCACCTGGCGACGGCAGGCCACGCCATACCCGACGTACCGCACGAGGGCCGCCGGGTCGTCCTCGGCCAGAAGCGCATGCAGGTCGTCAGCGACATCCTGCTCGGCTGGACCACCGTCGAGGGCCGCCCCTTCCAGGTACGCCAGTTCCGCAACCGCAAGGGCAGCGTCGACCCCGCCGCCCTCGCCGCCGACCAGGTCGACGACTACGCCCGTATGACCGGCGCCCTTCTCGCGCGCGCCCACACCCACACCGCCGACCCCCGCCTCATCGCCGGGTACTGCGGGAAGAGCGAGGAGTTGGACGAGTCCATCGCCTCGTTCGCCGTGGCCTACGCCGACCGTACGGAGGCGGACCACGCGGAGCTGGTGGCGGCGGTCAGGGAGGGGCGGTTGGCGGCGGAGCTCGGGGTGTGAGCCACCACGGTGAGCCACAACTTTGAGCCGCAACGGTGAGCCGCAAGAGGGGCACCGTCGCGCCGTCGAATCGAGAGGAGAGGGCCGGGCTGAGAGGAGCGAGGTCGGGCCGAGAGCGGCGGGGCGGGGGCGTGGCGCACCGCCCCGGCCGGGGGAAGGCCGCGAGTCGTACGGGGCCGTGGCCTAGTCTGGTCGGGTGACGACCCCGGAAGCCGAGCACAGCGAGTCCGACCGTACCCAGGCCGAGGATGCCCGGCCCCAGGGCGCCGGGGATGCGGATGCCCACGACGAGTCCGCCCCGGAGGCGGCGCCCGAGGCGCAGGCGCGGCCCGAGGAGCGGCTGGAGCGGGCCGTGCGGGCGGCCGAGCAGGCGTTGATCGAGTTCGAGATCGCCGTGGAGACCTTCCGCGTCGAGGTCGAGAACTTCTCGCGCCTGCACCACCAGAAGCTCGGCCCGATGTACTCGCGGCTCGACGAGCTGGACGCGCAGATCGCCGAGGCGGTCGCCGCGCGCACCGGAGACGTGGAGGACATACGCAAGGCGGACGAGGCGCGGGCGCGGGTCATGCCGATGCCCGGGGTCGAGGAGCTCTTCCACGGCTGGATGGACTCCGAGGGACTGTTCCCCGAGGCGGTGGCGATGCTGACGGACCAGTCCGTACGCCCCCCGCAGCGCGTACGCCCCAGTGACGAGGCCCGTCAGCTCTACCGTGAGCTGGTCCGCAAGGCCCACCCCGACCTGGCACAGGACGACGACGAGCGCAGGCGGCGCGACGAGTTCATCGCCCGGGTCAACGCCGCGTACAGCCGTGGCGACGAGGCCCTGCTGCGGGAGCTGTCCGAGGAGTGGGCGGCGGGCCCGGTGCCCGAGGAGTGGAAGCCGAGCCGCAGCGAGGAGCTCTACGCCCGCCTCGAGTGGCTCGCCCAGCGCAAGGAACTGCTGACCCTGGTCGCCCGCGAGCTGGAGGAGAGCGCCATCGGCGCCATGCTCAAAATGGCCCCGGAGGACCCGGACCGGCTCCTGGACGAGATCGCCGAGCAGCTGCTGGCCCAGGTCGACGAGCGCGAGAAGGAGCTGGCCGGGCTGGTCGACTAGGGCCTGTCCTAGGGCCTGTCCTGGAGCCTGTCCGGCGGGGGCTTCGGGTCGCCTGCCCGGTCGGGTAGCGTCGGGGGCATGAGTTTTGGATCTGGTGTGCCCACGGTCGAGGTCGGGGATCTCGCGGACGGAGACTTCCTGCTGGACGTCCGGGAGGACGACGAGTGGCAGGCGGGCCATGCCGCGGGGGCGCTGCACATCCCCATCAGTGAGTTCGTCGCTCGCTACGGCGAGCTGACCGAGGCGGCGCCGCAGGACGGCAGGGTCCATGTGATCTGCCGCTCCGGGGGCCGTTCGGCACAGGTCACGATGTACCTGGTCCAGCAGGGCATCGACGCCGTGAACGTCGACGGTGGCATGCAGGTCTGGGCCGCCGCCGGCCGCCCGGTCGTGGACGACAAGGGCACCCCCGGCTTCGTGCTGTAGCCACCGGCGGGGCACCCCCGGCTTCGTACGGTAGCCACCGGCGAGGGTTCACGCCCGCTGCAGCCACCGGCAGGGGTTCGCGCCCGCGCCCGCATCCGCCGAGCGGCGCTGACCACCGCTGCCCGGGACTTGCCCAGGCCTCGAGAGGCGAGGGAGTGCCTGGAGAGGCGAGGATGCGTCTGGAGAGGCGCGGGCGTGGCGCGGGCGTGGGCGGTCAGCCCAGGGGATGGGCCGCGAGCAGATCCCCCAGTGCCTCCTCGTGCGCCGCCGCCGGTCCGAGCGACAGCTCAAGCTGCTTGGCCCAGGCGTGGTACCGGTGCAGCGGGTAGTCGACGTCGGCGCCGAACCCCCCGTGCAGATGCTGCGCCGTCTGCACGATCCGTCGTACCCCTTCCGACGCCCAGATCTTGGCGACGGCCACGTCCCCGGACGCCGGAAGCGCACCCCCCGCCCCCGTACTGATCCGCCACGCGGCCTGCCACAGCGTCGCCTCCATCGCCCGCAGGTCGATATAGCGGTCCGCGGCCTGCACGGCGACGGCCTGGAACGTGGCGACCGGGTACCCGAACTGCTCCCGCTTGCCCGTGTACGCGCTCGTCATCGAGAGCACCCGCTCACCGAGCCCGAGCGCCAGCGCGCACGTCCCGGTGGCCAACAGCTCCCGCAGCCACTCCCACGCCCCGTCGGCGTCGATGACATCCCGGGCGGTGATCCGCGCGGACTCCAGACGCAGCTCGCCGAGCCGTTCCCCGGTCGTGGAGATCTGCTCGCCGAGGACGGCCCCGTCATGAACCCGGGGTACCAGCGCGAGGACGGTCCGGCCGTCGCCCGTGTGCGCGGGTACGACGGTGAAGTCGGCGTTCTCCGCCCACGGAACCGCCGTCTGCACCCCGTCCAGCACCCACGCGTCACCGTCCCGCCGTGCGGTCACGGCGAGTTCGGCCGGGTCGTGCCCGGTCCGCCCGTTCGCCGCGACGGTCAGCACGACCTCGCCCCGGCCCGCCCGCGCGAGCAGCTCCGCCTTCAACTCCTCGCCGCCGTACGTCTGTACGGCCACCGCCGCCGCGCTGCTCTCCAGCAACGGCACCCGCGCCAGCACCTTCGCCGCCTCGCGCAGCACCAGGCACAGCGCGATCGCGTCCAGGCCCGCCCCGCCGTACTCCGCGGCGAGCAACAGACTCAGCAGATCCGCATCGGCGAGCTTCGTCCACAGGGCCCGGTCGAAGTCGTCGGCGACGGCGCCCGCGGTGATCGCGGGGCTGGGCACTCCGTCGGGCGCGACCCCGCCGAACACCGCCCTCGCCGCCTCGACCGCCGCCTGCTGCTCCTCGGTGAAGGTGAAGTCCACGTCCCTGTCCTCCCACGCACCGATCCACCGACCCGGCGGACACCGGATCTGACGGAGCGTCAAGATAGAACAGGTTCTACAAGAAGGGAACGGTCCGACCGCGGAAGGCCCGTCCGCTCGACAGACCGAACGTTCGGTTTTTCTCCACGTGGTGAGGCGGGCGGCCGTAGGGTGTCCACCGCTGTGGATAACCTCAGGGTCGCTGTTGTGTCGCTGTTGTGCCCGCTGTGCCGAATGGGGCTGTGCCGGGCGGTCCGGGCTGAGTACCGTTCCCGTGCGCACGCCGCGGTGTGGTGCGCGCGGGCGCCACGGTGCCGCGCGGTCCGGCGGCGGGAATCGGACCGGGATCGGGAATCGGGGCAGAATGGACGCGTACGACGAGGGCTCGAAGGCCCGGCATCTGCCGGACGGCCCTGACGGCTCCCTGCCCGAGGGCCCCGCCTCCGCCGGTTCCACCCCCGACAGCACCCCCTGCGCGGACCAGGAATCCACCGGCCAGGAATCCGTCGGCCAGGAATCCACCGACCAGGAATCCGTTCCGCAGCACCACGATTCCCAGGCGCCCACTGTTCAGGCCCCTGGCCCCCAGGTATCCGGCCCCCATGGCGCGACCGATACCCTTGCAGCGTGACGTTCCCGGTAGTCGGCATGGTCGGCGGGGGGCAGCTCGCTC
>LRTP01000705.1 GCA_001550305.1 Streptomyces diastatochromogenes
CGCATACCTCATACCTCATACACCACGGAATACAGACAACACTCCAGGCCCATCAGGGACTTCGAAGAAGATCACCCTAACGAGCCGAAGTCAGTAACCACGGACAACTTGTCCGGGCTTAAGCAGGACCTTCATCCGGATTCCGGTCGACGACATGCTTGATCAGTCGAACGCGGCGACGCCGAGCAGCTGTCGCGGCTGGTGGCACTGATCGACTCCGGTGAGCTGCGCGCTGATGTGGCGCAGCGAGTGCCGCTGGCGGAGACGACTGCTCGGCCAGCCATCAGCCCGTTCTGCCACTCACCCCACGCAGCGAAAGACCGAGATCATGACACTCAAATTCGACCCGCAAGTAGCCGACGTCCTGGCCCAGATGGGCGGAACCGAGGCATTCCAGCCCCCACGTGACGACGTCGAGGGGCGGCGAGCCTTCTGGGAGCCGATCCTCGCAGCCTCCAGCACCGCTCAGCCCTTCCCCGAAGACGTTCGGATGAGCGACAGCTACGCCACCACAGACGACGCCGCCCGGATCCAGATGCGCTGGTACACCAAGGAGGGCGCGACCTCGGGTCCGGCGGTGGTGTACTTCCACGGTGGCGGATACTTCTTCGGTCACATCGACCACTTCGACGGCACTCTCGCCCGCTACGTCTCCGCCAGCGGCGTGCCGATGCTGTCGGTCGAGTACCGCCGCGCCCCCGAGTACCCCTTCCCGACCCCGCTCGAAGACGGCTACGCGGCGCTGCGCTGGTTGCACGAGCACGCCGCAGAGCTCGGCGTCGACCCCGGCCGGATCGGCGTGATGGGCGACAGCGCCGGCGGCGGCCTGGCCGCGGCCGTGGCAATCCTGACGCGAGAGCGCGGCGGCCCGAAGATCGCCCGCCAGATCCTCATCATGCCGATGCTCGACGACCGCACCGGCGCCCCCGACGACCACCTTGCGCCCTTCATCTACAACTACGGCGACCTTGTCACCGGATGGCGGACTTTCCTCGGCGACGCCGTCGGAGGGTCCGACGTCCCGGCCACGGCGGCCCCGGCCCGGCTCGAAGACGCCACCGGCCTGCCGCCGGCCTACATCGAGGTCGGCCAGCTCGACCTGTTCCGCGACGAGGACACCGCCTACGCCACCAAGCTCAGCCGCGCCGGCGTACCGGTCGAATTCCACCTGCACCCCGGCGTCCCGCACGAGTTCGACTCCCTCGCCTTCACTTCCGACGTCGCGCGGCGTGCCGTCGCCGACCGCGTCCGGGTGCTGAAGTCGATCTGAGCCGCAACCACCGAGCCATCCACTGCACGGAAAGAATGCAATGACTCTCTGGACCCCCATCACTGTCGGCGCCATCGAGCTGCCGCACCGCCTCGCCATGGCTCCGATGACGCGTGACCGCTCCCGGCCGGACGGCGTCCCCACCGACCTCAACCGCGCGTACTACCGTCAGCGCGCGTCGATGGCCCTCATCATCACCGAAGGCACCCAGCCCTCCGCCGACGGCCAGGGCTACCTGCTGACCCCCGGCATCTACACCGAGGCACACATCGCCGGCTGGCAGGAGATCACCGGCGCCGTGCACGCCGCCGGCGGGCGCATCGTCGTCCAGCTCATGCACACGGGCCGTATCTCCCACCCCGCCAACACCCCCCACCACCGCCGGCCCGTCGCCCCTTCGGCCATCCAGCCCAAGGGCGCGATGTTCACCACCTCCGGCCTGCAGGACATGCCCACCCCCCGGGCCCTGGCCACCGAGGAAGTCGCCGACGTGGTCGACGAATTCCGCCACGCGGCCTCAGCCGCCATCGCAGCCGGCTTCGATGGCGTCGAGATCCACGGAGCCAACGGCTACCTCGTCCACCAGTTCCTCGCCGGCAACACCAACCAGCGCACCGACCGCTACGGCGGCCCGCTCGAAAACCGCATCCGCTTCGCGGTCGAGGTCGCCTCCGCGGTGGCCGACGAGATCGGCGCCGAACGCACCGGTCTGCGCCTCTCCCCGGGCAACCCCTTCAACGACATCGCCGAATACGACACCCGCGACCTGTACCCGGCACTCGTCACGGCCCTGGCCCCACTGAACCTCGCCTACCTCCACCTGATCCACGGCGGCGACGAGGAACTCCTGCGCGAGCTGCGCCAGCTGTGGCCGACGGCCCTGCTCCTCAACCGCGCGGGAACCGACATCGACACGCGCGTCGCCGACCTCGACGCCGGCCTTGCCGACGTCATCACGGTCGGCACCACGGCACTGTCCAACCCCGACCTCCCGGCCCGCATCCGCTCCGGCGCACCGCTCAACCAGGCCGACCCGGCCACCTTCTACGGCGGCGACCACCACGGCTACACCGACTACCCCACCCTCGCCGCGACGTTGGTCTGACAAGCACTTCCGACAGGAGAATTCCGATGTCCCACGACAACGTGGTCACGGTCCTCGGTGCTACCGGCACCCAGGGAGGTGCGGTCGCGCGTGCGCTGCTGGCCGACAGCGCCTTCACCGTACGGGCGGTGACGCGCGACGCCGCGTCGCCGAAGGCACAGATCCTGGCGGGACTCGGCGCCCATGTGATGGAGGCGAGCCTCACCGACGAGGGCGGCCTGCGCCGGGCGTTCGACGGGGCGCACGGCGCGTTCCTCGTCACGCCGTACTGGGAGCACCGTTCGCCCGCGCGGGAACTGACCGAGGTCGAGAACCTGATCAGCGCGGCCCAGGCATCCGGTCTGCGGCATGTCATCTGGTCGACGCTGGAAGACACGCGGGAGGCGATCGCGGCAGCCGACGACCGGATGCCGTTCATCGGCGACGGTTACCGGGTGCCGCACTTCGACGTGAAGGGCGGGGCCGCCGACGCTCTGTTCGCCAAGTCGGGTCTGCCCACGACGTACCTGTTGCTGTCCTTCTTCTGGGACAACCTGCTCACCCTCGCCAGACCGCAACGCGACCCCGACGGAACGCTCGCCTTGCACCTCCCCCTCGGTGACACGGCCGTCGCGGGCATCGCCTCCGACGACATCGGCCAGGCGGTGCTGCGCGTGCTGCGGCGGCCGTCGGAGACGATCGGCGCATCCGTCCCCGTGGCCGGCGAGCACCTGACCGGCGAGCAGATGGCGGAAGCGCTGAGCACGGTGCTCGGTGAGCCGGTGGCCTACCGGCCGCCCAGCCACGACCAGTTCCGCGGCCTCGGCTTCCCCGGCGCCGACGAGCTGGGAAACATGTTCCAGTACTACGCCGAGTTCTCCGGGTCCTACCGCGGCCTGCGTGAGCGCGAAGCGACGCGCGCGTTCAACCCGGATCCGTTGAGCCTGACCGACTTCCTGGCCGCACATCGTGCCGAACTCGAAGCCTGACCGGCTGCTCGGCGACTCAGAGGAGTATTCTTGACTTCTCCCCCAGCTGAAGCAGGGGGATTCTTCCCTCGCGGGTTGAGCTTTCTGCTTCTCAGACAGCAGCTGCCCCGAACTAACGGCAAGGGACGT
>LRTP01000706.1 GCA_001550305.1 Streptomyces diastatochromogenes
TCCGCCCCCGCTGCGACCGCCGGAGGACTGCGGCTTCACCGGCGGACGGCCCCCGCGGCGCGACTCGATCAGGCCCACCGCCCGCTCGGGCAGCCACGCCGACGCCGTACCGCTGTCGTCGGAGCCGGAGCCGAAGAGGTGGGGTGCCAACTGGGCCTGGAGGTCGGCGGGGTTGGGACGGCCGGTCGCCTCCATCTGCATGCAGGACTCGATGAGGGGGCGCAGCTCGTCCGGGAGGCCCTCCAGGTCGGGGCCTTCCCGCAGCAGCATGAAGACCGTCTCGACGGGGTTGGCGCCGTGGAAGGGCGCGTGCCCGGTGGCGGCGAACACCAGCATCGAGCCGAGCGAGAAGACATCGCTCGCGCCCGTCACGCTGCGCGAGTCCTTCGCCTGTTCGGGGGACATGTAGGCCGGGGTGCCGACGGCGACGTTCGTCATCGTCAAACGGGTGTTCGAAACACCGGAGGCGATACCGAAGTCGATGACCCGCGGCCCGTCCTCCACCACCAGCACGTTCGAGGGCTTCAGGTCGCGGTGGACGAGCCCGGCGCCGTGGATCGACTGGAGCGCCTCCGCGACGCCCGCCGCCAGCCAGCGCACCGCCTGGGCCGGGAGCGGCCCGCACTCATTCACTATTTCCTCGAGGGAGGGCGCGGGAACGTACGCGGTGGCCAGCCACGGCACGGCCGCGCGCGGGTCGGCGTCGACCACGGCCGCCGTGTAGAAGCCGGAGACCGCTCGCGCCGCCTCCACCTCACGAGTGAAGCGGACCCGGAACAGCTGGTCCTCGGCGAGCTCGGTCCTGACCGTCTTGATCGCCACGCGCCGGCCCGAAGCCGAGCGCGCGAGATAGACCAGCCCCATGCCGCCGGCACCCAGCCGTCCCAGCACCTCGAACGGCCCGATCCGCCGCGGATCGTGCTGTGTCAGCTGATCCACCACTTGCCTGCCACCTCCCCGTACGAGCCACGTCATCCACGTATGAACGCAGCCCCGTGCAGCGTCTCACCACCGCACCGCCATGGCGGCACGCACCCCGATTCTTCCTGTCCGCGCCACAGGTTGCGAACCCGGGGGCGGAACGGGGTGTCTCGGGACAAAATCACCGGCCCCGTACCTGGAGTACGGCGAACGACGCCCCTTGATTGTCCGTGACGACGGCCGCCCTTCCGTACGAGGTGTCGAAAGGGGGCGCCTGGACGCGTCCGCCGAGCCGGTTCACCGTACCGAGAACCGCGTCGACGTCCTCCACTCCGAAGTGGACGAGGAAGTGCGGCGGCATCTCGGCCGGGAAGACGCCGGAGACCGGGGCGCGGCCGAAGTCGGGCGAGGCGTCGGGGCCGAACAGGGCTTCGTGGAACAGGGTGCCGTAGAAACGGTCGACGGTTTCCGGGTCCCGCGCGTACAGCTCGGCCCAGCAGAAGGAGCCCGGCTCGTGCCGCTCGCCGAAACCGGGGTGGGTCCCCGCCTGCCACAGGCCGAAGACCCCGCCCTCGGGGTCGGTCGCGAGGGCGGTCGTACCGTAGGGGCCCAGCCGGGTGGGCGCGGTGATCACCCGACCGCCCGCCGCCTGGATCCGGGCCGCGAGCGCGGCGGCGTCCGGGGTCGCGAAGGACACCGTCCACACGGTGGGCATCCGGCCGTCCCGCTTGGGTGTGAGGGCGGCGACGGGCTCCCCGTGATGGCGTGCCCACACGCCCTCCATGTGCGGCTCGAACCCCTCCCCGAAGGTCCAGCCGAACAGCTCACCGTAGAAACGCCTGCCCGCCTCCACATCGGGAAGCTGCGCGTCGACCCAACAGGGGACGCCCTCCGGGTAGGCGTGCGTTGCGTCGGACGCCCGGGATACGGCCATGCGGCCAAGTTAACGGCCTTTCATCCACTCCGCGCGACGGCCCGGACACCCTCGGACATCTCCCGGAGCCTCCACTCGCCGCCCCCACTCCCCCACGCACCCCATTTGCAGTCGGCCGAATCGCGCTCCGATCACCCCTCGGTAAGCTGACGGCATGACAGGACAAGTGCGTACCGTCGACGGCCGCGTGGCCGGACGGCGAGGGCAGGCGACCAGGCAGAAACTGCTCGACTGCCTCAGTGAAATGCTCAGCTCGTCGCCGTACCGGGACGTCAAAGTCATCGATGTCGCCCGGAAGGCGGGGACGTCGCCGGCGACTTTCTACCAGTACTTTCCGGACGTCGAAGGCGCCGTCCTGGAGATCGCCGAGCAAATGGCCGCGGAGGGTGCCGGGTTGACCCAGCTCCTCGAAGGACGCTCCTGGGTCGGCAAGGCCGGCTGGGCGACCGCGCAGGAACTCGTGGACGGTTTCCTGGAGTTCTGGCGGAAGAACGAGGCGATCCTGCGCGTGGTCGACCTGGGCGCCGCCGAGGGCGACAAACGCTTCTACAAGATCCGCATGAAGATCCTTAACTCGGTGAACAACTCCCTCGCGGACTCCGTCTCCGAGCTCCAGTCCAAGGGCAAGGTCGACAAGGACGTGAACCCCGCGGCGATCGCCGGTTCCCTCGTCGCGATGCTCGCCGCGGTGGCCTCGCACCAGAAGGGCTTCCAGACCTGGGGCGTCAAGCAGGCCGAACTCAAGCCGAACCTGGCGCTGTTGGTGCATCTCGGGGTGACCGGGAAGAAACCGACCAAGTAGCGCGACCGCATCTCTTGGGGCCCCTTCGGCCCACATCCTGTCATGCAGGCGGCAGTCCACTCGCGGACTGCCGCCTGCTGCGCTATGCACCGCGGCGCACGATGCGAAACAGCCTGATCTCCCGGTCGATCCGCGCCTGGTACGTGGCGTACGGCGGCCAGAACGCCAGCACCGCCTTCCACGCCGCGTCCCGCTCCTCCCCCTCCAGCAGACGGGCCCTCACGGGGATGTCCTCGCCCTGCCGGCTGATGACGGCGTCCGGATGGGCGAGAAGGTTGGCGGTCCAGGCCGGATGATCGGGGCGCCCGAAGTTGGACCCGACGAGAATCCAGCCACCCTCCCCCTCCGGCATACAGGCCAGTGGCGTACGCCGCTCCAGCCCGCTGCGGGCGCCCCGTACCGTCAGCACGATCCCCGGCAGCAGCTGCGCGCTGAGCAGCACCCTGCCGCGCGTCAGCCGGTGCACCGCGCGGTCCATGGCCGGGACGAGGTGCGGGGCGATCCGGGCGAAGGCCCGCGTCGAGGACACCTTCTGCACACTCCGCACGACGAGTCGCGACCGGATTCCGGGCGCCATCAGACCGCCACCTCCGCGCCGTCGAAGAGCCGCGCCGCGTCGGCGGCGTACGCCCGCAGCCGGTGCACGGGCCCGAAGAGCAGGTCGTCGCCGGCCGCGCGCTTGAAGTACAGCTGGGCCTCGTGCTCCCAGGTGAAGCCGATGCCGCCGTGCAGCTGGATCGCCTCGGCGGCGGCCGTACGCAGCGCCTCCAGGCCCTGGGCGAGCGCGAGCCCGCCGACCCGCTCGTCCC
>LRTP01000707.1 GCA_001550305.1 Streptomyces diastatochromogenes
GCCCGAGGCGTGACCGGTTCCGGGCGGTACGTCTTTTACAGCGAAGGCGGCCCTGAGGACCACGGCCGCCCTTGCCACACGCCGACCCTGCTGCAGGCGGGACTTTGTCGCCATCGTTCCGAGGCGCACCCTACTGGCGGGCCGAACACCTGGGCCAACCCGGAGTCGGGACACTTCACCGTCCTTCCAGGGGAGCGTGCCGCCGTCTCGGTCAGGGTGCAGACGACGCAGACTCCGTGTGACGTCCTACGTCGAGGCGTCACACGGTGTCCATTGCGGGGTGTTCTACGCGGCGAGGAGTTCCGCGAGTTCCTCGGCCCTGGCGGCTGCGTCCTCCAAGGCACGCTTGCGGGAGGCCTCGTAGAGGGGGACCAGTTCGGACATGGCCGGATTGCGAGGGGCCATGGTGAGTTCCGGAACGATGAAGTCGAGGTCCAGGCCGAGGGTGTGCTTGAGGACGGCCTCCAGGTAGTTCTGTACGAAGTCGTAGCCCTCGCGCGGGGTGCCCGGGGCGTAGGAGCCGCCGCGGCTGGCGACGACGATGACCGGGGTGCCCTGGGCGGAGGGAGTCTCGCCCGCGGTACGGCCGAGCAGGAGCACGTTGTCCAGCCACGCCTTCAGGGTCGACGGGATCGAGTAGTTGTACATGGGGGCGCCGATCAGGACGGCGTCCGCCTGCTCCAGCTCCTCGATGAGCTTCACGCGCGCGGCGAACGCGGCGGACTGCTCCGGGGTGCGCTCGGCGGGGGCGGTGTAACCGGCGGACCAGGCGTCGGCGGTGATGTGCGGGACAGGGGCGGCGGCGAGGTCGCGGTAGATGACGGTGCCCTCCGGGTGCTGCTCCTCCCAGACCTTGCGGAAAGTAGCAGTGACAGAACGGGACGAGGACGCCTCGCCGGGGAACACGGACGAGTCGATGTGCAGCAACGTGGCCATGGACATTCTCCCAAGAGAGGATTGGCGCTCAGCGATAGTCAAACACGAGATGGTATTGAATGAGACTATCACGAGTGAGATGGATGCCTGGGTCTGGCGAGGAGATGGGCGATCGCGGACCTCTATGGAGTGACGCAGGATCCGTCAACGGGCACGGAGCAGCCACATGGGACCGTCGGCAAACCGTCCTCGCTGTCCGACTCCTGGACACTGCTTCGCCTGAACCGGGCCACGAGCAGCGAGTCCGCGGCGGCTATGGCCTCGTGCACGTTTTGGGTTCCCATCGTGATGCACAGCGTGTAACTCACGTCCTCAAGCTCACGCGCACTTTCCCGCCCCTCGCCCTCGGCGAGCGCGATCTGCAGGGACGCGTAGCGGGTCAGCAGCCTTCTGACGACCTTCGGATCCGGAACAACGAGCACAGTCAGGTCCTCTCTCTCAACGTTCGAGTCACCTCATGCCAACATCACGCTTGGCGACAACAGCGTTCGGTTGCTGTCGTGGGCCACACCGCTGCCCTGAGTGAAGACCGGATGCCCCCAACTTCTGTGACGAGATTGGCTTCAACGCTCTATCGCCGTGGCCGTGTTGCACCGCTCTGGCTCGACTGGTCTATCTGGTGTCGAAAAATAACCGTCGCTCCCGTTCGACCCCCGCGTACTTGCCGTCCTTGCTGGTCGTGCCGGCTCGGGGTGCTCGAGGGGGTGCCGCCGTTCGAAACGGGCTCCGGAGCGGATGAGGGCGACCAAGTGGGGTGCGTTGACGGCTGGCCATCGCCGCTCGGCGGATTCGACGAGCTTGAAGACCGTGGACAGAGCCGCGATGGGAGAGTCGGCGCCGCGGTGACTTTGGGCCGCGGCCCAGGGCGGAGAGGGTCGACTCGACAGGGTTCGTGGTCCGCGGGTGGAGCCCAGCGTTCGGCGGGGAAGTCGTAGGACGTCGGCAGTTGGTCTTGATCGTCGGTGATCTTCTTGAAGCTCGCGGGGAACTTGGCGCCGCGGAGCTGGGTGAAGGTCTTGATCGCCGCCTCGCGTGCTGCTTGTCCTCGGCGTGGAAGCCATGCGGGACAGCTGATGTCACACGACACGTGCACGCCCGGTCAAAGGATTGAGCCGAGGAATGAAGGAGGTGTGTCGTGTGTGAGGACTCGGACAGGACTACTGGAGCCCCTTTGCCGGGCGCGGGGCTGCGTGTTGGCAACCTGCCATCGACACGCAGAATTCTCTGAAGCCCTCGTGAAGGTTGACGGGATTAGTGTTTGCGGCCGTGTAGCGCCGTGCCTTGTGAGGGGGGAGGATGCCGTATGAACCACGATGACTCGGTGTCGGTCGCGGAGTTGCTCGATGAGCGTCGGCACCTGCTGGAAGTCACCTACTGGATGTTGGGCAACTCCCGTGAGGCGGAGAGCGTCGTGGGTGAGACCTACCGTCGGTGGTACGGGCTGTCCGAGGTGGAGCGTGGGGAAATCTCAACTCCCCGATACTGGCTCGCGAAGACCGCTGGCGGGATCTGTCTGGGCCTGCTTGCTCACCCCCGACGGGGTGCGACCGGTCAGAGGGGCCAGAGAGAAGAGCACCACACGACGACGGGAGGCGCCGAGGAAGCTCAGGCGAGCCTGGCAAAGGAGGTCAGCCGGGTTCTGCTGAACGCGCTGGACACTCTGTCGCCGGCCGAGCGGGCGGCGTTCGTGCTCAATGACGTCTTCGGGATGGCCTCCGGTACGGTAGCCGACATCGTGGGACGCCCAGAGTCCGAGTGCGTCGGGCTCGCCGACCGTGCCCGCCGCAGTCTTCGGATGCAGCGCTCACGCTCCACCCCGCCGGACGAGCACGATCTCCTCGCCCGCACCGTCCGCGAGGCCTGCGTGAACGAGGATGCCGAACTGCTTGAGTCGTTGCTGTGTCCGGACGCCACGGCGTTCTTCGACGGCGGCGGCAAGGTCCGAGCACTGAGCAGGCCCGTGCACGGCAGCCGTCGGGTCGCTCACAGCCTGCTGGTACTCCTGGCCCGCCATCCTCGTACCACCCTGACCACCCACTCCGTCAACGGGCGTACCGGCCTCATCGTCCGCTACGACCACCAGGTCGCTGCCGTCATCAGCCTCGACATCGCCGAACACCATGTTGCACAGGTCTGGGTCGTCCTCAATCCCGACAAGCTACGCTCCTGGAACCAGCCCCCCACCTAGGGCGACCCCGGCTCGCAAGGAGGCCCGTCACAGCGAGGCGATGACCGGCTCTGGTCGCCTCTGTGCGTTGCCGTGCGGCCCTTCCACGAGACCTGCGATCGCCGTTGCTGTCGGCTTTCTGTTGCGCATGGTGCTGTGGGGACCTTCTTCATCTTGGTCGCTGAACAGCTCGATCTCGGATCCCGCGGTGCAGGCCACCCTGGTGACCCATGTCGTGTGTCGCCGATGCCTTCGTACAGGAAAGCGCTGGCTCCACCGTTACGAGACACGGGACGACGAAGCCCTCTTCATGCTGGAGCAGCGGGTGGCCCGCGGCCCTCTTCGGGACGAAGAGGGCC
>LRTP01000708.1 GCA_001550305.1 Streptomyces diastatochromogenes
CCCGGGCGGCTTCGACCGGCTGCTGGAGGCCGTCGTCGGCGAGCGGGCGGCGGCCGTGCGCAACGTGCCCGCCACCCTGACCTGCTTCACCGACCACTTCCCGCGCCACCCCGTCCTGCCCGGCGTGCTGCTGCTGGAGAGCATGGCCGCGCTCGCCCGTACCGCCGCGGGCCCCGGCACCTGGCGCCTGGCCGCCGTGCGCGGCGTGCGCTTCAAGCACTTCGTCGGCCCCGGCGACCAGGTCCACCTCACCGTCGAGGTGACCGCTCACGGCCCGCACCGCACCGAGTGCCGGGCCACCGCCCGGGCCGGCGGCCGGGTGGTCGCCACCGCCCGCGTCCTGGCCCTGGTCAGCGACGAGACGACCCGGGAGGGCACAGCATGAGCGAGCAGCGCCGCCGCGTGATGGTCACCGGCATCGGCCTGATGACCGCGATCGGCCAGAGCGCCGCCGAGACCTGGCACAGCCTGCTGGAGGGCCGCTGCGGCATCGGACCGCTGCGCGCCTACGACCCCGCCCCGCTGCGCACCGGCATCGGCGCCGAGATCCCCTCCTTCACCCCCGCCCAGTGGGCCTCGCGGCGCACCCTGCGCATGCTGTGCCGCGGCGACCAGCTCGCCCTGGCCGGCGCCACCCTCGCCCTGCAGGATGCGGGCCTGGACGACGGGAGCGACCTGGGCCACCGCGCGGGCCTGTTCCTGGGCAGCAACAAGGAAATGCCCCGCATGGACGAGCTCATCGCCCAGCTGCAGGCCGTGCGCGCCGACGACGGCACCCCCGACCTGCACCGGCTGGGGCAGAGCGCCTCCTCGGTGATCGCCCCGCTGTTCTTCGTCGAGGGACTGCAGCCCGCCGCCGCCTTCCACATCTCCGAGAAGTACGGCATCCGCGGCGCCAACGCCTACTTCGCCGGCACCGCCGACTCCGGCGCGATGGCGATCGGCCGGGGCATGCGCACCGTACGCCGCGGCGAGGCCGACCTCGTGCTCGCGGGCGGCTACGACGACGCCACCGGCTGGTGGGCGATGTCCAAGATGGACGGCCTGGGCGTCCTGAGCACCCGCACCGACCTGGGCACCGAGGCCTTCAGGCCCTTCGACCGCGACCGCTCCGGCTCGGTCTTCGGCGAGGGCGCCGCCCTCCTGGTCCTGGAGGAACGCGAACACGCCCTGGCCCGCGGCGCCCGCTGCTACGCCGAGATCACCGGCTTCGGCGCCGGCAACGACTGCGTCCGCCCGCCCAGCCCCCAGCCCCGCGCCCGCGGCCTGGCCCGCGCCATCGGCCGCGCCCTCACCGATGCCCAACGGCCCTTCCCCGACGGCAGCTACATCGCCGCGCACGGCTGCGCCACCCTGCAGGGCGACGCCAGCGAGACCGTCGCCCTGCACGACGCCCTCGGCACCACTGCCAAGTCCGCCCAGATCAGCAGCGTCAAACCGCAGACCGGACACCTCGTCGGCGGCGCCGGCGCACTGAACGCGGCCGTCGCCGCCCTCGCCCTGGACAGCGGCACCGTGCCCGCCACCCTCAACCTCCACCACCCCGCCGCCGAGTGCGACCTCGACTACGTCCCCCTCACCCCCCGCCACACCCGGCCCGACAGCGCCCTGGCCCTGGCCCGCGGCCTGGAGGGCCAGGCCGTCGCCCTCGCCCTGGGACGGACCTCATGAGCGACACACCCGCAACACCCGCCATATCCGAAAGGAGTGCGGCCTTGACATCTCCCCCAGCTGAAGCAGGGGGATTCTTCCCTCGCGGGTTGAGCTTTCTGCTTCTCAGACAGCAGCTGCCCCGAATCAACGGCGGGGGACGTGGGTACGCCCAGCAGTCTTACGCCAGCTCCACAGACCTGACATCCCGCCAGCCCGGCGGTAGGCCCGGCCAGCTTGGTTATCACCGACTGGGCCCGGCAACGCTACTACATCCGCGGGCAGTTGCTGGTGAACGACGATCCGCCCTGGCGGCGAATCGGCTTCCCCTGCCCTGCTCCGCAGGAGTCCGTTTCCTCCCCGGCCTGAAGGCCGGGGTATCCACGGAGGAATCCAGATGACCGACGTCCACGACCGCGCCGTACGGCCGGACACCGCGGCCCGGTTCCGGACCGTGGTGGTCTGCGGTGTCGGCGCCGTGACCGCCCAGGGCGAGGGCGCCGCCGCGCTGTGGGAGGGCATCCGGGCCGGGCATTCGGCCATCGGCCCGGTCACCGGCATGCCGATGGACGGCTACGGCACGGCCATCGGCGGCGAAGTGCCCCCCCTGTCCCGGCCCGCCTACGACTACCTGGCCGCCTTCGGCGGCAGCGAGCGGGAACCGGCCGTCGACTTCGCGCTGACCGCCGCCGCCGAAGCCCTCCGGCAGGCGGGCCTCGCGGAACTGCCCGCCGAACGCTGGGGAGTGGCGTTCGGCTCCTGCAACGGCGGCCTGCGCAGCGCCGAGAAACTCGCCCGCCGCAGCCGCGAGGGCACCACCCTGCCCGACGACGCCCTGCACTACCTGCTGGTCCCGCCGCAGGCCATCGCCGAGGCACTCAGCGCCGCCTTCGCTCTCAAGGGACCGGCCCTGTCCGTCAACACCGCCTGCGCCTCGGGCGCGCACGCCATCGCGCACGCCGCCGAGGCGATCGCCGCGGGCCGCGCGGACGCGATGCTCGCCGGCGGCAGCGACGCCTTCACCGAGACCGCGTTCGCCGGCTTCACCAGCCTCCAGTCGCTGTCCGCCAAACCCGCCGCCCCCTACTCCAAGGACCGCGACGGGCTGTCCCTGGGCGAAGGCGCGGGCATGCTGGTGCTGGCCGAGGAGTCGGTGGCCCGCGCCGCGGGCGCCCCCGTCCTGGCGGAGGTCCTCGGCTACGGCCTGTCCGCCGACGGCTACCACGCCACCGCCCCGCACCCCGAGGGCGAGGGCGCCGCCCGCGCCATCCGCGGCGCCCTGAAGGCCGCCGGCATCACCCCGGGGGACGTCGGCTACATCAACGGCCACGGCACCGGCACCCCCAAGAACGACTCCGCCGAGTCCAACGCGGTGCGCGCCGCGTTCGGCGAGGCCGCCCAGAAGACCGCCCTGAGCAGCTCCAAGTCGATGATCGGCCACCTGCTGGGCGCGGCCGGCGCGGTCGAGGCCATCGTCACCGTCAAGGCCCTGGTCGAACAGATCGCCCCGCCGACCGCCAACTTCACCGGCACCGACCCCAAGTGCGGCCTGGACGCGGTCCCCGACACCGGCCGCGAACTGGCCATGAACGCCGCCCTGTCCAACAACTTCGCCTTCGCCGGCGCGAATGCCTGCGTCGCCTTCGGCTGGCCCTCCGGACGGCGCTTCACCGTCCCCGCCCCGCCCGCCGCCGAGAAGGTCGTCATTACCGGGGGCGCCGCCCTCACCCCCGCCGGCGAAGGCATCGAGGCGCTGTGGGAGGCCTGGCGGCAGGGGCGGCGGCTGGGCGCCGACGACGACGGCCT
>LRTP01000071.1 GCA_001550305.1 Streptomyces diastatochromogenes
CGAGGCCCGGGTCACGGCGCCCGGGTCACCGCGCCCGGGTCAGGACGCCCCGGTCAGGACGCTGGGGTCACGAGGCCCCCGCCCGCCACCGCTGACCCGTGCTCCCGTCGAGCGGCAGCAGGGACACGCCGTCGCCGCCGCTCGGCGTGACCGCGGTCTCGACGGCGATGGCCGGGCGGATCACGCCGTCGTCGTCCACGGTGAACCTCAGGTTCTGGCCGTGGCTGCCGTCGATCGAGCCGCAGTCCCAGATCCCGACGCCGTTGTCGACGGAGCCGCGGCTGTCCAGACAGAAGTCGGAGTCGGCGTACGACTGCAGGACGCCGCGCCCGGAGTCGACCCGCCACCGCTGGGTGCGGGCCGAGGTGCAGGGGGCCGTGACGACGTCCGTGCCCTGTGTCAGATCTCCGTCGCGGATGTCCAGGCACAGGCCCGAGGCGAGGTTCACGACCTGGGCGTAGTCGCTGCCCGGCGGGTGGGCCGGGGTGGGCGTGGGGGACGGCGTCGGACTGGCCGATCTCGACGGGGAGGGGCTCCGCGTCGGGGAAGGGGACGTGCTGGTCGCGGACGGCAGCGGGGCCGGGGGCGAGGGGGTCGCCGAGACGGTCGCCGTCACCGTCACCTGCGGCACGCTCGACGGGGTGGTGACCGAGCCCGCCGTGTTCTGGGACGGCGAGCCGCCCGACGACAGCACGACGAACAGCAGCGGCACCAGGGCGACGCCGAGGGCCGCCGCCGAGGTGAGGACGAAACGGCGGGACGGCGGCCAGGGCCCCGACGAGGCGGGGACGCCGGGCCGGGGTTCGCCCGCCTCGCTCATGACGTACGCCGTGCCCGACCACGGCAGCAGTCCCTCGGCCAGGGCGGTGCGCGGATGGTCGCGCAGGGCGGACAGCTCCTCGTACGCCGTCGTGCAGTGCGCGCAGTGCGCCATGTGGGCGTGCAGATCGGGGCTGGAACGGGGGTTGTCCGGCCGTAGCGCCTCCTCGATCAGCCGTCGGAAGTCCCCGCAGCGCGGGTCGTCGGAGGCGGCGAGCCGGGCCTTCAGACAGGCCTGGCCCAGGGCGTGCAGCGCGGGCTGTGCGCCGTACGTCACGTCCTCACGGGTGAGGCCGAGCAGGACGGCCGCCCGGTCGGCGGGTTCCTTTTCCACGACCCCGTACCAGAGCAGGCCCTGGGTGCGGGACGGGAGGGACCGGAACGGGGCGAGCATGGGCGGCACGGGCCCGCCGGGGCCGGCCGCGCTCAGCACGAGGAGCAGACCGGGGTCGAGGCCCGCGGCCCGTTCGTACCTCGACCCGGAGGCGG
>LRTP01000709.1 GCA_001550305.1 Streptomyces diastatochromogenes
TGCACGCCGCGCCGACCATCATCGCCCCGCTGCACACCCCGCCGGTCGGCACGGTGCCGCCGCCGGGCCCCGCTCCGTACATCCAGCCGCCCGGTCCGCCCGGTCCGCCGCCGGGGTACGGACAGCAACCTCCCGGTCAGACGGCTCCCATGCCGCCCGGTTACGGCCAGCAGGCACCGCCCGCGCCCCCCGGCTACGGGCAGCAGGCCCCGACGGCGCCTCCGGGCTACGGCCAGCAGCCGCCGTACGGGCAGGTTCCGGGCCAGGCGCCGGGGCAGCCCGGCGCGCCGTCCCCGTACGGCGTTCCTCAGGGCGCCCCGCAGGGCGGTGCCGGTGTGGCCGCCGCGCTGGGGGCCTACAAGGAGACGCCCACCGGTCAGCGGTGGACCCAGCAGAACAAGAAGCTCATCCGCGTCGACCTCGGTATCGGCGGCCAGCCCGTGCTGGCCCGCCAGGGCAGCATGGTGCTCTACCAGGGCAAGGTCGACTTCAGCTACAAGGGCGCCGGCTTCGCCGGGCGGATCGTGGGCAACGCGACCGGCCAGGAGATGCAGCTCATGCGCTGTACCGGTCAGGGACAGGTGTTCCTCGCCGAGAACGCCAGCCACCTGCATCCCATCGAACTCCAGGGCGACGCGATCTGCGTCTCCGCGGAGAGCGTGCTCGCCTTCGACGAGTCCCTCCAGCACGAGGTCCGGCGGATCGAGGGGCACGGCATCCCCGGAGGCGCGCTGTTCACCATGCAGTTCCAGGGGACCGGAACGATCGTCGTCAAGACGCACGGCGCTCCCGTAGTGCTGCCCGTGACACCGACGACCTTCGCCGACTGCAACGCCGTCGTCGCCTGGTCCGCGGCCTCCCAGGTGATCGTCTCCAGCCAGGTGCGGATGCGCCGCAACGCCTACCCCGGCGACACCGGGGAGAGCGTGAACCTCCAGTTCCGCGGCGCGCCCGGCAATTTCATCGTCGTCCAGCCGTACGAGGTCTGAGGGAGCCCGTCATGAACCAGCCACTCGCGGGCTTCGCCCCGGCACCTGTCACCGCCCGCATGGAGAACCACGGCAACCACATGCTCAAGGTCGCCATGCAGACCGGAAACGACCTCTTCGCGCGCGTGGGCTCGATGGTCGCCTACGAAGGGTTCGTCCAGTACGAGCCCAACCCGCCCGCCGTACGCCAGATCGCGCGGGACTGGATGACCGGTGAGGGCGCGCCCCTCATGAAGTGCACCGGCGACGGCCTGCTCTACCTGGCCGACTACGGTGCGAACGTCGTCGTCATCAACCTCAACGGGGACGCGATCTCCGTCAACGCCACCAACCTGCTCGCCTTCGACGCCCATCTCCAGTGGGGCGTCGAGCGGGTGAAGGGGCTCGCCAAGTTCGCCGGACAGGGCCTGTGGAACACCAAGATCTCCGGTCAGGGCTGGGTCGCGCTGACCTCGCGCGGCAAGCCGATCGTGGTCGACTGCGGCGGCGGTGAGGACGAGACGTACGTCGACCCGGACGCGCTCGTCGCCTGGTCCCCGAACCTCAAGGTGAAGGGCAAGCGCAGCTTCAAGGCGCAGTCGCTGATCGGACGCGGCAGCGGCGAGGCGTACCAGATGGCGTTCTCCGGACAGGGCATCGTCGTCGTCCAGCCCAGCGAGGACAGCACCGACCGCCTCCGGATCCGGGGCTGAGGGGGAGCACCACATCATGCAGAGCCCGCTTTTCGGCTACAACGAGCAGCAGACCCAGGAGCGCTACAGCCTCCAGAACTCGCAGATGCTGCGAGTCGTCATGGAGGGGCACGACGACATCCTGGCCCGCAAGGGAACCATGGTCGCGTATCAGGGGCTCGTGGAGTTCGACGCCGAGTACCAGAACAACAGCCAGCACCGCGCACGTGCGTACACCGGTGAAGGCCTCGACCTCATGCGGTGCCACGGGCAGGGGACGGTCTATCTGGCCAACCTCGCCCAGCACGTGCACGTGGTCGACGTGGAGCAGGACGGGCTGACCGTCGACAGCAGCTACGTCCTGGCCATGGACTCCTCGCTGCACCACGAGGTCATCGCCGTGGACAGCCAGTACGGCATCTCCGGCTCCGGCAAGTACCAGCTCAACATCACGGGCCGTGGCAAGGTCGCCCTGATGACCTCGGGCATGCCGCTGATGATGCAGGTCACGCCGGACAAGTACGTCAACTGTGACGCCGACGCGATCGTCGCCTGGTCCACCGGCCTGCGTGTCCAGATGCAGGCCCAGACGCACTCCAGCGGCGTGTGGCGGCGGCGGGGCAACACCGGTGAGGGCTGGGAGCTCAGCTTCCTGGGCCAGGGCTTCGCGCTCGTCCAGCCCAGCGAGCTGCTGCCGCCCCAGAACGCGGTGATCGGACAGGGGCTGCGCGCCCAGTACGGCATGGGGCAGCAGGGGGCCCGGGCGCAGAACCAGGGCAACGTCTGGAGCTGACCCGTCGATGATCGGTCGATCGGCCGGATCCGAGGTCGGTTGAGCGACCGGCGGTCAGTTGGCCGGGTGACGGTCCGCGAAACGAACGTAAGGGGCGATCGCCATGGCGGTCGCCCCTTACTCGTGCCTCAGGCCACCCGTGCCTCAGGCCGCGAGTCGTGCGCGGGTTGCTTCCAGGAGCCGTACGACCGAGGCGTCCGCCACGTCCGCGACCTCCTCGTAGGGGAACCAGCGCAGGTCCAGGGACTCGTCGCTGATCGCCGCCACGGCCTCGGCCGGGGCGAGCGCGGCGTACTGGACGTCCAGGTGCCAGTTGCACGGCGCCGGGATGGCGTGCCGGTCGAGGGTCACGGGGCCGCCCGGCAGCAGGATCAGACCCGCGATGCCCGACTCCTCGGTCGCCTCGCGCAGCGCGGCCGCCGCCAGCGTCGGATCGCCCGGCTCGCAGTGGCCGCCCATCTGCAGCCACATCTGCAGCTTGCGGTGCAGCGTCAGCAGGACGCGGCCGCCGACCGGGTCGATGACCAGGGCGCTGGCCGTGACGTGCCCCGCCGTGCAGGCCTTCCACATGCCGTCGGGATGCTCGGACAGATGGTCCAGATAGACCTGGCGCAGCTCTTCCTGGCCCTCGTACTGCTTCAGTACGAGGACGGCGTCGTCGTGAAGGGTCACTCGGTGCCGTCGCGCTTGTCGTCGCCCTTGTCGTCGTCCTTGTCCTCGTCCGCGGGAGCGTCGTCCTTCTTCAGGTTCGTCTTCTCGGCGGAGCCGCTCGCCGCCTCGCCGAGCATCTTGTCGAGCTCGGAGAAGTCCAGCTGCTCACGGTGCACGAACCCGTCCGGGTCGTCGAGGTCGGACGCGGTCGGCAGCATGTCCGGGTGGGCCCACAGGCCGTCGCGGCCGTCGACACCGCGCGCGTCGGTGAGCGAGGCCCACAGGCGCGAGGCGTCCCGCAGCCGGCGCGGGCGCAGCTCCAGGCCGATCAGCGTGGCGAGCGTCT
>LRTP01000710.1 GCA_001550305.1 Streptomyces diastatochromogenes
CGCCGAGGCCGAGGCCGAGGCCCTCCCCGCCCCCCAGCCCGTGGCCGCGCCGCCTCCCGTGCCCTCCCGGCCGCAGGGCGGTGACACTCCTCGGGTCCAGCCCAGTCCCGCGCCCGCCGCTGACGTCGTACCACCGGAGAAGGGCATCGACCGGGAACGCGACTGGGTGCGACGGAGCCTCGGCGCCCGTTACGACACCGCTGCGGCCTTCGTCACCCGGTTGCTGTCCGAGTCCCCGGGGCTGCACGGCGGCCCGCGCAACTCGGCTAGCGACGCACTGACCGACCTGGCGGCCGTCCGCCTGTACCTCTCGGGTGCGACGCCGGCCATCGACGCCGCCATCCGGGCCGCGGCGACGGGGCCGCACGTGCCGCTGTCGCGCTGCGCCGCCACTGGACTGCGCCGACTGCCGTCCTACCGGGGCGGCGCGTTGCTGCGGGCCACCCTCAGCGCGGCCGAACGCGCCTGGTACCGAGAGAGCATGGCGTTCACCGAGCGCTCGTTCCTCTCGGCCCTGTCCGCGATCCGCCGGGACCTGACCGGCAACACCGACATCCTCATCTGGTCACTGACGGCCCGCCGTACGGCGCTGGTGCTGCCGGAGATCGCGGACCGGGTCGTCTTCCCGCCGGGCACCGGCTTCAAGGTGCTGCGCACCGTCGACGGCGACCGCCCGGCGATCATGCTGCGCGAGCTGTCGATGCCGGAGGTCGACGAGCAGGGACGCATCGGGGAGGGACGCGTGCCGCTCGACGAGATCGCGCTGGCGGGCCTGGAACAAATCCACGCCTTCTGGAAGCAGGCCGGTGACGACCCCGAGCGGACGGGTGATCCGCTTCCCGACGCGTACGCGGAAGCCTTCCGCGCCGCTCCCGGACTGCTACAGACCCCACCGAGAACGCCAGACGGGCCGCGGCAGCCCGAGTCCTCGGCCGGTACCTTGCCGCAGAAAGGGGCGTAGCCGTGAACCGGCAGGTCCTGAGAGTCTCGATAACCCACCCCGGCGCCTACCGCACCGTGTCCCAGGCACTGGCCGCCGCCGAGGAGGGCGCGCTGATCTCCATCGCGCCCGGCACCTACCAGGAGGCCCTCACCCTCAACCGCGCGGTCACCCTGTCCGCGGACGGCGACCCCGGCAGCGTGCGGCTCGAGTCGCCGGTGGGCAGCACCGTCGTGGTGGACGCCGAAGCGGTGCAGCTGTCGGGCCTCACGCTCGCCGGTTCCGACGCGAACGCCGCCGTCGTCGACGTCCGCCGAGGCCAGGCGGCACTCGACGGCTGCACCGTGATGGGCAACGCATGGGCCGCGGTGATCGCCTGGCAGGACGGTCAGCTGGCGATCCGCGACTGCCGGGCGAGCAATCCGGGCGGCGCCGGGATCGTCGTGACCGCGCCCACCGCCAACATAATGGAACGCACCACCCTCACCGATCTGGGTTCCTCCGCCGTCGTCGTCGCCGAGAACGGACGCCTCACCGTGCGCGGCTGCGTCCTGGAACGCGTCGGCGGGAACGGAATCTGCGTCAACGGGCAGGGTGGTGTCACCGTCGAGTCCACCACCGTGACCAAGAGCGAGAAGCCCGCGGTCGTGGTGGAACAGCAGGCCAAGGCGGAGCTGATGCGCGTCACCGTCACCGGCTCCACCAGCCTTGACGCCTATCTGACGAGTACCGGCCTGACCACGTTCACCGAGTGCTCCCTGAGCGGGTCGGGCGGTCAGTCGGTGCACATCAGCGGTGGAGCGGCCCCCGTGCTGCGGGACTGCACGCTGGACTCCGCGACCACCAGCGGGCTCCAGGTGACCGGCGGCTCCCAGCCACGCCTGGAGAACTGCGCCATCACCGGTACCCCGCTGGCCGTGCTCCTCGAGGATGGCAGCCAGGCGGCCTTCGTCCGGCTCCGCGTCCGCGGGGCTGCCCGGGGCACGGCGCAGCTGAGCGGCGGCGCCACCGCGGTCTTCCAGGAGCTGTCGGCCCAGGATGGCTCGGCCGGGCTGCGCGTGTCGGGCTCCGCCCGCCTGGAACTGCGTGATGGCGACCTCGACTTCCACCAGGGCACCGGCGTGGAAGTGAACGAGGGCTCCACCGCCCGGCTTGACGGTGTGCGGCTGCGTGCCGCCGGCGACTGGGGCATCGCGGTGTCCGGCGGGGCACGGGCCGAGGTGGAGTCGTCCACGGTCGCGGACGCCGGCGTGCTGGTCGGCACCGACGGGGAGGTGGTCCTGCGGGACAGTGAGCTGACGGGTTCCTCGGTCGACGGGGCCCGGGTGCTGGGCGGGGGCACCCTCACCGCGGCCGGCTGCCGGGTGCACGACGCGAAGGGGCACGGCGTCAACATCCAGGCGTCGGGCCGGGCGGACCTCAGCGACTGCACGATCGTCGACAACGTGGGCGACGGTGTCCGCAGCAACTCGGACGAACTGGTCGGCATCCAGCGCTGCGAGGTCGCCAACAACAGCGGCACGGGAGTCAACCGGCTCAGAGGGGGCGAGGACCATGAGGAGCCGCCGTCCGACGCGCCGGCCCCCTCCCGCGGCGGCACGCGGCAGGACAAGGCAGCACCGGGTGGCGAGCGGCGCTCCAGCTCCGTCGGCACCGGACCGCTCGCCGAACTCGAGGCACTGGTCGGGCTGGAAAGCGTCAAGCGCGAGGTCAACGGCCTGATCAACGTCAACAAGATGACGCAGCGGCGCGAGGAGCTGGGCCTGCCCATGCCGCCGATGAGCCGTCACCTGGTCTTCGCCGGGCCGCCGGGCACCGGCAAGACCACGGTGGCCCGTCTCTACGGCGCCGTCCTGGCCGAACTCGGCATCCTCAGCCAGGGACACATCGTCGAGGTCTCCCGCTCGGGGCTCGTCGCCCAGATCATCGGCGGCACGGCGATCAAGACGAGCGAGGTGTTCAACAAGGCTCTCGGCGGTGTGCTGTTCATCGACGAGGCGTACACGCTCACCAACCAGTCCAAGGGCAGCGGTCCCGACTTCGGCCAGGAGGCCGTCGAGACGCTGATGAAGCTGATGGAGGACCATCGCGACGAGATCGTCGTCATCGTCGCCGGGTACTCCGAGCAGATGGACCAGTTCCTGGAGTCCAACCCCGGCATGGCGTCGCGTTTCGCCCGCACGGTGGAGTTCCCCAACTACGAGGTCGACGAACTGGTCACCATCGTGCAGGGCCTGTGCAGCAAGCACTACTACGAACTCGACGACTCCGCGCTGGAAGCCCTCACCCGGTACTTCGAGAACATCCCCAAGGGACCGACGTTCGGCAACGGCCGTGTCGCCCGCTCCCTCTTCGAGACCATGATCAGCAACCAGGCGTCGCGCCTCGCCGTCGACCCGCCGCGCGACACGGCCGCGCTGGGCCGTCTGGAAGCGGCCGACATCGGACCCGTACCGGAGGGCGACGCCGACAGGCCGGAGTCCGAGCCGGAGCCGGAGCCGGAGCC
>LRTP01000711.1 GCA_001550305.1 Streptomyces diastatochromogenes
ACCGCATCCTGCCCAAGGTCGACGTCGAGGGCGAGGGTCTCGTCCACCAGTCCGCCGTCACCCCGGCACCCCCGGCACACGACGACACGGCCGCACCGGAACCGGCCCGCGTCTGACCGTCCCGCCCCGGAGGGCCGCCCGTGTTCGGCACGGGCGGCCCTCCGGGCCGTTCGTCGGCGACGTCACCCGCCGGGATCGCCGCACCCGCCCTGGTCACCGCATCCGACAGGAAACCCTCTCGATGATCACCGACTGGCAGCGGTTCGCCAAGGACCATCCCCGTGCCGTGAACGCGACGGTCATCCTGGCGGTCTTCGCGCTCTCCGTGGTGGGCAGCGAATGGAGCAGTTCGAAGTCCTCCGGCGAGCGGGTCGAGTGGTGGCCGGCCGTCCTCCTGGAGGGAGTCGCCTGCGCCGCCCTGTGGTGGCGGCGCAGTCACCCTCGTACGGTCGTCGCGGTGGCCGCCGCCTGCGTCAACACCGGCACCCTGGCGGGCTATCTGATCACACCGCTGCTGCTCGGACCGGTGATGATCGCGCTGTACTGGCTGGCCATCCGTACCAGCCGGGCGACCGCGCGCATCGGCCTCTTCGGTGTCTCGGCGCTGGTGGTGCCCACAGCCGTCCTCGCCGACCACTACGACCACCCGTTGTTCTTCCGCACGGTCGGACCCGTCTTCTGGCTGCTGGTGCCAGTCGCCTGGGGCACCACGGCCCGGCTGCGCGGCGCCTACCTGGAAGCCGTCCACGCGCGCGCCGAACACGCCGAGCGCACCCGCGACGAAGAGGCGCGGCACCGGGTCGCCGAGGAGCGCATGCGCATCGCGCGCGACCTCCACGACGTCGTCGCCCACCACCTCGCGCTGGCCAACGCCCTGGCCGGGACCGCCGCGCACCTCGCCCGCAGCCACCCCGACCAGACACGGCGGATCCTGGGCGACCTCGCCGACACCACGTCCTCGGCGCTGCGTGAACTCAAGTCCACCGTCGGCCTGTTGCGCCAGGCCAACGATCCCGACGCGCCCCTGGAACCGTCCCCCGGACTCGGCCGGCTCTCCGAACTGACCGCCGCGTTCGCCTCCACCGGGCTCGACGTCGCCGTCGCCGTCGAGGGGGAGGCGCGACCGCTTGCCCCGAGCGTGGACCTGACCGCCTTCCGGATCGTGCAGGAGGCGCTGACCAACGTCACCAAGCACGCCGCCGTGAAGGAGGCGCGCGTACTGGTCTCGTACTCCAAGGACAAGGTACGGATCACGATCGACGACGACGGCAGCAAGGCTCCCGCGCCGCCGGCCCCGGGCAGCGGCTTCGGCGTCATCGGCATGCGCGAGCGCGCCAGTTCGGTGGGCGGGCGACTCCAGACGTACCGGCGGCCGGAAGGCGGTTTCACCGTCGCCACCGAACTGCCGCTTCACCCCTGAGAACCCTGCCCAAGTGCCGCAGGCCCCCGAGAACGCGGAGCCCCCGAAGAGCCCCCCTCGAAGGCCGTGAGGCGGCCCGCACCTACCCCCTCTGGTCGGTGAGCGTCACACCAGACGCCTGATCTCTCCGCGCACCCGGTAGAAGCCACCCACCGAGGAGTGCAGCGCGTCCACCACATAGCGGGCGCCGGGCTGGCGTATCGCACGCGGGAACTGGACGTTCCAACTCGGCTCATAGCCCTCGGAGACCACGTGCACGCGCACTCGACCTCCTTCCTGAGTGCACTCCACGACGACTCCGCTCCCCGGCGCGGGGACGGCGCTGACCGTGGCGACGGAGGCGGCGGTGGTCAGCGGTGCGTACGTCGGCAGGGCGGCCGCCAGTTTGATGTCCGCGGCGACCGGGACGGTGCCCGCCTGGGCGGCGTTGATCGCGGCCTCGCTCGCGTCGATGCAGGCGAGCGAGCCGTCCGTGGAGACGATGTACAGCCTTTCGTCGTGGTACTGCATCGACAGCGCCGAGCCGCCGCCCGTGCCGAGCTTCCACAGCCGGGAGCCGTCGGCGCTGAAGCAGTAGACGGAGGAAGCGGAGTCGCCCGCGAAGACGTACCGCCCACCGGGGGACGTGGCACACGAGTACACCGCGGCGTCACACGAGTAGGAGGCCTCGATCCGCCCGTCGGACTTGGCGAGCCGCTGGACGACCCGCCGCCCCGTCCCGGCGTAGACGGCGTTCTCCTCCTGCCACCCGAAGAGCACATTGCCGTTGGTCGCGGTGTGCCAGAGCTGGCCGGCGCCGTCCGCCGCGTACGCCGTCACACCGCGGCTGTGCCCGTGGTACACGGCGTGGTCGTCGGCCCGCACCATCCACGCGTTGTCTCCGGACGAGTTGCGCGACCACTGGAGCTCGTCCTCGTGGTCGATGACCGTCAGACCACCGTTGCGGTCGGAGACGTTCAGCACGCCCGCGTGAATGTCCAGCCAGAAGATGTCCACCTCGGCCGCTATCTCGTAGGCCGCGAACGGCACCTTCGAGGAGAGGTCGTACACCCGGCCGTCGTCACAGCCCGCGTAGATCCAGAAGTCGTCCGCCACCAGGCACTTCACCCCGTCCGGCAGGGAGTAGTGAGCCAGCACCTCACCGTCGTGGCTCAGGTTGTAGACGCTGCCGTGCTGGTTGCCCACCCAGCAGCGGTCCTCGTCGACATGGATGCCGAACGCCGAGGCGCCCGTACGGAACCGCCACAGCACCGGGGCCGTCGCCCGCGCCGTGGACGGGGCGTACGTCACCTGACGACGCGTCACGGGCCGGGCCGCGCGCTGCCCCTGGACGGCGGGCGCGTACCCCTTGCGCACCTTCTCCGCTATCTTCTTCGCCGCCGCCGTGTTCGCCTTCTCGACGGTAGGAAACGCGGAGGTCTGACGCTGCCCGTCCACACCGATCCGTCCGTACCGCACGGAGACGGTGGTCCCCTCGACGGTCACCTCGTAGAACTTGTGGGCACCGCCGCTCTCCTGGGACAGCTCCAGATACGTCGTGTTCCCCGACTGTCGTGCCTGCGCAGCGGACACAGCACACCCCTCCCCAAAGGCCCGGTCGGCCGCTTCGGCCGTCTTCCAGTGCTTCCAAACTAGTGGTCACCACTGACAACGACGGGCCGGGCCAGGACCCTTGGGGACGACGGCGCCTCCGACCCACAGGAAGTCCCAGAGCCATCGCACGCAGGACAGGGCGTCCGGCAGAGATCAGTCCGCTTCCGGTGTTCCGGCCATGGGCGGTCGGTGCTCACGGTTTGAGCGCCCCGTGCCGTACGGACAGGCCATGGCGCCCCGGACAGGGACTGTTCGGGGCGCCGGGGCCGCGGTGGCCGCTTCTTTACACCGCGGCGATGCCCTCCATGCCGGACTCGGCGAAGGGGGGCAGTCCAGGGGTCGTGCCGACCTTGGTCAGCGAGCCGTTCCGGCCGATGCGGAAGCCGTCGACGGTGCCGGAAGTCGCGTTCTGCACGTACAGGAACTTCTCGTCCTTGGTCACCGCCAGGTCGATGACGCCTTGGGACTCGGCCGACGGCGGGGCCGCCACCCCGACGTCGTTGGTGAGCGCCAGCCTGCCCCGACGGTCCGTGCGGTAACCGGTGACGGTCGAGTTGCCGGTGTTGCCGCCGTAGAAGAAGTCACCGGCACGCTCCAGCCAGCACAGCGTGTTCTGACCGTTGGGCAGGGGTTTCTGGACGACCTCGAGGGTGCCGTCGACGCGGACGGTGTACGTACTGACCGTGGACTCCTTGGCCTCGGCGACCAGCATCCGGCCGGCCTTGTCGAAGGTGATCGCGAACGGGACGGCACCGGCGGAGTCGTTGACCACCGCCCGCCGCGCGGGGCGTCCGTCGCGCGTCATCGGGAAGACTTCGACGGTGTTGGCGGACTTGGTGGTCACGACCAGTTCGCGACCGCCGGGAGTGAACGCGACCTGCCCGGGTGAACTGCTGAACAGCGGCACCCTCTTGTTGTCCAGCCCGAGGGAACGGTGAGCGTCACGCAGCGGTTCCAGGCCCTTGGCCGTGATCCGGAAACCCTGGACGCTGCCCGCCCCGCCCGCGTTCATGACGTACGCGAGCCTTCCCGAGACCGCGATCGACGAAGGGAAGTCCCCGCCCGAACGCACCACCCGGCGGTCCGTCAGCCTCTGTCCCTCGACTCGGAAGGACGTCACGGTGCCGCTGCCCGCATTGACCGCGAGGAGCAGGCCGGACCGGTCGTCGTAGACGAGCGAGCCCTGCGAGGCGAGCGAGTCGGTGGGCGCGTCGACCTGGTCCCCGCCCTTGCCACCGGTCGCGTAGGTGCCCGCGGAACTCAGCCTGCCGTCCTGCGCGCGCTCGAAGACGTGAATGGTGTTGCCGTCGAGTTCGTTGCCCTGCACGAAGACCGCGTGGTCGGCTCCGGCCTTCGCGCTGCCCGCGTCGTCGTGTCCGCGGAAGACCTCTCCCGCCGAGGCGACGGTCACCGTCGTCACAGCCGCCACCGCGGCGAGGATTGCCGCTCCGACGAGGGTCAGCTTGACCTGTAAGGGCGACCTGCGCCTGTTGTGCCTGCTCATATGTCGCTCCTCGGGCCTTCGCCACCACCAGGGGCCGGTGGAGGGCAGGACCAGAGTTGTCCATGAGGTGATTGAGGCATGAGGGGTTCGACCGCCACGTCAGCTTCCCGTAATAACTCCACGTGCGGCATCCCGATTCGCCGCGTCGGCCAAGGGTCAGCCGAGGGCGAAGTAGCGCAGCCGCACGTAGCCGAGGGAGACGGTCACGGTGACGGCGGTGACGATCAGGCCGTACTTGGTGAACTGCCAGAAGGTGATGGGTTGGCGGTTGCGTTCGGCGATGCCGAGGACGACGACGTTCGCGGAGGCGCCGATGGCGGTCGCGTTGCCGCCCAGGTCGGCGCCGAGGGCGAGAGCCCACCACATGACGTGGCCACCGCCGCCGCCCATGTTGTGGACCAGGTCGCTGGTGATGGGCGCCATGGTGGCGACGTAGGGGATGTTGTCGACAACGCCGGACAGCACCGCCGAGGCTCCCAAGAGGGTCAGGGAGCCGCCGAGTTCGTTCGTGCCGATGGCATCGGCCAGCGCCTTGGAGACCTCGTCGATCACACCGGTGTCGATGAGGCCGCCGATCATGATGAACAGGCCGGCGAAGAAGGCGAGGGTGGGCCACTCGACCTCGGACAGGACCTCGCTCGTGTCGGCGGTGGAGACGGCGACGAGCAGTCCGGCGCCGAGCAGGGCGACGATGCTCGGCTCGTAGTGCAGCACCGGATGCAGGACGAAACCCGCCACGACCAGGACGAGGACGATCAGGCCCTGGACCAGCAGGCGGGGGTCCTTGATGGCCTCGCGCTCCTCCAGGGCCATGATCTCCGCGGCGCGGTCCTCGTCGTACACGAAGGACTTGCGGAACATCACCCGGCACAACGCGACCAGGACGACGACCAGCACCGCCACCAAGGGGGCGAGGTGGACCAGGAAGTCGTTGAAGGTCAGGCCGGCCCGGCTGGCGATGATGACGTTGGGCGGATCGCCGACCAGAGTCGCGGTGCCGCCGATGTTGGAGGCGAACACCTCCGCGATGAGGAAGGGAGCGGCCGGCAGCGCGAGCCGCTCGCAAACCAGCAGCGTCACCGGGGCGATCAGCAGGACCGTGGTGACGTTGTCGAGGAGCGCGGAGGCGACGGCCGTGATGACGACGAGCATGGCCATCACCCGGAAGGGCTTGGCCTTCGCCTTCTTCACGGACCAGATGGCCAGGTACTCGAACATGCCGGTCTTCTTCAGCACGCCGACGATCATCATCATGCCCATCAGCAGGAAGATGACGTTCCAGTCGACGCCGGAGTCCTCGGAGTAGAACGCCGAGACGTCGTCGGTCGCCCCGATCGCCAGCATCAGTCCCGCGCCGCCCAGGGCCACGGCGACGCGGTGGATCTTCTCGCTGATGATCAGGGCGTACGCGCCGACGAACACGACGATCGCCGCCCAGCTGTGCCAGTCGCTCACGTTCCTCCGGTTCCTCCGAGCGGTTGCGGAGCCTTGCTCCTGATCGCGAAGGCGACGCACACGGCGACGAGGGTGAACGCCTCCTCGGCCTGCCGGATGCCGGACCGGAGAACGAGCAGCCCGTACGCCACGGAGGCGAAGCCCCTCGGGCCGAACCAGGCCGCCACCGACCTCTCCGTGCGGGAGATGCGCGTGCCGAACAGCGAGAGCAGCAAGGCCGGAAGGATGAGGAAGATCGCCAGGACCACCGCCGCGCAGCCGCCCCACGACAGGTCCCCGAACAGCCTCGGGGCCGGCAGCGCGCCGAAGACCAGCAACGCCGTGAACTTCGCGAGCTCCGCCAGTGCCTCGCCGAGCGGGTCGAAGGACGCCTTCGTCTTCGGCGAGGTGATGTGGATCAGGCCGAGGAGACACAACAGCACCGCCACCAGCAGTGCGGCCCCGAACACCACCGCGAGCACCATGCCGAACGCCCCGATCGGAAGAGAGAGTGATCCCCTGCTCGCCGACCAGGCTTCCCGGCACACCGCTGGACACCCTACAGGCCCTTGACGCGTCCTTAACAGATTCTTGGCGAGCACCTTGAGGGGCCGCAGGTTGCCTGAATCCGGCAACCTGACCGCAGACTCCACCCGGGCGTCGGTGTGCTCGAACCGCCCGGTCCGAGCGGCGGCCACTGCGGTCTTCGCCTAGGGCCTGTCCGGCGGGTCATGTCGCAGACGTGGGGCCTGATCCGCCGGACAGGCCCTAGGCCAAGGGGTCAGGCGGGCCGGGAAGCTCGGTCAGCGGGGCCGTGCCCATGGCGCTGCTCGCGCACGGCACTCGTGACAGCCGCCGTCAGCACGCCGCGGCGGCGAGCAGCCGCTCCAGCAGGTGCGAGGCGGTGATGACTCCGAGCAGCCGCGTACCACTCCTGTCCCTGTCGACCACGGCCACCAACGGGCTGCGGACCTGCGCCATCTGGGCCGCGACCTCCAGTGCGGTGTCGTCCGGGGCGGCGATGGCGGGCGGTGGCGCGGTCTTCGACAGACAGTCGCCGACCTTGCGTCCCGCGAGCGCCTCGCACAGTCGGTCGGCGTGGCGCTCGTCGACGACCGCCGCGAGCGTGGGGTCCTCCACGACGTACCCCGGCACCAGGATCTTGATCATCTGGGAAGCGGGCAGGATCGCCTTCGGCGCGCCCCGCTCGTCCAGCACCAGAAGCGCGGGCAGCCGGTGTTCGGCCATCAATCGTGCGGCGTCCAGGGCGTCGCTGTCGACACCGACCGTCTCGTACTCCACCGCCAAGTCCCGCGCACGCACGCTCGGCTCCCGTCTCGCTCTCGCCCCACCGACCCACACAGCCACGAGGACGTACGACCGGGCCGGCACCTCGAACGATACAACCGGCCCGCCGATACGGAGTGTGCCCGAGGGCCGGCCTTCAGCCGCCCGATGGAGCCGCCGCGCCGTCGGCTAGGTACGGTCCGACGCTCGCCCCCGCGGCCCGACGGCGTGCCTGGCGGTGGGGCTGGCCATCGGGTGGCGGGGGTCAGCGGCCCGGTCGATCGCGGTCTCCACGGCGGAGATCCGGTCGGCGAGCAGGCCGAGCGCGGCGACCGCACGGGTCAGAGGGGCCTCCTCCGTGCCGCCGAGGGCCTGCGCACGGAGATACGCAGCCTTCACCTCCGCCCAGCGGAGCGCCTGTTCGGTGGTGAGGGTGCCGCGCAGTTCGGCCAGTTTCAGCAGGTTCGCCTCCGCGCCGGTCGTGAGGGTCTGCGCCTCGGCCGTGTAGTGGTCGTCGATGACGGCGGCGAGTTCGGTGTCGTTCATGACCGGCTGGATGCGTTGGGCGATCTTGTTCATGGTGCGGTAGGAGCCCTGGAGCCGGAAGGGCGGCTCCGTGCGGGTGGCGTCGGTCCGGGCGGCGGAGGCGATGTAGGCCGCGTTGACGGCGAGGACAGTCGCGCGGGCTGTGAGCAGATGGCGCAGGACGGCGAGGATCCGGTCCTGTTCGGCGGCGGCGTAGGGGTGGGTGAGGCGGTCGGCGCGGGCGGTCGGGTCGCCCTCGGCCCACCGGATCAGCAGGTCCAGGTCGGTGCGCTCTCGCCCGGCGAGCGGCGCGAGGACCGGGTTCGCGGTGAGGGCGTTCTCGACGAAGCTGACGGCGAAGGCGTCCTCCTTGCCGGTCAGAACGTCGCCGAGGTTCCGGACGTCGGCGCGGCTCGCGAGCATGTCGGGGACGTGGAAGCGGCTGCCTGACTCGGTGTAGGGATTGCCCGCCATGCAGACCGCGAAGCGCTTGCCGCGCAGGTCGTAGGTGCGCGGCTCGCCGTTCCACACGCCCTCGACGCGGCGCGTGGCGTCGCACAGCGGGATGAACCGCTGGAGCAGCTCGGGCGAGGTGTGCTGGATGTCGTCCAGGTGGAGAAGGGTGTTGTTGCCCGCCTCCAACGCGAAGTTGATCTTCTCCACCTCCTGGCGGGCGGTGGCGTTCGGAGCGTCGGCCGGGTCGAGCGAGGTGACGGTGTTGCCGAGCGAGGGCCCGTTGACCTTGACGAGGACGAGGCCGAGGCGGTCGGCGACGTACTCCATGAGGGTCGTCTTGCCGTAGCCGGGCGGGGAGATGAGCAGGAGCAGGCCGCCGGTGTCGGTGCGCTTCGCCTCGCCTGTGGTGCCGAGTTGTTTGGCGAGGTTGTCGCCGATGAGGGGGAGGTAGACCTCGTCGATGAGGCGGCTCCGGACGAACGAGGACATCACCCGGGGGCGGTACTCGTCCAGCCGTAGCCGGGTGCGTTCGGCGGTCACGAGGGTGGTGCGCTGCCGCTGGTAGGCGCGGAAGGCCGGGGTGTCCTTCGCCCTGAACTCCCTGGTACGGGAGAGGAATTCGTCGACGCGGATGGTCAGGGAACGGTCGGTGATGCGCGGATGCGTGCCCAGCAGCCCCGTGACCGTCCCGGTCAGCGACGCGTCGGACTCGTAACGCGGCAGGTCCGGGCAGAGTTCGGCGGCCACCGCCTCGGCGAGGTCTCCGGGGGTGATGTCCGTGCCGGTGGCGGAGCTGTACGAGGACAGCCACGCCTCGACGAGCTGGCGGCGCGCGGCGAGGTCGTCGAGGGCGGTGAGGTCCTCGTCGTACGCCGACGTGCCCACCGTCCGGCGGAACTTGTCGAGCAGTGTGCGGGTGGCCGCGCTGACGACGAAGCCGTCGGGGTCGGTCGTCAGTTCCTCGAAGAGGTACATGGCGGACGCCTCGCCGACGTGGACTGCCAGCTCCGCCCGGAAGTCGGCGATCGCGGGTGTGAGGCCGAACGTGTCGCGGGCGCGGGCGAGCGACATCGCGCGGCGTTTCAGGGTCGCGCGCTCCTCGGCGGGAAGCGTGTGGGCCCAGAACAGCTGGGCGGCGGCGCGGGCGGCGGGCTCGTGACGGAGGAGGCCCGCCCTCTCGTGCAGGCGCAGCACCGCGGTGAGGATCGCGGTCGCGTCGTGGTCGTGGACGCCACGCTCGTGGCCTTCGTCGTACGCCGTCTCCGCGGCCTGTCGTACGAGGTCGGGGAGGTCGGCCTCCGTGAGGGCCGCCGGGCCGTGCTCGTCCAGCAGCCGGGCCGCGAGGTGTTCGGCGCGGTAGACCTGGGGCGATTCGGAGAGCAGCAGCCGGTCCCAGTACGGGCGGGTGGCGGCGAAGTCCGGGTCCGTGACCGGTGAGCGGTAGTCGGTGCCGGTGAGCGCGAAGGCGAGGCCGTCGGCGGCCGGGACCAGGGTGAGGTCCAGGGGCTCGGTGTTCACGGCGAACCGGTGGCTGCCCAGGCGGATGACGCGGCCGTCGTCGGTGTACAGGTCGGTGCGGTCGCGCAGGACACGGGACGCCTCCTGGCGGGCGGCCTTCAACCGGCCGTCCAGTTCCTCCGCCCGTACCCGGTCGCCGAGTTCGCGCAGCTCGTCCGTGGTGCGCCGGACCTTGGCGACCATCGGGTCGGAGGCGAAGTACGTACTGACCGCGTCGGTGTCGGCGAGCGCGGCGGCCCGGCGCGCGACCGTTTCCAGGACCCGGTACGCCGAGGCCACGAGCTGTTCGGCCCGGCGGGCGCGGGCGTCGGCGAGGGTCTGCTTGCGGGCCGCGAACGCCTCGTACACCTCGGTCCGCCTGTCCGCCAGCTCGCGGAGGAAGTCGTCGAACTCCGTGAAGCGGGCTTCCAGGTTCTCCACCTGCACCAGCAGCCGGGCGAGTTGCTCGTCACAGGACTCCGGGCTCCCCGCGGCGGTGAGCGCGCTCGTGACCGACTGGCCGAGCAGAGCGAACTCGGCGGCGAACTCGGCACGCCCCTCGTGGTCGAGGAGTTCGCGGCGGCGGGCGTCGAGCGTGGCGCGGGCGCGGTTGACACCACCCAGCACCTCGGCGACGCGTTCCAGGACGGACGTCCGCACCGTGGCGTCGGCGATGTCCAGTCCGGCGACGACCTCCGTGACGGTCCGCAGTCCGTCGGTCAGTTCGTCGATGCGGCTGGTGACAGGCGCCGCCTCGGCGACGGTGGCGAGCGTCTCGGCTTCCGCGACGAGCCGTTCAACGGCCTGGTGGTGACCGGTGAAGGCATCCTCACGGGCCAGGAAGGCGACGGCACGCTGCCCGAACGAGGCGAGGTCGGCCTCCGCGTCGGCGGCGAGCTCGTCGATACGGACGGTGTCGGCGTACCGCAGCTCCCTGAGCGTGAGCAGGTGGCCCTGGGCGCGGCGGAGTTCGGCCAGGCCGTTCACCCAGGCGGGAGCGTCGCGGGGTGCCTCACCGCGCAGGCGTCGTACGACCGAGGCGATGTGCGCGGCGGCCTCCGCGAGTGCGGCGGCGGCCTGGCGGGTGAGGGCCTGGACCGTCTCGAATTCGGCAAGTACCTGCTCGGCCGTGGCGCGGACCGCGTCCAGCGGAGTGCGCAGGTCGCCCAGATCGGCGTCGCCGAGCCAGTGGTAGGTGTCGGCCGCGCGGACACAGGCGGCGAGCAGCGCCTCGTACACCTCGGCCGTCGGAGCGGTCTCCGAGGCGGCACGGGTGAGGGACAGGCAGTCGGAGATGCCCCGGACGAGGTCGGCGTTGCCGACACGGGCTATGGGGTCTCCCCGGTCCGACCGCAGTGGAGAACTTGGAGAAGGGCCGGCTTCGGACGGCTGGGCATCGGCGTAGGTGTCCGAGACGTACGGGGACCGCCAGAGCTGCAACGGGTGCACGCGTGTCGGCTCATCGGAGTCCGCCCGCAGCGCCGTCAGCGTGCCGTCGTCGAAGAGCGCCCAGCCGTGGCAGGACAGCGGAGCGGCGAACTCCTTGCGGATCATGTTGTACGGGAGCAGGAGGCTGCGGCCCTCCGCACGCGCGTGGAAGGCGAAGAGGACGTCCTCGCCGTTGGGAGAGCGGATCACCCGCTCGTACTCCAGGGCTGCCGTGTCCACAGGGGCGGCGGTTCCGTCGAACGTCTTGTACGCCCCCGTGGCCAGGCAGTAGCCGCCGGGGAAGACGATTCCCTGGTCCGCGGGGAGGCGGCGGCAGGCCTGCCCGATGCCGTCGAGGCGCACCACGGACCTGGTGAGCGTGTTGAAGACCAGGTGGCGGTGCGCGTCCTCTTTGTAGGGGCGGATGCGGAGCAGCATCAGGGCGCCCACGCGCGCGTACGCGATGTCCGCGTCGGCGAGGGACTGGAGCGGTTCGTCGACCGGCTCGGCGTAGATCCCCTCCCCCGTCTCGGTGTTGTCCTCGATCTTGACGGTGAGGGTGCCACCGACCGTCTCGACGAAGATCTCGCCCTCGATGGAGACGTGCGGGTGGCGGCCGAGTACGTGGTCCTCGCGGGTCGTCTCGTGCCACTCGAAGTCGTGCGAGGACGGGAAGACGTGATCGCGCTCACCGCGTGCGTCGAGGAACGACGCCCGGCCGTCCGGCGAGAGGGCCCACCGCAGTACGCGGATGTCGTCGGCCTTCTCTCCGGTCTGGAAGACGGCCAGCAACTTGCCTTCCACGTGCCGCAGTTGGAGGAGGTGCGTCGCACGGTAGTAGCGGTACAGAGCGACGAGTTCCCGTACGAAGGCGGGGTCGTCGAGCAGACCGGGGACGGCGTCCTCGGGCAGCCGGTTCAGGTCTCGGTCGTACAGCGCGAGGACGTCGCCCACCGTCGTCTCCGGCTTGAGGCCGAGGAAGGCGTCGTATCCGAAGAGCAGGACGTCACCGACGGAGACGATGTCGCGGGGCACGCAGTGGTGCTCGGTGCGGATGCGTTCGGTGCCGGTGAGCTCCAGCCGGGTCGAGCCGAACCGCTCGGTGCGGCGGGTGTTGAGCGCCTCGGCGCGCCGCGCGAGTTCGCCTGCCTGCGCGGCGAGCCGGTCGCGCAGCACGTCGTACGTACCGGTGTCCAGGCCGGTGGTCATGGGATCCCTCTCAGGAAGGCGGTACATGAGGTCCGGAGCCGCCGTCCCCTGTTCGGCGGCTCCGGACCCGGCTTGGCGGTCAGGCTCTGACGCTGCCGTTCAGGGCGGCGAGTGGCAGGTCGGAGAGCCCCAGCTCACCTGCCTTGTCGAGCAGTTGCTGCACCTGCCCGGCGCCGGCACCGCCCGTCTTCATCAGCTTCGTCAGCAGCGCGGAGACCGTCAGGTTCTGCACGTCGGCCGTGGACACCGAGCCGAGGATGCGGCTCAGGTCGTCGGTGAAGCTCGACGTGCCGTCCAGCCACGGCTTCGCCAGCGCCTGCGCGGTCTCGGAGTGCCGCATGAAACCGTCCACGCCCTTGCCGAGTGCGATCGAGGAGACGAGGCGGTCGAAGAAGACCGACTCGCCGCCGACGATGTTGATGTCGGCGTTCTCCAGTCCGGTGGCGAGCACCGTGGCCTGCGCCTCGGCGACCTGCCGCTGGACTTCGAGTCCGGCCAGCCGGATCTCCTTCTCCGCCTGGATCCGCAGCCGGTACTCCTCGTGGCCACGGGACGCGTCGTCCAGCGCCGCCATCGCGACGGCCTTCTGACTGAGGCCCTCCGCCTCGGCCTTGAGCTTCTCGCCGATACCGGTGGCCTCGGCGAGCGCTTTGGCCCGCGAGCCCTCGGCCTCGGCACGCAGCCGCGCCTCGGTGGCCACGGCTTCGGCACGGCCGGCCTTCTCGGTGACCTCGGCCGCCTTGTCGCGGACCTGCACATCGGCGAGGCCCGCGGCGGCGGACTCGGCCTGGATGCCCTCGGCGAGCCGCAGCTTGGCCCGCGCGTCGAGGTCGGCCGACTTCAACCGGGCTTCGGCAAGCGTCAGTTGCTCTGCGGCGCGGTGCTTGGCCGCGGTCTCCGCAGCCTCGGCCGCCTTGATGTCCTTGACCAGCTTCTCCTGGGCCTGTGCCTCGGCGGCGATGATCACGGTCTGCCGTCCGCGCTCGGCTTCCTCCACGGCCCGCAGCTTCTTGATGGACTCCTCCTGCTCGGCGACCGTACGGTCCACCGCGACCCGCTCCCGGATGACCTCGGCGATCTCCCGCCTCTCGGCCTCGACCTCCTTGTCGGCGGCGATACGCGTCAGGCCCGTCTCCCGTTCCCGGGCGATGACCTCCAGCAGCCGGTCCTTCTCGATGCGCTCGTTCTCGACGGCGATGACCCGCTCACGGTTCTTCTGCGCGACGGCGATCTCGCGGGCCTGGTTCTCGCGCTGGATGCCGAGCTGCTCCTCGGTGCGGATGAACGCGCCCTGCGAGCCGAGCCGTTCCTCCTCCTGCACCTTCGCGGTCGCGGCCTCCTCGCGGGCGCGGAGGGTCTCGACCTCGCGCCGCTGCTTGATCTCGGCCTCGGCCTGCCGGCGCTCCAGCTCCAGGATGGTCTCCCGGGCGTCGACGTTCTGCCGGGTGATCTCCTTCTGCTCGGTGCGCTGGAACTCGTTGGTGCGGACGTGCTCGATCGCCGTCAGTTCGGTGATCTTGCGGATGCCCTGGGCATCGAGGATGTTCTGGTTGTCGAGCTGCGTCATCGGCGTCTGCTCGAGGAAGTCGATGGCCGCGTCGTCGAGGTGGTAGCCGTTGAGGTCGGTGCCGATGACCTGGATGATCCGGTCCCGGAACTCCTCGCGCTTGGTGTACAGGTCGACGAAGTCCAGCTGCTTGCCGACCGTCTTGAGGGCCTCGGAGAACTTCGCCGCGAAGAAGTCCTGGATCGCCGCCGCGTCGCTCGCGGTCTCGGTGCCGATGGCCTGCGCGACCTTGATGACGTCCTCGACCGTCTTGTTGACCCTTACGAAGAAGCTGATGTGGATGTCGGCGCGGATGTTGTCCTGGCAGATCAGACCCTCGCGGCCGGTGCGGCGGATCTCGATGGTCTTCACCGAGATGTCCATGTACTCGGCCTTGTGCAGCACCGGCAGCACCACGGCGCCGGTGAAGGTGACATCCACCTTCTTCGTCTTGGAGATGATCAGCGCCCGCCCCTGCTCCACCTTGCGGAACAGCCGGCCGACCACCAACAGCATGGTGATGGCGATGAGGAGGACAACGGCGACGAGCACGCCGATGCCCAGGAAGATGACATCCATGGCAAACGTCCTTGAGGCGTAAGGAACTTCAAGCGGGTGCGAAGGTGCGGCGCGAAGCGGGCGCGGGCGACTCAGGTGCCGTGGCCCCGCGGGTCGAGCGCCGTGTCGTACGGCGCGACCCAGAAGAACTCGCCGACCTCGTCGTAGGCGTACAACAGGCCGGTACTACCGCTGGTGAGGACCTCGTCCGCGGTCTGGCGCACCTGCACCACCGCCGTGGAGCCGTCCTTCGCCGCGACCTCGGCCTGCCCGAACCCGGCGTCCACCCGCCCCGTGCGGATGGTGCAGGTGAGTCCCACGAAGTCCAGCCGGGACGGCCCCGGTTCATCGGGGAAGAGGTGGCGCAACGGCCGTACGAGCAGGCGGGTCACACGCCAGGCGATCAGCAGTGCCCCCGCCAGGACCACCAGCCCGGCCGACCCGCGGACCATCCCGGAGGACGCGAGGGGATCGAGCAGGACGGTCGCGCTCAGACTCAGGAACCAGCCGATCGCGGTCACCAGGGAGAAGACGACCGTGACCGGGACCCCGCCCATGCCCCAGGCGTCGAAGTGCACATGGCCGTCGAAGCCGTGCGACTCCGCCGCTCCTACGGCGACCAGCAGCCAGAAGCCGACGACCACGACGAGCGCGGCCGTGAACAGGATGGTGGGAAAACCGCTGACAGCCACGAGAAACGACCACATGCCCCCACCCCCGCTCGTCGTGTTGTGCTGCCTGCCTGTTCCGGTGGCGCACGGCTCCCCTCCGGCTGTCGGTGCCGGACACCGCCAGGCGTCCGGCACCGAGACCATCCGCCGTGCTCCCCTGCGCTCATCGTGCATGTCAGGTACCGACCAGCGCATTGCCGGTTCCCGGCAGTGTTCACTAGGGTCTGCATGCCGGTCGCCGCTAAGAAGTCGTCACCGGGCCGTCAAGAAACCGGGGGACGACGTGACGGGGCACGACATACCCGAGGACTATCTGAGCGGCTATGCCCTGCTCCTGGCGGAGGCCTCGGCCACCGGTCGGCGCCTCACCCGCGACGAGATCGAGTCACGCCGCGCCCTTGGCGAGCGGGCCGCCAACGCCGGCCACGGCCTGCGCGCCCTCGTCAGCGCCCACCTGTCCGCGGCCCGCGCCGCCTGGCCCACGACGCCCGGTTCGGCCGACAGCACACTTGCCGCGATCCAGCAGGTCATCGACGCCTTCGCCGAGGGCTACGAACGGGCACAGCTCCTCGCCGTACGGAAAGAGGAGGCGGCGCGCCGCGAGTTCATCGACGACCTCCTCTACGGCCGCAGCGACCTGGGGCGCCTTGCCGAGCGTGCCGAGCGCTTCGGCCTGCGCCTCTCCCACGCGCACGCCGTCGCCGTCGCGCAGGGCACGACCGCCTACGACGAGGGCGCTGTAGTGCCACGACAGGTGGAACAGGCCCTCATCGCGCGCTTCGGCGACCGCAACATCCTGCTCACCACCAAGGACGGCCGGATGCTGTGCGTCGCGCCGGGCGACCAGGACGACGTCCTCACCTACTTCGCCAAGCGGGCGTACGCGGCCACGGACGGCGGACGCATCGCCATCGGCCGCCCCCAGCCCGGCCCCGGCGGGGTCGTCCAGTCCTACGAAGAGGCGCTGAACACCCTCGAACTCGCCGAACGCCTCGAACTCGACGACCCGGTACTGCGCGCCGCCGACCTGCTCGTCTACCCCGTCCTCACCCGGGACCGCCAGGCCATGGCCGACCTCGTCCTCGACGCCCTCGGCCCGCTCACCACCGCCCGCGGCGGCGCCCAGGTCCTCCTGGACACCCTCACCGCGTACTTCGACTGCGGCTGCGTGGCGGCCGAAGCGGCCCGCCGTCTCTCCCTGAGCGTGCGCGCCCTGACCTACCGCCTGGAACGCATCCACAAACTCACGGGCGCCAACCCCGCCGACCCGGCCCACCGCTACATGCTCCAGACGGCGGTCATCGGCGCCCGACTGCTGAACTGGCCCGCCCAGAGCCTGTGACCCGGCCGGCTCAGCGGTGTTCGGGGTTCTCGTAGTCGCGGTGACAGCCGGCGTCCCACGCGGTGCGCTGGTTGCCGTATGCGGGAATGCCACCGAGGTCCTTCAACGCCCGGGCCAGGTGCAGCAGGTTCCAGGTCATGAAGGCGGTGTTGCGGTTGGTGAAGTCGTTCTCCGGGCCGCCCGATCCGGGGTCGAGATACGAGGGGCCGGGACCCGCCTCGCCGATCCATCCGGCGTCCGCCTGGGGAGGGATGGTGTATCCCAGGTGCTGCAGGCTGTAGAGGACGTTCATGGCGCAGTGCTTGACCCCGTCCTCGTTGCCGGTGATCAGGCAGCCGCCGACGCGGCCGTAATAGGCGTACTGTCCGGCCTCGTTGAGCAGGCTGGAGCAGGAGTAGAGGCGTTCGATCACCTGCTTCATCACGGAACTGTTGTCGCCCAGCCAGATGGGGCCGGCCAGCACGAGGATGTCGGCCGCCAGCACCTGCCGGTAGAGGCCCGGCCAGGCGTCCGTCTCCCAGCCGTGCTCCGTCATGTCGGGCCACACACCGGTGGCGATGTCGTGGTCCACCGCCCGGACGACGTCGACGTGCACTCCCTGCGCGTCCATGACGCCGACGCTGCGGTCGATCAGCCCCTGGGTGTTGCTCGTCTCCGGCGAGCGCTTGAGGGTGCAGTTGATCACCAGGGCACGCAGGTCGTCGTACCGGGCCGGCGGTGCGTCGGTGGCGGGCGACGAAGCGGTCACACGGTCCTCCCAGAGCCCTGCCCCCGCACGGCGCACGACGGCACGTCCACAACTGGATCCAGCGTGCGGGCCGACCACGACGGGCGCCACCACAACGCCTCCGAATGGCCCCGCCGGCGACTGACGAGTGGCCGGGGCAGGCGGGCGTGCCTACGTTCGTCCCATGGGCAGCGAGGACGCGACCGGGTCGCGGAACACGGCAGCGGTGGAGGACGTCGCGCACCTGTTGGTGCGTTGTCTGCGGGCCGAGGGCGTGGAGTACGTCTTCGGGATTCCCGGTGAGGAGAACATCCGCTTCGTCGACGCCCTGAACGGCTCCGGGATCCGGTACGTCCTGGTGCGCCACGAGCAGGCCGCCTCGTTCATGGCGGAGATCTACGGGCGGCTGACCGGCCGGGCCGGGGTGTGCTCGGCCACGCTGGGGCCCGGCGCGATCAATCTGCTGCTCGGCACCGCCGACGCCACGACCAACAGCGCGCCGATGGTGGCCCTGGCCGCGCAGGGGTCGCTGCGCCGCACCCACAAGGAGTCGCACCAGGTCATCGACCTCGTGTCGATGTTCGCTCCCGTCACCCAGTGGGCGGCCCAGATCGAGTGTCCGGACGCGGTGCCGGAGATGACACGCAAGGCATTCAAGACCGCGCAGAGCGAGCGTCCCGGCGCCGTGTTCCTGGCCGTGCCGGAGGACATCGAAGCAGCGCGCCCGACCGAGCCGCTGGCACCCCTGCAGATCGACGCGGTGCGCGCCGACGCGCCGTCCTCCTCCCAGATCGCGCGGGCGGTCGAGGTGCTCACCACGGCACGGCATCCCGTCGTGCTGGCGGGCCACGGTGCCGCCAGAGCCGGGGCCTCGGCCGCCCTGGTGCGGTTCGCCGAGGGGCTGAACATCCCGGTCGCGACCACGTTCCACGGCAAGGGCGTCTTCCCCGACGATCACCCGAACGCTCTCGGCGCGATCGGCTTCATGCGCCACGACTACGGCAACTTCGGCTTCGACGCGGCCGACGTACTGATCTGCGTGGGCTACGAGATCCAGGAGTTCGACCCGGTCAAGATCAACCCGAACGGCGACAAGCGGATCCTTCACGTGCACCGCTTCCCCGCCGAGGTGGACGCCCACTACCCGGTGGCAGTGGGCGTCAAAGGGGACCCCTCACAGGCGCTGGACGCACTGGCGGCAGCGCTGCCCGAGGGGCTCACCTTCGACTCGGGAAACAGCGAGAAGATCCGTACGCTCCTCGACGAGGAACTCCAGTACGGACGCGACAGTGACGCGTTCCCCCTGGTGCCGCAGCGCGTGGTCACCGATGTCCGCACCGCGCTGGACCGCCACGACATCGTGCTCGCCGACACCGGCGCCGGAAAGATGTGGATGGCCCGCCTCTACCCCGCCTACGAACCGGACACCTGTCTGGTCTCCAACGGCCTGTCCACCATGGGGTTCTCCCTGCCGGGCGCGATCGCCGCCAAGCTCGCCCGGCCCGACCGACGCGTCCTGGCGATGATGGGCGACGGCTCGTTCCTGATGAACTCGCAGGAACTGGAGACCGCCGTCCGCGAACGCGTCCCGCTGGTCGTCCTCGTCCTGGTGGACGAGGAATACGGCCTGATCACCTGGAAGATGGAACTCGAACTCGGCCGCCACAGCCACACCCGGTTCACCAACCCGAACCTGGTCGCCTACGCCGAAAGCTTCGGCGCACACGGCTACGCGATCGAGTCCGCCGACCAACTGCTCCCCGTGCTGCGCCGCGCCCTCGACGACGACACGGTCTCCGTGATCGCCTGCCCGGTCGACTACTCCGAGAATCTGCGCCTGACCGACAGACTGGGCACGCTCCAGGGCCCGTTCTGACCGCACGCTCCGGAATCGCCACGCACTCCACGTGATGCGTCATCGGAAAGGTGTCGTAGGCGTCTTCCCACACGGCGCCTACGCTTGTCGCGCCGACAGCCACCTGATCTCCGTGGCGGACCAGCTGTCGGGCACCCGCACCTTCGACCTCGACCCGATCGGCCGGGTCACCGCCGTCCACGCCCCCGACTGGACGGAGCGGTACGCCTGCGACAACACCGGCAACCAGACCTCGGCGGCCTGGCCGACCCGCCACCCCGGCGGCGAGGCTGCCGGATCACGCACCTACACCGGCACCACCATCACCCGGGCCGGAGACGTGCGCTTCGAACACGACGGTCTCGGCCGGGTCACCCTGCGGCAGAAGACCCGCCTCTCCCGCAAGCTCGACACCTGGCGCTACACGTGGGACACGGAAAACCGCCTCACGTCCGCCACCACCCCCGACGGCGAGAGCGTGGTGGAAGAGGTCCGCTTCACCTGGGACGGCCTCACCCTGTGCGAACAGACGAGCAATCGGCCGGACGTCCCCGGCACGGTCGCCCTCACCTGGGACCACCGTGACGTCGTCCCCCTCGCCCAGACCGAGCGCATCCTCACGGCCGACGTCCGCCAGGAAGAGATCGACCGGCGGTTCTTCGCCATCGCCACCGACCTCGTCGGAACCCCCACCGAACTGATCGACGCGCCGGGCGACATCGCGTGGCGCAGCCGCAGCACGCTCTGGGGCACCACGGCCTGGGCCCGTGACAGCAGTGCCTACACCCCCTCCGGTTCCCCGGCCATTACTACGACCCCGAGACCGGCCTCCACTACAACTACTTCCGCCACTACGACCCGGAGACCGGCCACTACACCTCCCCGGACCCCCTCGGCCTCGCTCCCGCGCCGCACGGGCGGAAGACTCACGTTCCGGCAGGGCGAGGACGTCGTCGTGACCGACGGGCCCGGCACCACCCAGGGCCAGGCCATCACGGCGTACGGACCGTCGGGCATCAAGGGCGATTCCGGCGTGGTGGCGCTCGGCGGCAAACCCACGGACCCCGGTGCACCAGTGACCCACGAGGACATCGTGGAGGGCAGGATTCCTGCCAAGGGTGGCTACTTGGCTCCGGCAGTGCGGATCAGACGAGGCAGGAATGACCATGAAACTGTCGATCGGCGGCGACTGGCGCGCAACGGTGACGGACGATCCACTGCACATCACCCCCCGCTTCGACGGCGGCTCCGTGCGCGTCATGCGCTACGCGGACGTGCAGGAACGTGAGGGGTTCTTCGTGGACTCCTTCGGCAGCCGGCAACGGCTGTGGGACGCGCCCGACGTCCTGCGGTTCGACCCGGCCGACCGGCAACTGGTCGGGGCCGAGTTCCAGTTGCCGGAGGAGTCCGCCTCCGCCGAGGACGCCGCCCGCCTTCCCCTCACGCCCACGGTGCGCCCGGGCGGGCTGCGCGCGGACGAGGTCCGGGACTTCCGGCATGAGATGTGCACGGTGCTGTGTCGCGTTCCCGGGGACGCCGTGCTGACGGGTCTGCGCGATCTCGAAGTCCTCGACGAGCCGCTGGAGGCCCGCATCGGCATCGCCCCCGACGTGGCGCTCCTCGTGCAGCACGGCAGCGTCGTCGGCTGGAGCCTCACCGACCCCGCGCGGTACCTGACCACCGCGTACGCCGACCCCGACCCCAACCCGCCGTCCCCGGCCACCCGTCGGCTGCTCAGCGAATGCCTGGACCTCGTCACCCAACCGGTGATTCTCGACGTGGACGACGGCGAACCGACCGCCCTGGCCCGCCTCCGCGCGGCCGACGAGGCCCTGCGCGACCAGCCCGAGGACCGCCACCGGGCCGACGCGCTGCTCTCACTCATCGCGAACCTGGTCGAGGACTACGGGAACTGGTGACGGTCAGCCGACGAAGCCGAGGCACACATGTCGCTCGGGGGCGTCCTCATTGGTGTCGACGAGGCAGATCGACCGCCGGGTGCCGAGCTCCAGCCGGCCGCCGATGACCGGGACCGTCCCGTGCGGGGAGGACGAGGACCGGACGGACGTGGTCGCGGCAGCTCGGCTACACCGTCAACCTCAACCCGAGGGATGCCACCGCCCGACCGGCAGCCCCAGACACCCGGCGGGCACGGTCACCGGGCACACAGCCCTACCCACACCCACCCTGGCCAGGATCTATTTACGCGTCAGAGTCCCTCTTTGACTGGTTCAAGAATCGCCACGCACTCCACATGATGCGTCATCGGGAAGAGATCGAACGCACGCAGCGTCCGCACCTTGTACCCGCCGTCGCGGAAGTACCCGAGGTCGCGGGCGAGCGCCGCCGGGTCGCAGGCGACGTAGGCGATGCGGCGGGCGCCCAGGGCGGAGAGGTGCTCGACCGTCTTCTTGCCGGCGCCGGCGCGGGGCGGGTCGAGGACGATGAGGTCGACCTCGGTGATGCCGGTGCGCGGGAGGACCGACTCGACCTTGCCCTGTTCGATGCGGACCCGGTCGAAGGCGGTGAGGTTGTGCCGGGCGTCCTCGACCGCGCGCTTGCCGGACTCGATGCCGAGGACCGCGCCCTTGTCGCCGAGGCGGTCCGCGAGGGCGCCCGCGAAGAGGCCGACACCGCAGTACAGGTCGAGCGCCATCTCGCCCTTGCGCGGCATCAGGCCCTGCATGACGGCCTTGACCAGGGTGTCGGCCGCCATCGGGTGGACCTGCCAGAAGCCGCCGCTGCCGACACGGTACGTACGGCCGTCGGCCCGCTCGCGCACGAACGCGCGGCCGTGGACGCGGTGGATGCCACCGTCGTGCTCCTCGACGCGCATCACGGAAACGGGCTTGTCGAGTTCGACGAGGGGCAGGCGGGCGCCGGGGCGGGGCTCCAGGATGACCATGCGGTCCTGGGAGCCGGTGGCGGCGATCGCGTCGACCGAGGCCATGCCGGACCAGTCGCGCTCCTCGATGCCGAGTTCACTCACGCCCGGCGCCGCGATCATGCAGTGCTCGATGGGCTCGACCTCGTGCGAGCGGTGGCGGCGCAGTCCGGCGTTGCCGTCCGCGTCCACGGCGTACTGGACGCGCGTGCGCCAGGCCGGGACCTCGCCGGCGGGCAGCTTGTCGCCCTCGGCGGGCATCACCGTGCCGTCCCAGCCCGCCTCCTCGGGCGTGAGGCCCGCGAGCCGCTGCAACTGCTCGGCGATGACCTCCCCCTTGAGGCGGCGCTGCGCGCCCGGCTTGGCGTGCTGCCAGTCGCAGCCGCCGCAGCGGCCGGGGCCGGCGTAGGGGCAGGGGGCTTCGACACGGTCCTTGGACGCCGAGAGGATCGTCACCGCGTCCGCACGCAGGTAGCGCGCGCCCTCCTCGCCCTCCGTGACACGCGCGACGACGCGCTCGCCGGGCAGGGCGTGCCGGACGAAGAGGACCTGGCCCTCGTCCGTACGGGCGATGCAGTGCCCGCCATGGGCCACGGGGCCGATCTCGACCTCGTACTCCTCCCCCACCAGCGATTTCTTCGGTTCTGCCTGCATGGCGGGGTGACTCCAGATGCGAAAGGGGATGAGGAAGGGGTCGCGGAACCGCGAACGGCCGGACAACAGCCCACCAGTCTACGTGGACGTTGCCCGGCCGCTCACCACAAAGCTGTCGGCCCCTGCGGTGGCAGGGCCGTCAGCCCTTGGTGTTCGAGGACTCCTTCGGGCGCTCCTCCGCCGGACCCCGGCGCACCGCACCCGGCGCGTTCCACTCCTGCCGCTTGCGGGCCCGGTTCCTCGCGACCTCCGAGGACTCCAGCTGGTAGGGCACCGAGGTGACCATCACACCGGGCGTGAACAGCAGTCGGCCCTTGAGCCGCAGCGCGCTCTGGTTGTGCAGCAGATGCTCGTACCAGTGGCCGACCACGTACTCGGGGATGATGACCGAGACCGCGTCGCGCGGGGACTCCCGGCGCAGGCCCTTCACGTACTCGATGACGGGGCGGGTGATCTCGCGGTACGGCGAGTCGAGGACCTTCAGCGGTACGTCGATGCCGCGCCGCTCCCACTCCTCGCGCAGGGCCTTGGTCTCGGCCGGGTCGACGTTGACGCTGAGCGCTTCGAGGGTGTCGGAGCGCATCAGCTTGGCGTAGGCGAGGGCACGCAGGGTCGGACGGTGGATCTTGGAGATCAGGACCACCGAGTGGACGCGGGAGGGGCGGACGCTGTCGTCGGAGGGGCCCTCGGGTGCGGCGATCTCCTCGGCGACGCGGTCGTAGTGCTTACGGATCGCGCTCATCGTCGCGTAGAAGATCACCATGCCGAGCAGGGCGACCCAGGCGCCGTGCGTGAACTTGGTGACGAGGACGACGACCAGCACCAGGCCGGTGAAGAAGGCGCCGAAGGCGTTGATCGCGCGGGAGCGGATCATGTGGCTGCGCTTGGCCGGGTCCCTCTCGGTGCGCAGGTGGCGGTTCCAGTGCCGGACCATGCCGGTCTGGCTGAGCGTGAAGGAGACGAAGACGCCGACGATGTAGAGCTGGATCAGCCGGGTCGAGTCGGCGCCGTAGATGACGACCAGGAGGGTGGCGGCGCCCGCGAGCAGGACGATGCCGTTCGAGAAGGCGAGGCGGTCGCCGCGGGTGTGCAGCTGGCGCGGCAGATAGCGGTCCTGGGCGAGGATCGAGCCGAGCAGCGGGAAGCCGTTGTACGCGGTGTTGGCCGCGAGGAACAGGACCAGCGCGGTGGCGGCGGCGAGCACGATGAACAGGAAGCTGCCCTTGCCGAAGACCGCCTCGGCGACCTGTGAGATCACCGGGTTCTGGACGTAGCCGGAGCCGATCGGGACGCCGTTGTGGATCAGGTCGGTGGCCGGGTTCTCGGCCATCCGGACCTTGGTCGACATGGCCAGGGCGATGATGCCGCAGAACATGGTGACGGCCAGCAGGCCCATCGCCGCGAGCGTCGTCGCGGCGTTCTTCGACTTGGGCTTGCGGAAGGCGGGGACACCGTTGGAGATCGCCTCGACGCCGGTGAGCGCCGCGCAGCCGGAGGAGAAGGCGCGCAGCAGCAGGAAGACGAGCGCGAAGCCCGCGAGCCCCTGGTGCTCGGCCTTGATGTGGTAGTCGGCGGTCGGCGCGCGCATGGTGTCGTTCAGGACGAGCCCGCGGAAGGCGCCCCACGCGATCATGATGAAGACGCCCGCGACGAAGACGTACGTCGGAATCGCGAAGAGCTTTCCGGACTCCTTGACTCCGCGCAGGTTCATCAGCGTGAGCAGCACGATGACGACGACGGCGCACAGCACCTTGTGCTCGACCACGAAGGGGATGGCGGAGCCGAGGTTCTCGATGCCGGACGAGATCGACACGGCGACGGTGAGGACGTAGTCGACGAGCAGCGCGCTGGCGACGGTGAGGCCGGCCCTAGGGCCGAGGTTGGTGTTGGCCACCTCGTAGTCGCCGCCACCACTGGGGTAGGCGTGCACGTTCTGCCGGTAGGAAGCGACCACCGTGAACATCAGCACGACGACCGCGAGCGCGATCCAGGGGCTGAAGTGGTAGGCCGACACGCCCGCGATGGAGAGGACCAGAAGCACTTCCCCAGGTGCGTAGGCCACGGAGGAGAGCGGGTCGGATGCGAAGACGGGGAGTGCGATGCGCTTCGGCAGCAGGGTTTCCCCGAGCCGGTCACTGCGCAGTGCGCGCCCGATCAAGATCCGTTTGGGCACGTCGGTCAGTTTGGACACGCAGAGGATCGTAAGCGCTCGAACGGGGGGTCGCCCACCCGCCGCTCGACATCTGCTCTCCGAGTGAAAACGGGGAGGGGCCCCGTTGCGGATTCCGCGGCCTCGCACTTCCGCATGCCTATATGACAAAGCCCCTGTTTATCCCACTATGGAGGTTCCATGCACGTGACCGCTGAGCTCATCGGCGCCACCGCGGGACTCGTCGGCCTCGGAATCCTGACTCTTCTCAGCGTGCGCAGCTTCAATCGCCACTGATCCCCGAGAACGCACAGGCGAACGTGCACAAGGGGTGCCCCTGATCGACCGCGCGTGTGTAGCTTGGGCGGCGGTCTGAGACCCTGTTTAGCCTGAGCCGTAACCATTTACATTCGGAAGGACGGTCGTGCACATCGTCATCATGGGCTGCGGAAGAGTGGGTTCCGCTCTGGCCCAGACCCTGGAGCAACAGGGGCACACGGTCGCTGTGATCGATCAGGACCCCACCGCCTTCCGACGACTGGGCTCCGGCTTCGGTGGCCGTCGTGTCACCGGAGTCGGCTTCGACCAGGACACCCTGCGCGAGGCGGGCATCGAGGAGGCAGGCGCCTTCGCCGCCGTCTCCAGCGGTGACAACTCGAACATCATCGCCGCCCGGGTGGCCCGCGAGATGTTCGGCATCGAGAACGTCGCGGCGCGCATCTACGACCCGCGCCGCGCCGAGGTCTACCAGCGCCTGGGCATCCCGACCGTCGCCACCGTCCGCTGGACGGCCGACCAGATGCTGCGGCGGCTGCTCCCCTCGGGTGCCGAGCCGCTGTGGCGCGACCCCACCGGCGGGGTGCAGCTCGCCGAGGTGCACGCCTCCGCCGCCTGGGTCGGCCACAAGATCAGCCGCCTCCAGGACGAGACCGGGGTGCGTGTGGCCTTCCTCACGCGGCTGGGCGAGGCGATCCTGCCCACCTCTCAGACGGTGCTGCAGGAGGGCGACCTGGTGCACGTGATGATGCGCACGGACGACGTCGAGAAGGTCGAGGCGTCGTTCGCCGAGGGCCCCGAAGAGGAGAGCGGTCACTGATGAGGGTCGCCATTGCCGGTGCCGGTGCCGTCGGTCGCTCCATCGCGGGCGAGCTCCTGGAGAACGGGCACGAGATTCTGCTGATCGACAAGGCGCCGACCGCCATCTCGGTCGAGCGCGTCCCGCAGGCGGAGTGGCTGCTCGCCGACGCCTGCGAGATCACCTCGCTGGACGAGGCGGCGCTGCAGCGCTGCAACGTGGTCATCGCGGCCACCGGTGACGACAAGGTCAACCTGGTCGTCTCACTGCTCGCGAAGACCGAGTACGGCGTCCCGCGCGTCGTCGCCCGTGTGAACAACCCGAAGAACGAGTGGCTGTTCAACGAGGCCTGGGGCGTGGACGTGGCGGTCTCCACCCCGCGTCTGATGTCGGCCCTGGTCGAGGAGGCCGTGAGCGTCGGCGACCTGGTCCGGCTGCTGCGCTTCAGCCACGGCGACGCGAACCTGGTCGAGCTGACCCTCCCGCCGGAGTCGGCCCTGGCCGGCACGCAGGTCGGCGACGTGGAGTGGCCCGAGGACACCTCCCTGGTCACGATCATCCGCGGCACCCGCGTCCTCACGCCCTCCCAGGAGGACTCCCTGGAGGCGGGCGACGAACTTCTCTTCGTCGCCGCCCAGGCCCGCGAGGAACAGCTCGAGGACCTGCTCTCGGTCCGCCGCGACGACGCGACGAGCTAGTCGGCTCCGACAGCTCCGATACGACGTCGGGGGCGCCCGGAGATCTCCGGGCGCCCCCGACGTCGTACGGGGTACTACGTGGTGCGGGGACTACGTCGTACGGGAAACCCCTACGCGTCGCGGCGGTGACGGCCGGCCGTGGCCTCGTCACCGGACTCGTTCCCGAGGGCGGCCTTGCGCTCCTTCTCGGCCTGCTCCTCCGCCTCCATCTCGGCGAACACGTCGATCGGGGCGGGGGCCTTGGCCAGGAACACCCAGGTCAGCCAGACGGCGAGGAGGAAGGGCGGGATCTTCAGCGTGATCAGGACCCAGCCCAGTTGCGCCGTGTTGGCCCACCAGTAGAGCGGGAAGAGGATCGCGCACTTGGCGAGCAGGATCAGGCCCCAGGCCCAACTGGCCTTCGCGTACGCCTTCTTGCGGCCGGGGTTGCGGGTGCGCCAGGAGAGGTTCTCCTTGAACACCGGGCCGAGGATCAGACCGATCAGGGGCACGCCCGCGAGGGTCGTGACGATGTAGGCGATGGCCAGGCCGAGCGTGTAGAGCATGCCCGGCAGATAGAAGTCCTTGGCGTTGCCCGTCATCATCGCGAACACCACGCCGAAGGCGACGCCGAAGACGCCGCTGAAGGCGTGCTTGACGGTGTCCCGCATCGCGAGGCGGACCACGACCAGCAGCAGGGACACCCCGAGGGCGGCGATCGCCGACCAGTGCAGGTTCTTGTTGATCGTGAAGATGGTGACGAAGAGCAGGCCGGGCACCACCGTCTCGACCATGCCCCGCACGCCGCCGAACGCCTCGAAGAGTGCGGCCTCGGTCACCGCCCGCGCATCCTGCTGGGCGGCCTGGGCGTCTTCGGTCGGCTTGTCGAGCGACGTCACCGGCTACTCCCGTCCAAGGGGTCTGAGTTCGTACTTCGGATTGAACAGCACCCTACGGCCCCGGCTCATCGAGATCCGGCCCGAGGCGATCAACTTGCGTCCCGGCTCTATGCCCACGATGGAGCGTCTGCCGAGCCAGACCACGTCCAGGGCGGCCGAACCGTCGAACAGCTCGGCCTCGAGGGCCGGGACTCCGGCCCGTGGACGCAGAGTGACCGTGCGCAAGGTACCAGTAACCGTGACGATCTGTCGGTCGTGGCAGTCACCGATCCGGGTACAGCCCGCGGTCTCGGAGTCCTCGCGCAGCTCCTCGGACTCCAGGTCCTCCTGGGACGAGGACAGCCGGTCGATCATGCGCCGGAACCGGCCCGCCGGCTTTTCGGAACGAGGAACAGCACTCATACCGAAAGCGTACCGGGGAGCACTGACGTCGGATGAACGCGTGCGCCCACCAGTGCTCTTCCGCGCGCCTGTGCCCTTCCTGTGTCCCTACCCGCTCTGTACCCCTTCCCCCGGGGACTACTTCTCGAACCGGTATCCCATCCCCGGCTCCGTGATGAAGTGCCGAGGATGCGAGGGGTCCACCTCCAGCTTGCGGCGCAGCTGCGCCATGTAGACCCGCAGGTAGTTCGTCTCGGTGCCGTACGACGGTCCCCACACCTCCTGGAGCAGCTGCTTCTGGCTGACCAGGCGGCCGGTGTTGCGCACCAGCACCTCCAGCAGGTGCCACTCCGTGGGGGTGAGCCGTACGTCCCGTCCCTCCCGGTTGACCTTCTTGGCGGCCAGGTCGACCGTGAAGTCCTCGGTGTCGACGACCACGTCGTCCTCGCCGCCCCCGGTCGGCTCCGCGCGGCGCACGGCGGCGCGCAGCCGGGCCAGCAGTTCATCCATGCCGAAGGGCTTGGTGACGTAGTCGTCGGCGCCCGCGTCGAGCGCCTCGACCTTCTCGTCCGAGGAGTGCCGGGCCGAGAGCACCAGGATCGGCACCCGGGTCCAGCCGCGCAGCCCCTTGATCACCTCTACGCCGTCCATGTCGGGCAGCCCGAGGTCGAGAACGACGACATCGGGATGGCGGGCGGCGGCGAGCTGGAGCGCGCCGGCGCCGTCGGCGGCCGCGTCGACCTCGTAGTGCCGTGCCTTCAGGTTGATCACGAGGGCACGTACGATCTGCGGCTCGTCGTCGACCACGAGCACCCTGGTCATGAAGCCTGCCTTTCTGCTGTTGCCGTGGCCAGGTCGGGCAGGCGGTGAACCGCCCGGACCGTGAGCACCATGGTGAGTCCGCCGCCAGGCGTGTCCTCGGCGTTCAGTGTGCCGCCCATCGCCTCGGCGAAGCCGCGGGCGACCGCGAGGCCGAGGCCGACGCCTGCGCCGCGGGGAGCGTCGCCGTAGCGCTGGAAGGGCGCGAAGATGCGGTCCTTGGCCTCGTCGGGGACGCCTGGGCCGCGGTCCACCACCCGTACCTCCACCCGGTTCGCCATGGCGCTCGCGGACACCAGGACCGGTTCGTCGACGGGGCTGTACTTGACGGCGTTCTCGACGAGGTTGGCGACCGCGCGCTCCAGCAGACCGGGGTCGACGGCGACCATGGGGAGCGTCTCGGGGATGTCCAGCTCGGCACTGCCCTCCGGTACGCCGCCCAGCGCCATCGGGACCACCTCGTCGAGGTCGATCTCGCGGATCAGCGGGGTGACCGTGCCCGTCTGCAGGCGGGACATGTCGAGCAGGTTGCCCACGAGGTGGTCGAGCCGGTCGGCGCCCTCCT
>LRTP01000712.1 GCA_001550305.1 Streptomyces diastatochromogenes
CGTCGAGGCCGCGGAGGAGGTAACGCGCATGTACGGGCCCGGACCGGTCGGGGCACCGGCCGCCGGCACCGCGAGCGCACCGCGCGAGAGCACGCTGTTCGAGGTGACGGGCGAGAGCAGTCTGGAGGCCGCCCGACGGCTCGTGGGCAAGGACGCGCGGCGCTCGGCCGACCCGGTGGCCGTACTGAACTTCGCCTCCGCGCGCAACCCGGGCGGCGGCTTCCTGAACGGCGCGCAGGCCCAGGAGGAGGCCCTGTGCCGGGCCTCCGCGCTGTACTCGTGCCTGCTGCGGGCCCGGGAGTTCTACGACCACCACCGCGCCCACCGCGATCCGTTCTACACGGACCGTGTCATCCACTCACCCGCCGTGCCCGTCTTCCGCGATGACCGCGGAGGTCTGCTCGACGAGCCGTACATGGTCGGATTCCTGACCGCCGCGGCTCCCAACGCCGGAGTCGTCCTGCGCACGGCCCCGGAGCGCGCGCCCGAACTCGGACCCGCCCTGGCCGTACGCGCCGAGCGCGTCCTGGAGACCGCCGCGGCCCACGGCTGCCGCCGGCTGGTGCTGGGCGCGTGGGGCTGCGGCGTCTTCCGGAACGATCCGGCGCAGGTGGCGGGCGCGTTCCACGACCTGCTGGTCGACGGCCGCTTCGAGGGCGCTTTCGACCATGTCGTGTTCGGCGTCCTGGACCGCACGAGGGATCAGACGACGCGAGGCTCCTTCGAGCAGGCGTTCGCCCACGTACGAGCCCTCAACGCCAGCCGTACCGCTCCTGCAAGCGGCGTACGACCGAATTGAACCGCATCCGATCCAGCGCACAGGCCTCCCGGCGCATCCCGTCCTCGTGCAGCCGCAGCACCCGGTCCACATCCACCCACGAGTCCCGCCCCGACCGGTCCCAGGGCCCGCTCCCGATCGGCACCCACTCCCGGTCCCCGTCGTGCCGCTTGCTCGACAACTGGACGGCGAGCAGCGTGCCGGAGTCCTCGCGGGCGACGACGAGCACCGGACGGTCCTTGCCCCGCCCGTCGTTCTCCTCGAACGGCACCCATGTCCAGACGATCTCGCCGGGATCGGGGTCGCCGTCGTGCGCGGGCGCGTACTGCGTCCGCACCCGGCCCACCTCGCGGGGTTCGGCCTCGGTGGTCGCGGAAGGGCCGTAACGGCCGGGAACGTCTTCGGCGGTGTCATCGGTAAAGGCAGTCACGCGGCTCACGTTAGAGCCTGCCCCGTCCAACCCGCCGAGCGGGTGGCCGAGATGGTGGACTACCAGGTCCGGGCCGCGTGTTGGAGGCGGTCGCGGACCCGTACGACGTCCGGGTTGGCGTCGGAGCCGGGCCGCTGGACGAGGAAGAGGGTGTTGAGGGGCGGTTCGACCGGCTCGTGGAGCAGAGTGAGGCGTCCGTCGGCGAGGTGCTCCTCGCACAGGGAGCGGGGCAGCACGCTGTAGCCGGCACCCGCGGTGACCGCGGAGACGACGGCGTACAGGTTGGGCACGGTGACCGCGGCCCGGGCCGCGAGCTGTTTGCCGAAGACGGTGCGCCAGTACCGGCGCACGATGGGCAGATCCTCGGCGTAGGTGACCAGGGGGACGTCCCGGACCGCGGTGCAGATGTCCTCGGCCGACGGGTGCCCCTCGCCGTGCCGCGCCCAGCTCGGAGCGGCGACCAGGAGGTACTCCTCGTCCACCAGCGGCAGTGCCGCGAGGCGCCCGCGCGGCCGCCTGGTCGCGATCAGCAGATCGTGATGGCCCGCGCGCAGATCGTCCATGAGGGGTTCGGGCAACCCCTGTGTGACGCGCAGCTGTACGCCCTCGGCGACGAGCGGCGCGAGCGCGGGCAGCACCCGGGTGCACAACAACTCCGAAGGCCCGGCGAGGTGCACCGGCGCGGCCTGTCCGCCGAGTACGTCGCTGCGGCCTTCGAGGGCGGCGAGCGCGTCGAGAGGGCCCGCCACCTGCTCGGCCAGGTCGTGGGCGAGGGGCGTGGGTTCCACGCCGCGCGGGAGGCGCGTGAACAGCTCGCGTCCGGTCTGCTGCTCCAGGGTGCGGATCTGGGCGGTCACGGTCGGCTGGGAGAGGCCGAGCAGCGGGGCCGCGCCGGTGAACGAGCCGGAGCGGTAGACGGCGAGGAAGGTCCGCAGCAGGTTCAGATCGACGTGCGGCGTGATCCTCTCCCGGCCGGAGGGGGACACGGTCTCCTCGGGCGTCGCGTTCTTCATGCCGACCAGCCTAACCCCGGTTCCCATCGGAGTACCGATGGAAGGAATCGGCTCTCCTATTGGCCAACGAATGGCGGCCGAGCCTAGCGCCGCATGGTCGCCACCCCCGCCGTACACCCTGAAAGGGACCAGCCATGACCACCCAGAACGCGATCACCTGGCCCGAGCGCTACCTGCCGGGCACCGGAGACAACTTCGTCTCCAACGAGGTCGTCGTGGCGGGACTGAGCGCCGCCGACGTCTGGCGCCACCTCGTCGACACCTCGCGGTGGGAGTCGTACTACGACAACGTCGCCGACATCGGCTTTCCCCAGGGCGGTGGTCCCGTGCTGACGGACGGCATCCACTTCAGCTTCGGCACCTTCGGCTTCCCGCCGCTCGACGCGCACGTCGTGGAGTTCCAGGCGCCCGCCGAAGACACCCCGGGCCGTCTGTCCTGGACGGCGAAGCAGCACGGTACGCCCGAGGAGCGGCTCGACGTCCTGCACGCCTGGCTCGTGGAGGACCTGCCCGGCGGCCGGGTCCGCGTCCTCACCCAGGAGACCCAGATCGGTCGGCCCGCCGCCGCGCTGGCCACCGAGCGGCCGAACCCGATGCTCAACGGCCACCAGGCCTGGCTCGACGGCCTGATCGGCGCCGCGGCCGAGTAGGCCGAACAGTCGGGGCGGAGGGCCGAACCGCCCACGCGGAGCGGGCGACGAGGGACTGGAACACCCTCGTCGCCCCGCCGGGATCAGTCCCCGGCGCTCTCCTTCGGCATCACGCCTTGCCGTCCCCCTCCACCGGCACCTTCTCCGTGCGCGGCGGCACGGCCCCGTTGAGCCCGGCGGCGCCGTTGCTCCCCGTGCCGTTGCCGGCCGTCCCGTCCTGGTTCATCGACGAGAGCAGCTGACGGGCGAGGCCGAGTCCCGTGCCGCCCATGGTGAGCGCCTTGGCGAACAGGTCCGACATACCGTCGGCGCCGTTGAGCAGCACCATGTGGTCGACGTTCCCGAACGCGCTGGCGCCCGCCTGGACGATCTCCGGCCAGTTCTCGGCGAGCTGCTGGGCGACCACCGCCTCCTGGTTCTCGGCGAGGGCCGCGGCCCGCGCCTTGATGGTCTCCGCCTCCGCGAGACCCTGCGCCCGGGTCGCCTCGGCCGCCGCGAGACCCTTGGCCTGAGCCGCCGCGGCCTCGGCCTCACCCGTGG
>LRTP01000713.1 GCA_001550305.1 Streptomyces diastatochromogenes
TGCTACGCAAGCTCCGCTGCAGCACCAACCGGATCACCAACATCGTGAAGGCCGTCGTCGTCCTTCACCACGCCTCAACCTGAGGTTGGAAAGGGCTCACCTCCCCTCCTGCCGCTCCCCCTCTTTCTCCGTCGCCGCGCGATACCCATCGGGCGACGTCATAAACAGGCCAATTCTTGCCTGTCTCTACCAGGTCATCGACCTTTGACCAGCGCCGGCTCGCGGCCTTTTCCAGGTGGTAACAAAAGTGCACATGTCCGAAAACAGCGTTACCTGCGAAGAGTCAGTAGACCCAGTCGTGATCGTCAGCATGTCCTGCCGTTTACCGGGTGGCGTGAACTCCCCCGAGGACTTCTGGACGCTCCTGACTGCGGGCCGGTCGGTCGCCTCGCCTATGCCCGAGGACCGCGGGTGGAACTTCGACCGTATGTTCCGCCCCCAGGGCAGCACGGCCGGCACCTGCGTGACGAAGTCCGGCTGCTTCGTCCCCGACATCGCGGAGTTCGACCCCGAGTTCTTCGGCATCGCGGAACGAGAGGCCACCGCTATGGCCCCGGAGCAGCGGGTGGCGCTGCTCGCCGCATGGGAAGCGTTCGAGAGGGCCGGGATCCGTCCTCGCGCGCTGCGCGGGGAGGACGTCGGCGTCTTCCTCGGCTACTTCGGCACCGACGACTACGGGCCGGCCTGGGACGAGGTGCCCCCGCACCTCAGGGGCCGCGTACTGACCGGCACCTCCCCCAGTGTGCTGGCCGGACGGTTGTCGTACGTGCTGGGCACCCACGGCCCGGCGGTCAGCGTGGACACCGCGTGCTCCGGTTCCCTGGTCGCCCTGCACCTGGCCTGCCAGTCCCTGCGGTCCGGCGAAACGGTCCTCGCACTGGCCGGCGGCGCCACCTTCCACGCCCGGCCGGGCATCTTCACCGAGTTCAGCAAGGCGGGCGCGCTGTCCCCGGACGGCATATGCAAGTCATTCTCCGACGACGCGGACGGCACCGGGTGGGGCGAGGGCGTGAGCATGCTGCTCCTGGCCCGGCTCTCGGAGGCCAGACGGCGTGGCTGGCCGGTGCTGGCGACGGTGCCGGCCAGCGCCGTCAATCACGACGGCCCGAGCCGCACGCTGACCGCCCCCAACGGTGAGGCTCAGCAACGCGTGATCCAGCGCACCCTTGCCGAGGCCGGGCTGCGACCCGACGAGGTCGACTTCGTCGAGGCGCATGGCACGGGCACCCCGCTGGGCGACCCGATAGAGGTCACCGCGCTCCAGGCCGTCTACGGCGACCGGCCCGCTGACCGGCCGCTGCTGCTGGGATCGGCGAAGTCCAACATCGGCCACACGCTGGCCGCAGCCGGTACGACCGGCGTCATCAAGACTGTTCTGGCCCTCCAGCACGCCATGGTTCCGCCCACGCTGCACGTCAGCACCCCCAGCCGGCGCTTCGACTGGGCGGCGGGACGCATCCGGTTGGCGACCGAGGCCACCGCATGGCCGGTGACAGGCCGGCCCCGGCGGGGCGCGGTCTCGTCGTTCGGAGTCAGCGGCACCAACGCCCACGCCATCATCGAGCAGGCACCCGACGAACTCGCCACGGCCACCGATGCCGCCCGGTCCGCCGGGGCGACCGAGGACATGCCGCATACCGCGTGGGTGGTGTCCGGACGGACGCCGGAGGCACTGCGCGAGCAGGCGGCCAAGCTCGGGGCGCATCTGGAGCGCCGACCGGGACTGCGCCTCGCCGACGTGGGCTTCACGCTCGCCGAGCGGCGCACGCGGTTCGAGCATCAGGCGGTGGTGACCGGCGGCTCCGCCGCGGACCTCCTGCGCGCCCTACGTGCGTTGAGCCGGTCCGAGACGGACGACGCGCTGGTCACCGGGCGCCCGCCCGAGCACGCCGTCGACAGCGGCCGGCCCGCGGTCTTCGTCTTCCCCGGGCAGGGCTCCCAGTGGATCGGCATGGGCGTCGAACTGGCCGCCGTTTCCGATGTGTTCGACCGACGACTGCGGGAGTGCGAGGAAGCCCTGGCACCCCATTGCGACTGGTCGCTGCGTGACGTGCTGGCCCAGGCTCCGGGCGCGCCGACGCTGGACCGGGCCGAGGTCGTGCAGCCGGCGCTGTTCGCCGTCATGGTCTCGCTCGCGGCGCTGTGGGAGTCCTGCGGAATTCGGCCGGCCGCCGTCATCGGCCACTCCCAGGGGGAGATCGCCGCCGCCTGCGTCTGCGGGGCGTTGTCCCTTCAGGACGCGGCGAAGGTGGTGGCGCTGCGCAGCCGGACCCTGGGCGGGCTCTCGGGCGACTACTCGATGGCGTCGGTGGCACTGGCCCACGAGGAGGTCGAGCAGTACCTGGCCGGCCGCGGCTCGGATCTCTCGACGGCCGTCGTCAACGGTCCGCGGGCCACCGTGGTGGCCGGACCGCGCGCCGAACTGCGCCGGGTCGTCGCGGACCTGGAGGCCGTGGACATCCGCGCCCGCATGGTGCCGGTGGACTACGCGAGTCATTCACCGCAGGTCGAAGAGGTCCGCGAGCAGGTGCTCACGGTGTTGTCCGACATCACGCCGCGTCCGTCGACCGTACCGTTCTACTCCGCGGTCACCGGCACGGCGCTGGACACCGAGGACCTCAGCGCCGACTACTGGTACCGCAACCTGCGGGCACCGGTCCGGTTCGACCTGGCTGTGACGGCTGCGCTCGAAGCGGGATTCGGCGCGTTCGTCGAGATCAGCCCCCATCCTGTGCTGGCGGCCTCCGTCGAGCAGGTCGCCGAGGCGGCGGGGATCGAAGATGTCCTGTCGGTCGGGTCGCTGCGGCGGGACGACGGCGGCTGGGACCGCTTCAGCCACGCGCTGGCCACCGCACATGTAGGCGGACTGCCCCTGGGCGAAGGGTACTTCGCGAAATGGCGGCCCCGGTTGACGGACCTGCCGACGTACGCCTTCCAGACCCGCCGGCTGTGGCTTGAGCCGGTGGCGCGCACGACGGCCGCCGTGCCGGGCGCGGAAGAGACCGGCCATGCCTGGCTGAGGTCCGCGTTGTCACTCGCCGAGACCGGCGGGCACGTGCTGACCGGCACGCTCTCCGGGCGGGCCGCTCCCTGGCTGGCGGACCACCGGGTCGGCGGACGGGCCGTGGTGCCCGGCGCGGCCGTGGTGGAGATGGTGGTCCGAGCGGGCGACGAGGCCGGCTGCGAGACCTTGCTGGAACTGACCCAGGACCGGCCGTTGCCGCTGTCCGACGAGGAGCCCGTCGACCTCCAGGTGACAGTCGGCGGTGCCGACGACGACGGCCGGCACGCGGTGACGGTGTTCTCCCGGTCCTCACAGCTGGCCTCGGCCACCGGGACGGACGCGGCCGCTGCCGGCTGGACCCGGCATGCCCGGGGCGTCCTGCTGCGCCGCGCGTCGGAACCGCCGG
>LRTP01000714.1 GCA_001550305.1 Streptomyces diastatochromogenes
CCCGGGCCGCCGCCGGGCACGGCGGCGGCAACGGGGCCGGCCGTGACCGTCGTTGAACCCGCGCCGGCAACGGGGCCGGCCGTGACCGTCGCGGAGCCCGCACCGGAGACAGAAGCGGTGGCGGGGGTGGGGGTGGGTCCCGCGGTGGGGACGGTGGTGGTCATGTGTCCTCCCGCGGGGCGCCGACGACGAGGCTGGTGTTGCTGCCGCCGAACGCGAACGCGTTGATCAGGGCCGCCGCCACCGGCATCGGGCGGGCGGTGTGCGGCACGTAGTCGAGGTCCAGGCCGCGGTCGGGCCGCTCGAGGTTGACGGTGGGCGGGACCAGGGAGTGGCGGATCGCGCCGAGCGCGGCCAGCACGCCCAGGCCCAGGCTGGCGGAGGTGAGGTGGCCGGCCATCGACTTGGGGGCGCTGACCACCAGACGGCGGGCGTCGTCGGCGAAGACCTTCTTGATGGCGACCGTCTCGGACTGGTCGTTGCCGTGGGTGCTGGTGCCGTGCGCGACGACGTAGTCGATGCCGGCGGTGCCCAGCCCGGATTCGCCGATCGCCGCCTCCATGGCCTGGACGGCGCCGGAGCCGTCCGGCGGGGAGTCGGTGATGCGCCAGGCGTTGAGGGTGGAGCCGTAGCCGAGGACCTCGCCCAGAACGGGCGCGCCGCGCTCGCGGGCGGCGTCGAGGTCCTCGAGGACGACGGCGACGGCGCCCTCGCCGATCACGAAGCCGGAGCGGTCGGCGTCGAAGGGCCGCGAGGCGTGCTCGGGATCGTCGTTGTGACGGTCGGTCAGCGCGCCCAGCAGGCTGAAGCCGAGCAGGTCGAGCCAGGTGGTCAGGGAGTCGTAGCCGCCGGCGACCATCAGGCGGGCGTCGCCCTCCTGGATGGCGCGGTAGGCCTCCCCGATGGCGTGCCCGGAGCCGGAGCAGGCGGTGGAGATCCCGATCATCGGCCCGGTCGCGGACATCATCCGGGCCATCGCGCTGAGCGGCACGTTCTGGTCGTCGGTGAGGGTGACGGCCGGCGGGTGGCACAAGAACGCGTCCGCGCGGCCGGTGGTGGCGCGCAGGTGGCCGACGTCCAGGAGGGCCTGCAGCTCGGGGCGGCCGACGCTCGCGCCCATCGCCACCCCGCGCTCGCCGGGGTCGTACACCTCCTCCCCCAGGTCCTCGGCCCGCGCGGAGCGCAGCGCCTCCCAGGCGGCCGCGACACCGAACAGGCCCACCCGGGAGAGGTGTTTGCGCCCGATGCGGGCCGGGATCGCCGCGGCCGGGTCGAAGTCCTTGACCTGGGCGGCGATCCGCACCGGGAAGCCGGCCGCGTCGAAGGTGGTCAGCGGCCCGACGCCGCTGCGGCCGGCGGCCAGGCCCTGCCAGGTGGTGCCGGCGTCGTTGCCCAGCGGGGTGACGGCGCCGACGCCGGTGATGGCTACTCGGGTCATGCCACCGGCCCCCCGCCCTGCAGCTGGTGCGCCATGCGCCGGGTGGCGGCCGGGTCGTCGAGGCGTTCGGCGTCGATGAGCGCGCACAGGATGCCGCTCGCCTCGAGGACGTTCTCGCCGTCCACGGTGACGGTGCCGTCCAGCAGGGCGGCCTCCTCGGTCATCGACTCGACGGTGGCGTGCATGCGCAGTACCTCGCCGGGGCGCACCGGGCGGTGCGCGGTGGCCTCGCCGACCGCCAGCAGCGCGGCGCGCAGCCGGTGGTCGGTGGAGAGCATGATCAGCCAGGTGGCGGACTGGCACAGGGCTTCCAGGGCCAGCCCGAAGGGCAGCGCGGGCCCGTCGCCGGTGTCCTGCCAGTAGGTCTCCTCGGCGGAGGTGACCTTGCGCGCGGTGATGTGCTCGCGGGGCGCGCAGGTCTCGATCCGGTCGATCAGATGGAATCGCATCGTCGTCTCTTCTCCCGTTCCCTCACGCGTCCGTTACGGGCGGCCGATGCCCAGCTGGGCGGAGAACCCGCCGTCCACGCAGAGCAGTTCGCCGGTGGTGTAGCCGGAGTCGGGGCCGGCCAGGAACACCGCGGCCGCGGCGACCTGGCCGGCGGTGGCGAACCGGCGCAGCGGGATCTGCCGTTTGATGCTCTTGCCGCCGTCGCGCTGCAGCACGCCGTCCACGAGTTCGGTCGGGGTGAACCCGGCCAGGACCGCGTTGACCCGTATGCCGAAGCGGGCGAGTTCGACGGCGGCGCAGCGGGTGAAGGAGTTCAGCGCGCCCTTGGAGGCCGAGTAGTTGGCCTGGCCGATCCAGCCGCGTTCGCCCATCGCGGAGGAGATGTTGACGATGGTGGCGTCGCCGCGGGCCATGAACTGTTCCAGGACGGCGTGGGTGCAGTGCCAGGCGCCGCCGAAGTTGGTCTTCATGACGTTCAGCCAGGCGTCCGGCGGCGCGTCGTAGATGAGGCCGTCGTCGCTGGTGCCCGCGTTGTTGACGAGGATGTCGAGGGGGCCCAGGAGGCGGGTGGCCTCCTGTACCAGGCGGGCGGCCTGCTGCGGGTCGGCGACGTCGGCGCCGACGGCCGCGGCCCGGCCGCCCGCCGTCTCGATCTCCTTGACGACCGCGGCGGCGTCCTCCTGGCGGGAGCGGTAGTTGACGGCGACGGCCGCCCCCTGCTCGGCCAGGGCCAGGGCGATGGCCCGGCCGATGCCGCGTGAGGCACCGGTGACCAGGGCGGTGCGGTCCTTCAGCTTCATCTGTCTCTTCCCGTTTCTGCTACGAGGGGGCGGTGGCCGGCCGGGGCCCGCGCGGGCGGGAGGGGCGGCGGGGGTGCGGGACGCCGTTGGCCCGCACCGCCACCGGCCCCCGGGGGGAGGGGTCGGGGTTCAGGCGGCGTGCTGGGCCGCGGCCCGCTCGGTCAGCAGGTCGGTGAGGTTCTGCACGGTGAACAGGCCCAGCACGCCCTCGGCGGTCAGCGGTTCGCTGAGCTGGCTGCGGTCGAACTGCGGCAGGACCTTCTCCAGGTGGGTGAGGCCGGTGTCGTTGACGACCTCGTTCTCGTCGCCGAACTCCTCGTCGGGGATGCCGCCCTGCAGCAGGGCGGCGATGTCGGCCACGGTGATCTTCACCTTGGTGGCGCGCTCGATACGGAAGAGGATGTCGAGCAGGTCGATCGACTCGGCACCCAGCTGCCCGAGCAGGGTCGCCTCGGGCACGGCCTCGGCCTCGTCGATGCCCAGGGCGTCGGCGATGGCGGCCTGGACCGCGGAGAAGTAGTCGGTCGAGGTGGGGGTCAGGGTTTCGGACACCGTTGGCTGCCTTTCGGATGGGTCGTTCCGCCGGTACCGGCCCGGGGGCCCGCACCGGACGGACGGGAGAGGAAAAAGAAGAGGAAGAGGAAGAGAAGGGAAGAGAAGAGGCGGAGGGAGAGGGAGAGAGGCGGAGGGAGTGGGCGGCGGGGACGGTGGGGGCGGG
>LRTP01000715.1 GCA_001550305.1 Streptomyces diastatochromogenes
TGGGCGCCGATCCGGTCGCGCATGTAGCGGCCGGCGTCGTGGTCGCCCACCCGGCCGGCGAAGGCGACCCTGAGGCCGAGGCGTGCGGCCCCGCAGGCGACGATCGCGCCGGATCCCCCGACGGTGAGGGTGCCGGTGGGCACCAACTGTTCGCGCTGGCCGAAGGCGAGCGGGCCGTCGAGCGGGCCGACGACGACGTCGGGGTTGGCGTCACCGATGACGAGCAGGTCGAAGGTGTGCGGCATTGAGGTGTTCCTGACTGAGTGGTGTGTCGGGTGGCGAACGGGGTCAGCCCTTGAGACCGGTGGAGGTGATGGACTGGATGAACGCCTTCTGCGCGCCGAGGAAGGCGAGCAGGACCGGCAGCACGGTGATGACGTTCCCGGCCATCACGGCGGCCCACTGGGTGTGGTGTTGTCCCTGGAAGGTGGTGAGGCCGAGCTGGAGCGTGTACTGGGTGTCGTGGTTGATGGCGATCAGGGGCCAGGTCAGGTCGTTCCAGGTGCTCAGAAACGTCAGGACGGCCACCGTGCTGAGGGCCGGCCGGGACAGCGGCAGCACGATCCGCCACAGCATGTGAAGCCGTGAGCAGCCGTCGATCCAGGCGGCTTCCTCCAGCTCGCGGGGCAGCGAGAGGAAGAACTGGCGCAGGAGGAACACCGAGAAGGGCGTGACCAGGGACGGCACGATCAGCGCGCCGAGGGTGTCGATGAGGCCGAGCTGCCTCATCACCAGGAACGTGGGGATCATCGTCAGTTGGAACGGGATCGCCATCGTGGCCAGCATCAGGCCCAGCAGCAGCCGGGAGCCGGCAAACCGCATCCGGGCGAACGCGTAGCCGCCGAGGGTGCCGAGCACGAGGTTCGCGGTGACCGTGACGAGGCTGACGACGAACGAGTTGGCGAACCAGCGGGGGAACATCGCGTTGCCCAGCACATAGCGGTAGCCGCCCAGGTCGAGGTGGGAGGGCCACAGCGCCGGCGGGAAGCGGTTGATCTCCGCATTGCTCATGACCGAGCTGAGCGCCAGCCAGATCAGCGGTACCGCGAAGAGCAGGGCCATCGGCGCGAGCAGCAGGTGCCAGGGGCTGAACGGCAGTCGCGGGTGCCGTCGTCGCGCGTCGGGCCGGGGGGCGGAGGAGGCCGCCTGCGCGGCGCCGGGCGGGGCGGAGACGGTGGTCATACGGAGGCCCCCTGGACGCGGCGGCGGACGAACTGGAAGATCAGGCCGATCAGGCCCAGGGCCACGGCCAGGACGTAGGCGGAGGCGGCCCCGTATCCGGCGGTGGCGTTCTGGAAGGCCTGCTGCCAGATGAAGTAGACGATCACCGTGGTGGAGCCGAGAGGGCCGCCCTTGGTGGTGACGTACACGAGGTCGAACGTCTGGAGGGACTCGATGGTCTGCCACAGCAGCAGGAAGACCGTGACGGGCCTGAGGGCGGGCAGCGTGACGTGGCGCAGGAGCTGGAGGCGGCCGGCGCCGTCCAGCCGGGCCGCCTCGATCAGCGAGGCCGGCACGTCCTGGAGTGCCGCGAGGTAGATCACCAGGCAGAAGCCCGTACCGCTCCACAGGCTGATCGCGACAAGTACGGGAAGTGCCTGGGAGGGGTCGGTGAGGAAGCCCTGGGACGGGATGCCGAGGTGGTGCAGTACGGCGTTGGCGGCGCCGAACTCCGGGTCCAGGATGAAGGAGAACAGCACGCCCTGGGCGGTCGCGGAGACCACGAACGGGACGAAGTACAGGGTGCGGTAGAGCCCGACGAAGCGGATGCGCCGGTTGAGCGCGAGGGCGAGGAGCAGGCCCACCGCCATGCTCGCGGGCACGTACAGCGCGGTGTACAGCAGGGTGTTGCGCAGAGCCTGGCTGAAGTGCGGGTCCTGGGCGAGGGCGCGGTAGTTGTCCAGGCCCACCCAACGGCTGGGGGTGACGAGGTCGTCGGCCTGGAAGGACAGCAGCAGCGACCAGATGATGGGTACCACGCTCAGGCCGATGATGATCAGGACGGCGGGGGAGACGAACGTCCAGGCCATGGCGGCCTCACCGGTTCGTCTGCGGCGCAGGGCTCGCCGGCTGTCCGGTGGCCCGGACATGGTGATCGGGGTGGGCAGTCGCGACATGACGGGGGCTCCTCAGCGCGGGATGAGCAGTGCGGCGTTGGCGTCGGCAGCGCAGGCGCGCAGTGCCTCGGCGGGGCTGCTCCGCCCCAGCAGCACGGCGACGACGGCCTGTCCGAGAGCCTGCGAGATCTGCGGATAGGCGGCGTGGACGGGGCGTACCCGGGCCGTGTCGAGGGCCTTGGTGAACACCCCCAGGCCCTCGGTGCCGCTCTCCTTGTGCTGCCAGGCGGGCAGATCGCGGGTCCGGCGGCTGAGCGGCAGGCTGCCCGCCTCGATGTCCCAGCGCACGTCCTGTGCGGGCTGTATGAGCCAGCTCACGAAGGTCTTGGCGGCCCGCTTGCGGGCGCCGCCGTTGTCGAACACGGTCCAGGTGTCGGGTCCGCTGATGGTCACCGGCCGACCGGAGAAGCTGGGCAGCGGCACGACGTGGTAGTCGATCTTCGCCTGCTGGATGTCGGGCAACTGCCACGGACCGGTGACGACCATGCCCATGCGGCCGGACTCGAAGACCTGGTACATCTGCTCGCTGCCCGGCTTCGGGTCGACGTAGACGCTCTTGTCGCGGGCCAGGGCGGCCACCACCTCCAGGGCGCGGGTCCCGGTGTCGCCGAATCCGATGTGCTTGCCGTCGCCGGCGACGACGTCCCCGCCGAGGTCCCAGATCATGGGCCACAGGCGCCAGACGGTGTCCTCGTCGCCGACGCCGGGCCAGCCGGTGCCGAAGCGGCCGCCGCCGGCGTCGGTGAGCGCCTTGGCGGTGGCGACGAAGTCGTCCCATCGCCAGCCCGCTTCGGGCAGCGGCAGGCCGGCCTGCCGGAAGAGCTTCTTGTTGCAGACCACGGCGAGCGAGTCCAACAGCGCGGGCGCGGCGCGCACCTGGCCGTTGACGGTCACGGCCTCGCGCGCCGGTTCCCAGTAGCTCGTCCAGGGAGCGGGGGCGTGCCGCACCGTGTCGGTGAGGTCGACGACCTGCGGGCTGCGGGCGACGCTCGCCAGGTCGGAGCCGAAGATGTAGGCGATGTCCGGGTAGGAGCCGGCGGCGAGGGCGGCCGTCACCTTCTGGAGCATCGCGTCCGCGAGGACTCCGCCGCCCAACTCGACCCGGATGCGGGGGTGGCTGCGCATGAAGGAGGCGACCAGGGATTCCACGGCCTTCTTGCCGGTGTCGGTCTGGCCGTGCCACATCTCGATGGTCACGGTGCCGTCGGCGCTGACGCCGTCGTCGCCGCCCGCCGCGCAGCCGGCGGCCGACAGGCCCGCGGCCGC
>LRTP01000716.1 GCA_001550305.1 Streptomyces diastatochromogenes
GCGGCTGCCGCTGCTGGCGGGCGGCCTGGGCCTCGCCCTGGCAGCCGCGGGTCTCGCTCCCGGCCTCGGCACCCTGACCGTCGCCGTGGCCTGCGCCGGTTTCTTCGTCGCCCCGGCCCTCACGACGTCGTATCTGATCGCCGACGAGGCGGCCCCGCCGGGCCGCCGTACCCAGGCCGGAGCCTGGGTCAACACCGCGGTGAACGCCGGAAGCGCGAGCGGCACCGCGGGAGTAGGCCTTCTGGTGGACCACCTACCCCTGGGCCTGTGCTTCGCCCTGTCGGGGACGGTGGCGGTGGCGGCGGGACTCCTCTCCGTGCGCCGGGCGGGCCCGCGCCCCAGAGGGGCGCGGGGAACTGCGCGACCAGCCCCGGACGGCCCGCAGTCGCACAGCGGCCCGCAGGCGCAGCGCAGCAGCCATCACGGGTAGGACGGCTCACCGCCTCTCACGCGCTGAGCGGAGCGTTACGGCTTGCCCCGCTGCCCCCGCAAATGCTCCGCGATCGGCCGCAACGACTTGTGCAGCTCCTCCAGGGCCTCCGGGGACAGCAGATCCATGAAGTGCCTGCGCACGGACGCCACGTGGTGCGGGGCGACCTTCTTCATCGTCTCCATGCCGTGCTCGGTGAGGACGGCGAACAGTCCCCGGCGGTCGGACTCGCAGTTCTCGCGCCGGACCAGGTCCGCGTTCTCCATACGGGTGATCTGGTGCGAGAGCCGGCTCTTGGACTGAAGGGTGGCGGCCGCGAGGTCGCTCATCCGCAGCCGGAAGCCCTCCGACTCGGAGAGGTTCACCAGGATCTCGTAGTCGTTCATCGTCAGCCCGAACGGCTGCAGATCCCTTTCGAGCTGGTACGTCAACAGCCTGTTGACCTCCAGGTGGGTGCGCCAGGCGCACTGCTCCGCATCGGTCAGCCAGCGCGTGGCCGTCTCGGTCTCCATGAATGAAGTCTACCTAAAATGTTGAAAGGCGAACTAGTGAGGGTGGTGTGACTACGCGCACGCGTTCGACGTCACACTCCGCAGACTACCGCTCACAGACCGAAGCGACGCTGGAGGTCCCCGAGCTGTCCGGGAAGACGCGGTGTGCCGGCTTGCTGACCGTGCTGCCCCTGGTGACCGGGTACCCCGCCACCGCCGGGCACGCCCGGCTCATGCGGAACGGCCCCCGTGGCCTGCTCGGCCATGAGGACCTCCGTGGACTGCAGCAGGACCGTGCCGGCCCCTACGAACTCGAACTGGTGCTCCTCTCCAGAGGCCCCGCCGAGGCCTGTCAGTGCACGTAGACCGCCCATGAGGCCTGTCATGTACCCGTGGTCGTAGTGATGGCACGGGGACGGGCAGTCGGCCCAGCCGACAAGCGCTTGCGGATCCACCCGGATGGGAGGCTCCATGAACACCACCGGACCGTTAGAGGCCGCCACGAACTTGCCGGTTCCGATCAGCGTCAAAAAGCCCGGCACGATCGATTGCTTGAGCGCGAGACTTGGCTGAAAAGCGAGCAGGTTGCCAGAGCGAATGGTCAGGTTGCCCTCGTCCAAGTCATACGAATTCACGTCGAAGGCCCGGTCGGCGAGGAGCATCTTGCCCGAGCCCTCCGCCACCACCCAGTCGCTCGCGTGCAGAGGCGAATGGAAAGATGTGCGCACGAGACGGTCCAGTCGGCCGTGCCCGATGCCGTTGAAATCCATCGACCCGTAGTAGGCGATCATCTTTCCCTTCTGCAGGAACCACTGGCTCCCCTTGAGCTCCACGCAGAAGGTGTACTTGTTCACGTTGTCGTCGACCGGCAGGGTCATCGGGTCGTAGATCACCGGGCCGCCCGGGGTCCCGTACGCGCTCACAGCTTCTCCTCCGAGGCCTGGACGTACACCGCACCACTGCCGCTCAGCTCCAGCTGGAACGCCTCGCCCGAGCCGCGGCCCACCATGTCGCGCCAGCCGAGCGCCGTGGACAGCTTGTTGCGTACGTCGCCGTGGTGCGCCACGTACGCCTGGGGGTCGACATGAATGGGGCGCTGGGGGGAGATGGGAACCTCGATCACGCCCCCGTGGGCCATCACGGCCACCGCGCCGTGCCCCTTGAGCGTGGTCGTGAAGAGCCCCTGGCCCGTCACCTGGCCGCGGACCATGCCCATGACCCCGCCCTGCGAGCCGAGGAACATCGTGCCCTGCTGGAGGGTGCCGTCGAAGGCCAGCAGCCGGTCCGCCTCGACGTACAGGGTGTCGCCCGCGAGGTTGATCACCTGGATGTGATGGCCGCCGTGCCCGAAGAAGACCGTGCCGCTGCCCTCGACGGTCATCAGCGGGGTGGCCTCGTTGGCGACCCGGCGGCCGATCATCGACATGATCCCGCCCTGGCCGCCCTGGACGTTGGGTGTGAAGGAGACCTCACCCTTGTAGGCGAGCATCGCGCCGCGCTGACTGAACAGGCGCTGGCCGGGCAGGACCGTCGCCTCGATCATCTTGGAGTTCACTTCGCGGAACGGCATGTCACAGGTCCCCCGCGATCGTGTTGCGCTCACTGGGCTGAACGTAGACCAGTCCGTCGCCCTCGAAGCGGATCTGGAAGGCCTCGCCGCCGCCCTCGCCCAGGAACGTGCGGAAGGTCACGCCGGCCTGGAAGGACTGCCGGACATTGCCCTGGTGCGCGATGTACGCCCCCGGGTCGACCGTCAGCGGGTACTGGGAGCTGACCCGCAGCACCACCGCCGGGCCGTCGGACGTGATCGCCGCCTGGCCGTGGCCCTCGACGGTGGTCGTGAACAACCCGTTGCCCTGGGAGGCGCCTCTGAGGCCCGTGAAGGACGTACCCGTCCGCAGGCCCGCGTCGGTCGCGAGCAGGTTGCTCGACTCGACGTACAGCTTGTCCCCCTGGAGGTTCACCAGGTTGATCTCGGAGGCCCGGTCCGCGAACCAGCAGGTCCCTTGCCCCTTCACCTCCATCACCGTCATCTGCTCACCGGTGATGCGTCGGGTCACCATCCCGCGGATCCCCTCCCCACCGCCGCTCAGCTTCTTGAACGCCATCTGACCGTCGTACGCGACCATCGAGCCGTTCTTCGCCTTCACGGCGTCCCCGGTCATGTCGACGGCCAGCACCTTGCTGCCTTGAAGTCGGAACATCGCCACGTGGTGAAGGTAGCGGCAGGGCGCGAACGCGGACAGGGCCCACGGGTGGATCTCACCCCTGAGCGGACCCTTAGGGGCCAAGCGGACATCCCCGCCCCGCACCCCGGGGCGGGGGCGCCCCGGCTCGGGTGCCACAATGGTCGACGCTTGTGCTTACGTTCACAAAGCGGCTCCCCGCCGAAAGCGAATCTCCCACCGAAGGTGACCCGTGGACATAAAGACCGCCACCGCCCTCCGCCGCCTCCGCCTGGTCTCGGCCCCCGAGGCCGTCTCCTTCCTGCTGCTGCTCCTCTGCTCGGTGCTGAAGCGGACCACGGACTTCAACGGGGTGCCCGTCATGGGCTCCATCCACGGGATCCTCTTCGTCCTGTACGTGATCTTCTGGGCGGACGCCTGGAGCCGCACCAAGTGGAGCAAGAAGACGGCGGCCCTCTACTTCGTCCTCTCCGTGCTGCCCACCGGCGGTTTCTTCGCCGAGCGCAAGCTGCGGCGCGAGAGCGAGGACGCGGTCATCGCCTCCCGTGCCCGCCGCGAGGGAGTCGTGGAGTCCTCATGATCGTCGCCTTCTCCGTGACGCCCCTGGGTGTCGGCGAGGACGTGGGGGAGTACGTCGCCGACGCCGTCCGGGTCGTGCGTGAATCGGGGCTGCCGAACCGCACCGACGCCATGTTCACCTCCGTCGAGGGGGAATGGGACGAGGTGATGGACGTGGTCAAGCGCGCCGTCGCCGCCGTCGAGGCACGGGCGCCCCGCGTCTCCGTCGTCCTGAAGGCGGACATCCGCCCCGGTGTGACGGACGGTCTGACCTCCAAAGTGGAGACGGTGGAACGGCACCTGTCCGCGTAGGCCTCCGGCGGGAAGACCCGAAACCCCGGTCCAGTGGGCCGGGGTTTTCCGCGCCCGATTGTTTGAGCGATCGCTCAAACCCCGGTAATCTCAGGCACGATCGATTGAGCGATCGCTCAAAAGTGGTCACTGATCTGGGGGTTCGGTAAATGGGGCTCTACGTAGAGGCACATGTACGAGGCGATCTCGACGACCTGTGGGCACGGACGCAGGACCCCGCGCAGCACCAGCGCTGGGACCTGAGGTTCACCTCCATCGACTACCTCCCGCGCGTCGAGGGCGAGCCGCAGGGCTTCCGGTACGCCACCCGGGTGCTGCCCTTCCTGACCGTCGCCGGGACGGGCGCCTGCGCCGGGGAGAAGGAGCGCCCCGACGGCACCCGCACCTCCGCCCTGCGCTTCGCCTCCCCGCACCCCCTTTCCCTCCTCGCCGAGGGCAGCGGCTACTGGCGCTACGTCCCCGACGCCGACGGCGTCCGCTTCCTCACCGGGTACGACTACCGCCCGCGCTGGGGCCGCTTCGGAGCCGTGGCCGACCGGCTCCTCTTCCGCCCCCTCATCGGCTGGGCCACGGCCTGGTCCTTCGACCGGCTGCGGATCTGGCTGGAGCGGGGCGTCACCCCGGAGCGGGCGCTGCGCCACTGGCTCTTCGAGTGCGCCGTGCGCGGCTTCGTCCTGCTGGCCGCCTGCTCGGGCACGGTGTACGGCGCGCTCGTGGACGCGGCGGGCCCGCTGGCGCCGCTCGCCCTCTACTCGACCCCCGTACTGGCGGTTGTCGCCGCCCTCCTGGCGCTCTTCGCGCCCCCGCTGCCCGGCACCCCGGCCGCCCGCCGCTGCCTGCGCACCCCGATCACGCAGGCCCGTGCGCCCCGCGTCCTCGCCACCCTGGAGCAGCGGTGACCCCCTCCATCTTCCGCACCGCGATGGGCGCCGACTTCGACCGCCTCCACCCCGAGCTGAGGCGACGCTTCTCCGTGGGCCTGGCCGGCGGCGAGGCGTGCACCGGCCACGGCGTCATGGACCGCGTCTGGCACGGGAGGGGCTTCGTGAAGCCGTTCCTGGCCCTCGGCGGCACCCGCAACATCCTCGTCCCGCGTGCGGGCCGGAACGTCCCCTTCATGATCGAGAATGTGCCCTACGCCGACACCTTCGGCCGTGAGACGGTGAGCTTCGTGCGCACCTTCGACCTGCCCGGCCGCTCCCGCCGCTTCGACGCCCAGATGGTGCTGAGCCCGAAGGGCGACCGCGTCCTCGACTACCTCGGCACGCATCAGCACCTCGCCAGCGACCTGCACCTGCGTGCCGAGCCCGACGGTTCCCTGCTGATCCGCTCCGGGGAACACCGCTTCCGGGAGGGTCCGGTGGACGTCCGCGTCCCCGAACTCATCGGCGCCGACGCCGAGGTACGCGAGTCCTTCGACGACTCCACGGGCCGCTTCCACATCCGGGTCCGGGTCGTGAACCGCCACTTCGGTCCGCTCTTCGGCTACGAGGGCAGCTTCCGGGCGACGTACACCGACGTCCGTACCCGCGGGGTGCGGCCCGGGCTGCGGCCCGTCCGCGAGGAGGCGCGCGCGTGAGCGAGGCGACCCGGGCGAAACTGCTGGAGGGCGCCCTGCGGACGCTCACCGAGCAGGGGATCGCGAAGGCCTCGGCCCGTACGATCGCGGCGACCGCCGGGGTCAACCAGGCACTCGTCTTCTACCACTTCGGGTCCGTGGACGAATTGCTGTCGGCCGCGGTCCGCCACGGGGCGGAGCAGCGGGTCGCGAACTACCGGGAACGGCTCGCCGAGGTCGGGTCGCTGGCGGAACTCCTGGCGTTCGGGCGGGAGATGCACGAGGTGGAGCGGGCCGAGGGGCATGTCGCCGTCCTGGGGCAGCTCCTCGCCGGGGCGCAGACGGATGCGCGTCTGGCGCCCGCGACCTCGGCGGGGCTCGATCTGTGGATCACCGAGATCGAGCGCGTCCTGGTCCGGGTCCTCGCGCCGACCCCGCTCGGCGAGTTCGCCGATCCGGCCGGGCTGGCCCGTGCCGTCGCCGCGTCCTTCGTCGGCATCGAGTTGTACGAGGGGGTCGACCCCGAGGGTTCCCGGGCCGCCCTCGACGCCCTGGAACAACTGGCCGCCCTGGTCGCCGCCCTCGACACCCTCGGCCCGGTCGCCCAACGAGCCATCCGCCACCACCTGCGCCGCACCACGCGCGGCTGACCGGGCGACGCGGGGCGGCCTATTGCTCCGGACCCGACGCCAACGCCATCCCCAGGGGAGTGCGTTCGTACAGCACCTGGTGGCCGTAGCGGCGTGAGGTGAGCAGGCCTCCGGCGCGCAGGACCGTGAGGTGGGCGGAGACGGACGAGGGGGCGAGGCGGAGGCGGTGGGCGAGGGCCGTCGTGGTGGTGGGTTCGTCCAGGGCCGTGAGGACGGTGGCCCTGCCCCGTCCCAGGAGTCGCACGAGGGCGTCGGGGGTGTGGTCCGTCGGTTCGGCCCACAGACCGCCGATGCCGCGGGCGGGGTAGGCGAGCGTGGGCTGCCAGGGCGGATCGAAGGAACTGACCACCTCCGGCCAGATGAAGACGCTGGGCACCAGAATCAGGCCCTGGCCCGCGAGGTCCCGCTCGTGTCGGCCCTTCCACTCGATGGTCAGCGTGTGGGAGCGCCAGCCGAACCGACGGTCGATCTCCGGCAGCAGCCCGCCCAGACCGACCTCCGCGAGCCGCCGCGAGTGGAACGCGATGTCCGCCTCCAGCAGGGCGCGCAGCCGCGGCCAGTCCGGTTCGACGAGCGCGTGCCAGGCCGTCTCCATCAGGTCGGCCAGCTCCTGGACCATGCGCGTCGGATCCTTCAACAGCGACCGGCCGCGGGACGACTCGAGGGCGCCCGGAGTGTCCGCGAGTGACCTCGCGGCCTCCTCGCGGGCCGCCTCGGGGTCGGCCGCGCGGACCGCCGCGATCTCCTCCTCGAAGGTGGCCGCAGGACCGATCGGGGGCGGGCAGAGCCAGTCGGGGCAGTAGCCGCGCTGCGGCATCAGCAGCCACAGCAGTGCGAGGTCGAGTCCGTCGGCTGCCGCGCGGATACGGCGCAGCCAGTGCGCGTGGTAGCCGTGCCGCGCGGGACGGTTGAGCGTGCGGACCGCCTCCTGCGTCTCCCACAGGGGCGACACCGCGAAACGGCAGTTGAGGAGGTCGTCCTCCCCGAAGTGCAGAAGGGAAGGCAAGGAAAGGCACCCCTGAAGATTCGGCTGGAGCCGAAACTCTACGGGCCGACCCGACGGGTGAGCACGCTGGTGCCCATGCCGGAAGCAGAGATGGCGGAGACGAAGGCCACGACGACGCCGCCCACCCCACCGAACGTGCCCGAAGCCACGGGCTACGGCCGAGTCTTCGCCGTACGGGAGTTCCGCGCCGTCTTCGCCGCCCACGCGTTCTCGCTGCTCGGGCTCGTGGTCAGCGAGCTCGCCCTGTCCGTCCTGGTCTACGACCTGACGGGCTCGCCCCTGATGAGCGCCCTGACGTTCGCGCTCGGCTTCCTCCCCTACCTCGTCGGCGGCACCCTCCTCGCCGGCGCCGCGGACCGCTTCCCGGCCCGCCGGGTCCTCGTGGTGTGCGACCTGGTGTGCGCGGGCTGCGTGGCCGTCATGGTGGTGCCGGGCGCGCCCATCGCCGTACTGCTGGCCATGCGCTGCTCGCTCGCCGTCGTCTCACCGCTCTTCCAGGGGGCGCGCACGGCGACGCTGACCGACGTCCTCGGCGACGGCGACCTGTTCGTACTGGGCCGCTCGCTGCTGCGGATCGTCTCGCAGGGCGCGCTGCTCGCCGGGTTCGGGCTCGGCGGCGTGCTGCTCACCGTCGTGTCACCACGCGGCGCGCTGCTCATCACGGTGTGCACCTTCCTGACCTCCGCCGCGCTGCTGCGCTTCGGCACCCGGCGACGGCCCGCGCGGGCCCGCCACGACGGCGCGCTGGTGCGGGACTCGCTCCACGGAACCCGCCGGATCCTCGCCGACCGGCGGGTACGGGCCCTGCTCCTGCTGTTCTGGGTGCCGCCGATGTTCGCCGTCGCGCCGGAGGCGCTGGCCGCGCCCTACGCCGACGGGCTCGGCGCCGGATCGGCCGGGCTCGGCCTGCTGATGTGCGCCCTGCCGGTCGGCACGATCGCGGGGGAGCTGTACGCGGGTTCGAGGCTGCGGCCCGCCACCCGCACCCGGCTCGCCCTCCCGCTCGTCTGCGTCACGCTGCTGCCGTACGTCGGCTACGTCCTGCGGCCGGACCTCGGCTGGTCGCTGGCCCTGCTGCTGCTCGCGGGCACCGGATCCGCGTACTCGCTCGGCCTGGACCAGTGGTTCGTGCGGGCTGTGCCCGAGGAGCTGCGAGGGCGGGCGATGACGCTGAACACCGCCGGTCTGATGACCGTCCAGGGGGTGGGGATGGCGCTGTCGGGGGTGGCCGCGGAGTTCGCCGGAGTGCGGGCGACCGTCGCGGGCGCGGGGGTGCTCGGCACCGTCTGCTGCGTACTGCTGGCGGTGGAGGCGCGGCGTACGGAAGGGGCCGCGACCCCCGTCGTGGAGGGGTCCGGGACCGAAAGGCGAGACGGGGCTGACCAGCATATGACCGGCGGGTAAGGTCTTATGCCGTGCCGAAGCCGCTCAGCCTTGCCTTCGATCCCATCGCCCGCGCCGACGAACTGTGGAAGCAGCGCTGGGGATCCGTGCCGTCCATGGCCGCGATCACCTCGATCATGCGCGCGCACCAGATCCTGCTCGCCGAGGTCGACGCGGTCGTCAAGCCGTACGGGCTCACCTTCGCGCGCTACGAGGCACTGGTCCTGCTCACCTTCTCCAAGGCCGGCGAGCTCCCGATGTCCAAGATCGGCGAGCGCCTCATGGTGCACCCGACCTCCGTCACGAACACCGTGGACCGGCTGGTGAGGTCCGGGCTCGTCGACAAGCGGCCCAACCCCAACGACGGGCGCGGCACGCTCGCCTCCATCACCGAGAAGGGCCGTGAGGTCTGCGACGCGGCGACCCGCGACCTGATGGCGATGGACTTCGGGCTCGGGGCCTACGACTCCGAGGAGTGCGCGGAGATCTTCGCGATGCTGCGGCCCCTGCGCATCGCCGCGAGCGACTTCGACGAGGAATAGACGGGGAACAGGGAACAGGGGAACGGAGGACAGGGGAACAGAGGTACGCAGGCGCGCCGGGGCGGGGGTGCTCGTAGATCGCGCAAAAGGGGTCGTTACGCTCATCCCCATGAAGAAGAGCGTGCTGACCCGCTACCGCGTGATGGCCTACGTCACCGGTGTGCTGCTGGTCCTGCTGACCCTCGGTGTGATCGCCAAGTACGTGCTCGACATGAACGGTGCCGTGGACTTCACCCGCGTCGTCGCCATCGCGCACGGCTGGCTCTACGTCGTCTACCTGGTCTTCGCCTTCGACCTGGGCGCCAAGGCGAAGTGGCCGGTCGGCAAGCAGCTGTGGGTGCTGCTCGCGGGCACCATTCCGACGGCCGCGTTCTTCGTGGAGCGGAAGGTCACCCAGGAGCTGGAGTCGAAGATCGCGGAGGACTCTCCCGTGGTCGCCAAGGCGTAACCCTTACCGCCACGGGAGTGGTCCGTGGCGGTTCCCCATCGACATTTACTAGGACGTCCTAGTAAATTCGAAGCATGGACGCTGACGCCATCGAAGAGGGCCGCCGACGCTGGCAGGCCCGGTACGACACCTCGCGCAAGCGTGAGGCCGACTTCACCACGCTCTCCGGGGACCCGGTGGAGCCGGTGTACGGGCCACGGCCGGGGGACAGGTACGACGGCTTCGAGCGGATCGGCTGGCCCGGCGAGTACCCCTTCACCCGAGGCCTGTACCCGACCGGCTACCGAGGGCGTACGTGGACGATCCGCCAGTTCGCCGGGTTCGGGAACGCGGAGCAGACGAACGAGCGCTACAAGATGATCCTCGCCGCGGGCGGCGGCGGACTGTCGGTCGCCTTCGACATGCCGACGCTCATGGGGCGCGACTCCGACGATCCGCGCTCCCTCGGCGAGGTCGGCCACTGCGGGGTCGCGATCGACTCGGCGGCCGACATGGAGGTCCTGTTCAAGGACATCCCGCTGGGTGACGTCACGACGTCGATGACGATCAGCGGGCCGGCCGTACCCGTCTTCTGCATGTACCTGGTCGCGGCGGAACGGCAGGGGATCGACCCGTCCGTTCTGAACGGCACCCTCCAGACCGACATCTTCAAGGAGTACATCGCCCAGAAGGAATGGCTCTTCCAGCCCGAGCCGCACCTGCGCCTCATCGGCGACCTGATGGAGCACTGCGCCGCGAAGATCCCCGCGTACAAGCCGCTGTCCGTCTCCGGCTACCACATCCGGGAGGCCGGCTCCACGGCCGCGCAGGAGCTGGCGTACACGCTGGCGGACGGGTTCGGCTACGTCGAGCTGGGGCTCTCGCGCGGCCTCGACGTGGACGTCTTCGCCCCCGGCCTCTCCTTCTTCTTCGACGCGCACCTCGACTTCTTCGAGGAGATCGCCAAGTTCCGGGCGGCGCGGCGGATCTGGGCGCGGTGGATGCGGGACGTGTACGGGGCGAAGTCGGACAAGGCGCAGTGGCTGCGCTTCCACACGCAGACCGCGGGTGTCTCGCTGACGGCGCAGCAGCCGTACAACAACGTCGTCCGTACGGCGGTGGAGGCGCTCGCGGCCGTTCTGGGCGGCACGAACTCCCTTCACACCAACGCGCTGGACGAGACGCTCGCGCTGCCGTCCGAGCAGGCCGCCGAGATCGCCCTGCGGACGCAGCAGGTGCTGATGGAGGAGACGGGCGTCGCCAACGTCGCCGACCCGCTGGGCGGTTCCTGGTACGTCGAGCAGCTCACCGACCGGATCGAGGCCGACGCGGAGAAGATCTTCGAGCAGATCAGGGAGCGGGGGCTGCGGGCGCATCCCGACGGGCGGCACCCGATCGGTCCCATCACCTCCGGCATCCTTCGGGGGATCGAGGACGGCTGGTTCACCGGGGAGATCGCCGAGTCGGCGTTCCAGTACCAGCGGGCGTTGGAGAAGGGTGACAAGCGGGTGGTGGGCGTGAACGTCCATCACGGGTCCGTGACCGGGGATCTGGAGATCCTGCGCGTCAGTCACGAAGTGGAGCGGGAGCAGGTACGGGAGTTGGGGGTGCGGCGCGGTGGGCGCGACGACGCGCGCGTACGGGCCTCGCTGGACGCGATGCTCGCCGCCGCGCGGGACGGGTCGAACATGATCGTGCCCATGCTGGAGGCGGTGCGGGCCGAGGCCACGCTCGGCGAGATCTGTGACGTGCTCCGGGACGAGTGGGGGGTGTACACGGAACCGGCGGGCTTCTGACCCCCTGGAACTCCGCCCCGGATCCCGGGCACCCTTCTTCGACCGCGGGCGGGTGGGGGCCGGCCGCGCAGTTCCCCGCGCCCCAGGAGCCTCGGGCCGCCCGGTGTTCGATGGCGAGGCCACTCACCGCGCCCCACCTATCCCGACTCGCCCGTCGTTCGAGGGTGAGTTGGGGGCGAGGCTGCTCAGGGGGTGGGAGGCGTGCCTGTCAGGCCCAGGAGGAGGACCTGGGTGAACGCGCGGACCCACTCCTCGTCCGCGGGCTCCGCGCTGACCAGTGTGCGATGCACCACCGCCCCCGCGACCACGTCGAAGATGAGGTCCGCCGTACGCGCGGCGACCTCGGGGTCGGACTCCGGAGGGAGTTCGCCGCGCGCGGTGGCCCGGGCCCGCCCCTCCACGACGAGCCGCTTCTGGCGGTCGACGATGGACGTGCGGATGCGTTCGCGCAGCGGCTCGTCGCGGGTCGACTCGGCCACCACCGCCATCAGGGCCGTCGCGGTCTCGGGCCGGTTCAGGAGCGCCGCGAACTGAAGCACCACGCCCTCGATGTCGGCGGCCAGGCTCCCGCGGTCGGGGAGTTCCAGTTCGTCGAAGAGGACGGCCACCGCGTCGACCACGAGCTCGTTCTTGCCCGCCCAGCGACGGTAGAGGGTCGTCTTGGCGACCCCGGCCCGCGTCGCCACGTCCCCCAACGTCAGTTTGGACCAGCCCAGTTCGACCAGCGCCGCCCGCGTCGCCTGCAGGATCGCGGCGTCCGCGGCAGCGCTGCGCGGGCGTCCCGTGCGGGGGGTGGTGGCGCGACTCTGCATGTCAGGACCTTATCCGCCGCCCCGGCCGGCCAAATCAGGCGGTTGTGTGAAGTCGTGAGGGAGATCACCGGGGTATGGCGGACAGGGGGGCGGTGGGACAGTTACGCTACGAGCCGTAGCGAAAGCTCGTACGCGGTGACTCGTGGACGGGCGACAACCATGGGCGCCAGGTGGGGACCCGGCGCCCGACAGCACGGATCGAGTCGGGTCGCGTCGTAAAGCGGCCCGGCTTTCACAGCGCTTTTCACACGTGCGCGAGGAAGGGGGAGGATGTACTCATGCAGCCACGGAACATGTCCATGAGCGGAGTCGTCGACCTCGCCGCGGTGAAGGCGGCCCAGGAGGCCAAGGCGAAGGCGGAGCAGGCGCGCGCCGAAGCGGCCAGGGAGGGCGGCGGAGGCGGGGCCGTGTCTCCCGCCGGCCTCGTCATCGATGTCGACGAGGCGGGATTCGAGCGAGATGTCCTTCAGCGGTCCACCGAGGTTCCGGTCGTCATCGACTTCTGGGCCGAGTGGTGCGAGCCCTGCAAGCAGTTGAGCCCGGTACTCGAACGGCTGGCCGTCGAGTACAACGGACGCTTCGTCCTTGCCAAGATCGACGTCGACGCCAACCAGATGTTGATGCAGCAGTTCGGGATCCAGGGGATCCCGGCCGTGTTCGCCGTCGTGGCGGGGCAGGCACTGCCGCTCTTCCAGGGTGCGGCCGGAGAGGCGCAGATCCGCGGGACCCTCGACCAGCTCGTCGAGGTCGCCGAGCAGCGCTTCGGCCTGACCGGCCTGACGGTCGACCCCGACGCCGAGTCCGGCAGCGCCCCGGCGGTGCACGAGGTACCGGCAGGGCCCTACGACGCGCTCCTGGAGGCCGCTGTGCAGGCCCTGGACGCGGGTGACTTCGGCGGTGCCGTACAGGCGTACAAGAACGTGCTGAGCGACGACCCCGGCAACACGGAGGCCAAGCTCGGCCTCGCGCAGGCCGAGTTGCTGCAGCGCGTGCAGGGCGCCGACCCGCTCCAGGTGCGCAAGGACGCCGCTGAGAAGCCCAAGGACGTGACGGCGCAGATCGCGGCCGCGGACCTCGACCTGGTGGGCGGGCACGTCGAAGACGCGCTCGGGCGGCTCATCGACACGGTGCAGCGCACGGCGGGCGACGACCGGGATGCCGTACGGCTGAGGCTGTTGGAGCTCTTCGAGGTCGTGGGCGGCGACGATCCGCGGGTGATCGCGGCGCGCCGGGCGCTGGCGCGGGCGCTGTTCTGATCGGCTCCCGGACCGGGCTCCGCCCGGTGTGCTGACCTGTTCCTAAACGCCGGGGCGTGTGATGCCCAGGTGAAAGATTTGCCGAGAGAGCGGCAGGTGGCCGCGCTTTACCAAAACTTGGTAAACGCGGCCGCTGTTACTGGGAGTAAGTCTGGGGCGTTGATCTGTCGGATTCTGTCCGAGGATCAACTGTTTTGGCGTCACCCTTGGTGCCACCCAGAGTCGCCGACCGATACCGCCGGGTCGTTGTTCGGTTATCCGGCCGTTACTAGCCAGTAACGAACCCCCTTGTGCGGGCGGCCAGAATGCACCACGATCGGCGACGCTCGGTCCATTCCCCCTACCCCGACAGCCAATCGGGTCAAGGGGTTTTCTGGGTCCCCACCGAGTAGGGGCGGCGGCAGTGGCGCCGGCCCTTGGACAGGGGGGTCTCTGCCGTTCGGCGGAGCCTGTCCAGCAGGTTGTGCGTGATGCGTGTCAGGCGCGACCAGTGGTTGTCGCTCGGGGGTGATCGCCGGTGATGTCGGGCGCAGTTGGCACTCGACGAGTACGGGCGCTCTCCTTCCCGAGGACGTAGCACTTCTCCCATCCCTGCCCGGCTGAGCCGCCGACATTGGGTCAGTCAGGGCCAGGAGATGTACGTCCGAGAAGGAGGAAATATGGAGTCCCAGGTGCGTGGCGGGACCAGATGGAAGCGGTTCGCGGTCGTGATGGTGCCCAGCGTGGCCGCCACGGCAGCGATAGGTGTCGCCCTCGCGCAGGGCGCTCTCGCCGCGTCGTTCAGCGTGTCGGGTCAGTCGTTCAAGGTGACGGCGGACTCGCTCCACGGAGAAGGCTTCTCGCAGTACGGAGCCATCGACTCGGGGTACACCCTCGACGGCCAGAAGACGGCTCACCCCGTCGCGGTCTCGGCGTTCAAGTCCGCGTCGATCACCAACATGTGCCAGTCCGTGGTCACCCCGAACATCCCGCTGCTCGGATCGGTCAGTCTGGTCCTGAAGGCGGGCGGCGGTGGCACGCCGGTCCAGGCCGAAAACCTGTACATCGACGTCGAGGACCTGCAGGCTGACGCGACGTTCCACAACATCGACATCGGTGTTGCGGCCAAGGACGCCAGCAAGGGTCCGGGCATTGCCAAGGGTGACCAGGCGAACCCGTACGGATTCGCCCAGCAGGCCGATTCGGCCGACCTTACCGATGTGAAGCAGACGGCGTGGGCGACCACCGCCGGTACGTTCAAGCTCAGCGGCCTGAAGATGTCGCTGTCCAAGGGCGTCAAGGAGTGCTACTAGGCACTCCAGGGGCGGGCGGGGGAGCCGGCAGCTGCCCCGCCCGCCCCACCTTTTCCAGCAGTACGTGAACTTCTCAAGCGCGTACGCCACACAGTAAAGCCGTTCCAGGGAGCCGTTTCCATGAGCGCCGAGTCACCCGGGCAGAGCGAGCACTATCTCCAAGTCTTCCGGCGGAACTTCCGTACCTGGAGGGGCGATCGCCCGTTCTGGGCCGGCTTGTTCATCCTGCTCGGCGGCTTCCCCATCGCCTACTTCCCGTACGCGAACCTTCAGATCGGCCATCTGACGCTGGCGATGTCCACCACCGCCGGCGCCGGCTCCCTGATCATCGGCGTGCTGCTCTGGGTCCTGGGCATCAGTCTCTGGTTCCAGAAGCACGTACGGACCTTCGCCGGGGTCGCGGCGATCCTGCTCGCGCTGGTCTCCATCCCGGTGTCCAACCTCGGTGGCTTCCTCATCGGCTTCCTCTTCGCCATGACCGGCGGTGCGATGGCGGTCTCCTGGGTTCCTGGAGAGCCCGGCGAGGAGCAGCGCGCGCCGGCGCACAAGAGCGAGGGCGGCGCCCCGGGCGCCCCCGACACCACCCCGAACACCCCGAATACCCCGCACCTGCCGCAGAGCCCGGAGTCCACGGGCCTCCAGCACGGTGCCGACAGCGCGGGCCCCGCGGTCGCCGACGAGTCGGGCGAGCCGAGGGACCTGTCAGGAATGAGCTCCGCTCACGGGGCGAACGGGAGGCACAGTGCCGGCTGACGAGGTGACCCGCGGGACCGAGGTGGACGAGTCCCGGGTGAGAACCGGGCCGCGCCACGCGGCCCCGAGGAAGCCGCTGTTCACCAGGTTCCACGTGCCCGCGGGCAAGGCCGTCGCCATCGCGGCGATGCCGACCGCGGTTCTCATGGGGATGGGGTTCACGCCGACACTCGCCCGGGCCGACGACCACTCGCCCGCCAAGAGCCTGACCGCCGACGAGTACCAGAAGTGCGTCGAGGCTGTGAACGGCAAGGACACGTCGGCCAGCCCGACTCCCTCCGCTTCGGCCTCCTCCTCTTCCTCGCCGAGCGCCTCCGCGTCCGCCGACAAGCCGGATCCGACCCCCTCGGCGAGCACGCCCTCGTCGCCGGACAAGACCTCTTCGTCGGATTCAGGTTCCGACGGCAAGGCCGGGTCCACGCCGACGCCGTCCGCGAGCAAGTCGGCGCAGAGCAGTGGCGGTGGCAGCGCTTCGACGGCGACCCCGTCGGCCTCCGCGAGCAGCGGGGGCGACCTGCTGGGCACCATCGGCGACGCGATCACGGGCATCCTCACCGGCGGCAGCGGCTCCACGGCGAGCGCCACCGCGAGCCCCACGCCGTCGGCCCCCGCGTCCGCCTCGGCGAGCGCGACCAAGGGCACCGGCGACACGACCACGTCCGGCACGCTCAAGGACACCACCGGCAAGGTCGCCGACACGGTCAAGAACACCGTGAAGGACGCGACCGACACGGCGACGAAGGCGGCCGAGGACACCACCAAGGCGGTCAAGGACGCGACCGGCGCGGTCACCTCGCCCAGCCCGTCCGCGAGCTCCACCACCAACGCGGCGGACTGCCCGGTCGCCACCGATGCCGAGGGCGGCGTCGACAACCCGGTGACCCTGCCCGACGACCCCTGGTACCTGAACGCCAGTTCGCTGCTCCTCAAGGGCGCGGACTACCAGGGCATCGTGAAGGTGAAGACCGCCAACGGCACCGTCAAGAAGGTCCTGAAGTACGTCATCTCCGACGGCACCGACATCGGCGACCTGCACCAGACGGTGAACGACAAGCAGTCCGGCAAGACGTACCACGTGCAGGCCGGCAGCGGTACGACGTCCACCATCCGTGACGGCAAGACGGTGATGTACACCGAAAGCATCTCCGGCAACCTGCTCGGCCTGATCCCGATCACGTTCAGCCCGGACAACCCGCCGCCGCTGAACATACCGCTGATCTACTTCACCAAGGTGAAGGTCGTCCAGGCCGGTCAGTTCGGCGGCACGCTGACCATCCCCGGGCTGCACCAGTACGTGACCGGCTGACGGCCGGTCGCGACCAAGACCCGTTCGGGAGCCGCACACAGGACTGTGGCCCGGTTCCTCCGCTCACGCGGAGGGCCGGGCCACAGTCGCGGTTGCCCGGCGAGCTGCCGGGAACCGTCTGTGCGCAGCATCGAACACCGAGGGCGCCCCCTGTCACAGGAGGCGCCCTCAGTGGCGTACGGGGGCCGCGGGTCAGGCGGTGCGACCGCTCTCGCCCAGGTGGTGCACCCGGACCATGTTGGTGGTGCCGGGGACGCCGGGGGGCGAGCCGGCGGTCATCACGACGATGTCGCCGTCGTTGAACCGCTTGAGCTTCTGGAGCTCGTGGTCGACGAGGTCGACCATCTCGTCGGTGCTCTTCACGAACGGCACGACGTGCGACTCGACGCCCCAGCTCAGCGCGAGCTGGTTGCGGGTGCCCTCGTCGGTGGTGAAGGCCAGGATCGGCTGGGCCGCGCGATAGCGGGAGAGCCGGCGGGCGGTGTCACCGGACTTGGTGAAGGCGACCAGGCCCTTGCCACCGAGGAAGTCGGCGATCTCGCAGGCGGCACGGGCGACCGAACCACCCTGCGTGCGCGGCTTCTTGCCGGGGACCAGGGGCTGCAGACCCTTGGAGAGGAGCTCTTCCTCCGCCGCCACGACGATCTTCGACATCGTCTTGACCGTCTCGATCGGGTACGCGCCCACGCTCGACTCGGCCGAGAGCATGACCGCGTCGGCGCCGTCGAGGATCGCGTTGGCGACGTCGGAGGCCTCGGCGCGGGTCGGCCGGGAGTTGGTGATCATCGACTCCATCATCTGGGTCGCGACGATCACCGGCTTGGCGTTGCGGCGGCACAGCTCCACGAGGCGCTTCTGCACCATCGGGACCTTCTCGAGCGGGTACTCGACGGCCAGGTCGCCACGGGCCACCATGACGGCGTCGAACGCCGCGACGACGGCCTCCATGTTCTCGACCGCCTGCGGCTTCTCGACCTTGGCGATGACGGGGACCCGGCGGCCCTCCTCGTCCATCACCTTGTGCACGTCGTTCACGTCGCCCGCGTCACGCACGAAGGACAGGGCGACCATGTCGCAGCCCATCCGCAGCGCGAAGCGCAGGTCCTCGACGTCCTTCTCGGACAGCGCCGGCACGTTCACGGCCGTGCCGGGCAGGTTGATGCCCTTGTGGTCCGAGATCACACCGCCCTCGATGACGACCGTCTTGACGCGGGAACCGTCGACCTCGACGACCTTCAGCTCGACGTTGCCGTCGTTGATGAGGATCGGGTCGCCCTTGGAGACGTCACCGGGCAGGCCCTTGTAGGTCGTGCCGCAGATGTGCTTGTCGCCGGGCACGTCCTCGATGGTGATGGTGAACTCGTCACCGCGCACCAGCTCGACGGGTCCCTCGGCGAAGGTCTCCAGACGGATCTTCGGGCCCTGCAGGTCGGCGAGGACACCGATGGCCCTGCCGGTCTCGGCCGCGGCGGCCCGGACCCGGTCGTAGCGGCTCTGGTGCTCTGCCTGCGTGCCGTGGCTGAAGTTGAAGCGGGCCACGTTCATGCCGGCTTCGATCAGCGCGACGAGCTGCTCGTGGGAGTCGACCGCGGGGCCGAGAGTACAGACGATTTTCGAACGGCGCATAGGGCGATCCTATCGGTTTGTTTCGCTACGGAATATTCCGTCTGGCGGAAGATACAAAGGGGCGCGCTGCCGCTCAGCTGAGGTGGCACCTGCCCCCCGTTCGAGGTGGCGTGGTGCCGCTCAGATGAGGTCGTGGGACGCGCCCACGAGTGCGTAGGTCTGCGTGGCGATCTCCAGTTCCTCGTCGGTCGGCACCACGGCGACCGCGACCCGTGCGCCCTCGGGGGAGACGAGTCTGGGCCCGTCCCCTCGAGCCGCGTTCAGGTCGGCGTCGACCGCCAGGCCGAGTTCCTCCAGACCGGCCACCGCGGCCTCGCGCACCGGAGCGGCGTTCTCGCCCACTCCGGCGGTGAAGGCGATCGCGTCCACCCGGCCCAGTACCGCGTAGTAGGCGCCGATGTACTTCTTCAGGCGGTGGATGTAGATGTCGAAGGCGAGCCGCGCCTGCTCGTCACCCTCGTCGACACGGCGACGGATCTCCCGCATGTCGTTGTCGCCGCACAGACCGATCAGGCCGCTCTTCTTGTTCAGCAAAGTGTCGATCTCGTCCGTGGACATCCCGCCAACGCGCATCAAATGGAAGATGACCGCGGGGTCCACGTCGCCCGACCGCGTGCCCATGACCAGTCCCTCCAGCGGCGTGAGCCCCATCGAGGTGTCCACGCAACGGCCGCCCCGGACGGCGGAGGCGGACGCGCCGTTGCCGAGGTGCAGCACGATGACGTTCACGTCCTCGGGGGCCCTGCCCAGGAGCTCGGCCGTCGCCCGGGACACATACGCGTGCGAGGTGCCGTGGAAGCCGTAGCGCCGGATGCGGTACTCGTCGGCGGTCTTCACGTCGATCGCGTAGCGGGCCGCCGACTCCGGCATCGTCGTGTGGAAGGCGGTGTCGAAGACGGCGACCTGGGGCAGGTCGGGGCGCAGCGCCTGGGCCGTACGGATACCGATCAGGTTCGCCGGGTTGTGCAGCGGGGCGACCGGGATCAGCCGCTCGATCTCGGCGAGCACGGTCTCGTCGATGACCGTGGGCGCGGTGAACTGCTGCCCGCCGTGCACCACCCGGTGGCCGATCGCGGCCAGCTCGGGGGAGTCCAGGCCGAGGCCGTCCTTGGTCAGCTCCTCGGCGACGGCCTTGAGCGCGGCGGCGTGGTCGGCGATGGGGCCGATCGTCTCGCGGGTCTCGCCCGTGGTGAGCGCCGTGTGCTTCAGCCGGGAAGTGCCCTCGCCGATGCGCTCGACGAGGCCCATGGCGAGACGGCCGCTGTCGCGCATGTCGAGCAGCTGGTACTTCACCGACGAGGAGCCGGAGTTGAGGACGAGGACGCGGGTGGCGGTCACTGCGGGGGTGCCTTCTGGGTCGAGGTCGGTGGTGGTCATGCCCTGCTCGAAGTCTGGGCCTGGATCGCCGTGATCACGACCGTGTTGACAATGTCCTGTACCAGCGCCCCGCGGGACAGGTCGTTGACGGGCTTGCGCAGGCCCTGCAGGACCGGGCCGACGGCGATCGCGCCGGCCGAGCGCTGTACGGCCTTGTAGGTGTTGTTGCCGGTGTTCAGGTCGGGGAAGATCAGCACGGACGCCTGCCCGGCGACCTCCGAGTCCGGCAGCTTGGTCGCCGCGACGCTCGGTTCGACCGCGGCGTCGTACTGGATCGGCCCCTCGATCTTCAGGTCGTCGCGGCGCAGCCGTACCAGGTCGGTGGCCTCGCGCACCTTGTCGACGTCGGCGCCCGACCCGGACGTCCCCGTGGAGTACGACAGCATCGCGATCCGGGGCTCGACGCCGAACTGTTCGGCCGTGACGGCCGACTGGATGGCGATGTCGCAGAGCTGCTCGGCGTTCGGGTCGGGGTTCACCGCGCAGTCGCCGTAGACCAGGACCTTGTCGGCGAGGCACATGAAGAAGACGGACGAGACGATCTTGGTGTCCGGCTTGGTCTTGATGATCTCGAAGGCGGGCCGGATGGTCGCGGCGGTGGAGTGCACGGAGCCGGAGACCATGCCGTCGGCGAGCCCCTCCTGCACCATCAGCGTCCCGAAGTAGTTCACGTCGGCGACGACGTCGTAGGCCAGCTCGACGGTGACGCCCCTGTGGGCGCGCAGGGCGGCGTACTTCTCGGCGAAGCGCTCGCGCAGCTCGGAGGTGACCGGGTCGATCAGCCGGCTGTCGCCCAGGTCGATGCCGAGGTCGGCGGCCTTCTTGCGGATCTGGTCGACCGGACCGAGCAGCGTCAGGTCGCACACGCCCCGGCGCAGCAGCACCTCCGCGGCGTGCAGGACGCGGGCCTCGGTGCCCTCGGGGAGCACGACGCGGCGCTTGTCGGAGCGGGCCTGTTCGAGGAGCTTGTGCTCGAACATCATCGGGGTGAGGCGGTCGCTGCTCGGCGCGGAGACGCGCCTGAGGAGATCGCTGGTGTCGACGTACCGCTCGAAGAGGCCGAGGGCGGTCTCCGCCTTGCGGGGGGTGGCGGCGTTCAACTTCCCCTCCAGGGAGAAGAGTTCGGCCGCGGTGGGGAAGGAGTTGCCGGCCACCGAGATCACCGGGGTGCCGGGGGCGAGGCGGGCGGCGAGGGTGAGGACCTCGTCGCTGGGCCGCTCGTTCAGGGTCAGGAGCACGCCGGCTATGGGCGGGGTGCCGGCGCTGTGCGCGGCGAGCGAGCCGACGACCAGGTCGGCGCGATCGCCCGGGGTGACCACGAGGCATCCCGGGGTCAGGGCGTTCAGGAAGTTCGGCAGCATGGCGCCGCCGAAGACGAAGTCGAGCGCGTCCCGGGCGAGGCCCGCGTCGTCGCCGAGGAGCACCTTGCCGCCGAGGGCGTGGGTGATCTGCGCGACGGTGGGCGCGGAGAGGGCGGGCTCGTCGGGCAGCACGTAACAGGGGACGGGCAGACGGTGATCGATCCGCTCGCTGATGTCGGCGCGGTCGGCCGGGGCCACCCGGTTCACGACCATGGCGAGGACGTCGCAGCCCAGACCGTCGTACGCGCTGTAGGCGTTGCGCGTCTCGGCGCGCACGGACTCGGCGGTCTGCCCGCGTCCGCCGACCACGGGGATAACGGAGGCGCCGAACTCGTTCGCGAGCCGCGCGTTCAGCGCCAGCTCGTCCGGGAACTGGGTGTCGGCGAAGTCGGTGCCCAGGACGAGGACGACGTCGTAGTCACGGGCGACGAGGTGGAAGCGGTCGACGAGGGAGGAGACCAGTTCGTCCGCGCCCTGCTCGGCCTGGAGCGTGGACGCCTCGTGGTAGTCCATGCCGTACACGCTCGCCGGGTCCTGGGTCAGCCGGTAGCGGGCGCGCAGCAGCTCGAAGAGCCGGTCCGGGCCGTCGTGGACGAGTGGACGGAAGACGCCCACCCGGTCGACCTGGCGAGTCAGGAGCTCCATGACCCCCAGCTCGACGACCTGGCGGCCGTCGCCGCGGTCGATCCCGGTCACGTAGACGCTGCGGGTCACGCGTGCTCTCCATCCGTTGCGGCGCTGGGTGGTTTCGGGGCTCGAAAAAATGGCCCACTGGGGTGAGCGGAACCCTCTTGACAATACCTCTGAGGGTAGCTAAGGCGCCCGCCAGGACAAACGTCCTGGTGGGAAGGAGGGAATCGTCGGGGGCCTTCGGCTCGTGAAACAATCGGACCGGCTCACACGTACCAGCAGCGAGCAGGAGACACAGCACGATGCGTATCGGAGTTCTCACCGCAGGCGGCGACTGCCCGGGCCTGAACGCCGTGATCCGGTCGGTCGTGCACCGAGCGGTCACCAATTTCGGGGACGAGGTCATCGGCTTCGAGGACGGCTACGCGGGCTTGCTCGACGGCCGCTACCGCACCCTCGACCTCAACGCGGTCAGCGGCATCCTCGCCCGTGGCGGCACGATTCTCGGCTCCTCGCGACTGCAGCGCGACCGGCTCCGCGAGGCCTGCGAGAACGCGCAGGACATGGCCCGCGAGTTCGGCATCGACGTGCTGATCCCGATCGGCGGCGAGGGCACGCTGACGGCCGCCCGGATGCTGTCGGACGCGGGGCTGCCGGTGGTCGGTGTCCCCAAGACGATCGACAACGACATCTCGTCGACCGACCGGACCTTCGGCTTCGACACGGCGGTGGGAGTGGCCACGGAGGCCATGGACCGCCTGAAGACCACCGCCGAGTCCCACCAGCGCGTGATGGTCGTCGAGGTCATGGGACGGCACGCGGGCTGGATCGCCCTGGAGTCCGGCATGGCGGCCGGCGCCCACGGCATCTGTCTGCCCGAGCGCCCCTTCGACCCGTCCGACGTGATGGCGATGGTCGAGGAGCGTTTCGCCCGCGGCAAGAAGTTCGCGGTCATCTGCGTCGCCGAGGGCGCCCACCCCGTCGAGGGCACCATGGACTACGGCCACGGCGCCATCGACCAGTTCGGCCACGAGCGCTTCCAGGGCATCGGTACGGCGCTGGCGTACGAGCTGGAGCGGCGCCTGGGCAAGGAGGCCAAGCCGGTCATCCTCGGCCATGTGCAGCGGGGCGGCACCCCGACCGCGTACGACCGGGTGCTCGCCACGCGGTTCGGCTGGCACGCGGTGGAGGCGGCGCACCGGGGTGACTTCGGTCGGATGACGGCGCTGCGGGGGACGGACGTGCTGATGGTGCCGCTGGCGGAGGCGGTCACGGAGCTGAAGACGGTGCCGAAGGACCGGATGGACGAGGCGGAGTCGGTCTTCTAGGTCGTACGGCCTGGGGTCGTACGGCCGGGTCGTACGGACCCGGTTCGAGCGGACTCAGTACGTGGTTCTCTGGACCATCGCCCAGAAGTGATCGACGATCCGGTCGAGGAAGTCTCGGCCGGAGTCGTCGGCGTCGGCGGCGGCCGATCCGCCGCTCCAGCTGAGCGTGGCCACCATCTGCCCCTGGTACTCCGTGTGCATCGCCTGGAGGACGTCCTCCAGGAGGCGCCGGTCCAGCGGGATCATCTTCCCGACCGGACGGACGTACGCCTGCCAGCGCGTGGTCACCGCGCTGCGCAACAGCTCGGCCAGCTTGTCGTCGCGTCCCGTGACGGTGATGAAGTCCCGCAGCGACAGTTCGAGGGTGTCGGCGAGGACGACCGACTGCCGGTCGTTGCCGCGCCACTCGTCGGCCTCCTCCATCCGCTGGTAGGCGAGGAGTTCGAGGCCGACGGTACGGGCGACGTCCTCCTGGGCCAGCCCGCGTGACACGCGGTGCTCGCGCAACGTCCGTGGCGCGCCGATGAGTTCACCCGGCGAACACCACAACACGCTCGCGAGCGCGGTGAGTTCGGGCCCGCTGGGGGTGGTCGTCCCTCTCTCCCAGGCCAGGACGAGGTCGGGGGTGACGTACGGCAGCCCGTACGAGGCCCTCATCCCGTACGCGACGTGCTCGGGGCCCATGCCGAGGGCAGCCCGCAGTCTGCGGGCGGCCGGAGCGTTGAAGGGCGGGGTGGGCTGATGGGCCTGCGGTCGCTGCACGCGCACAAAGTATGGGGCCGAGGCGATGGTGACTACGGTCTGTTCGGCCACAATCACGGATCGTACGAACATACGGCTCTGCCCTCACCGCCCCTTCCTGTTCGATCCTCCCAGGGGTCCGGGATGTGGCCCGCGGGTGTGCGGTGGCTGGTCGCGCAGTTCCCCGCGCCCCTGGGCCGGGGCTGCGCCCCGGATCCCCCGCCCGCCCGGAATCGTTTGGCTGCCGGCCGGTGGGGGCTGATCGCGCAGTTCCTCGCGCCCCTGAGGGTGCGCTCCCGGCCAGGCACTCTTGTTGCGCACGGCGGCGACGGCGCGTCGAAAATCGCTTGATTCGGTCACCTAGAGTGAGGGTATGACCAGCTCACCGCGCCTCGAGAAGATCACCCCCGGCAATTTCGACACCGCGATCGGACTGAAGGTCCGCCCCGATCAGGAGCACCTGGTCGCGCCCGTCGTGAAGTCGCTGGCCGAGGCCTATGTGTATCCCGGTGTCGCCTGGCCCCGCCTCATCGTGGACGGGGAGCGGACCGTCGGGTTTCTGATGGCCTTCTTCGACATCAACTGGGACGGAGGCGAGTCGGGCACCGACCTCCGCTCCGGGCTGTGGCGTCTGAACATCGCGGCCGGAGAACAGGGCAGGGGGTACGGCCGCTTCGCGGTCGAGGCCGTGGCCGCCGAGATCAGGCGCCGCGGCGGCACCCGTCTCACGGTCACCTGGCATCCCGGGGAGACCGGCCCGGAGGGCTTCTATCTCGGGCTGGGATTCAAGCTGACCGGAGAGACGAGCGGGGGGCAGACGGTGGGGGTGCTGGAGTTGGAGGAGGAGTAGGCCTCGGCCTTGGCCTCGGCGGGTAGGGGCAGGGCCTGCCCTCACCCCTTGACCGCGCCGCCCAACGCGAACCCCCCGCCCAATCGCCTGGCCACCAGTACGTACAGCAGGATCACCGGCGTCGAGTAGATGACCGAGAACGCGGCCAGCTGTCCGTAGACCACCGTTCCCCGGTTTCCGAAGAAGTCGTTGATGCTCACGGACGCCGGCATCTGGTCCGGTGTCAGCAGGAGCATGAACGGGACGAAGAAGTTCCCCCACATCATCACGAACGAGAAGACCGTCACCACCGCCACCCCCGGACCCATCAGCGGCAGCACGATCCGTACCAGGGACTGGAGCGACGACGCCCCGTCCGTCCACGCCGCCTCCTCCAGCTCCTTCGGCACGCCGTCCATGAAGTTCTTCATCAGCCAGATAGCGAAGGGGAGTTGGGACGCGGCGAAGAAGAAGATCGTGCCCTGCACGGTGTCGATGAGGTTCACCCGTACGAACAACGCGTACACCGGGACCATGATCGCCGTGATCGGCAGGCACGTCGCGAAGAGGATCGTCAGGAGGAAGGGACGGTTCAGTCGCGAGCGGAACCGCGACAGCGGATACGCGGCCAGCGCCGCGCACACCACCGTGAGCAGCGTCCCGCCTCCGCACAGGATCAGGCTGTTGAGCAGCGGTGTGTAGGTGATGTCCGGTTTCAGGACCGCGTCGAAGTTGTCCAGCGTGAGACCGTCCGGGACCTGCACCCTGAGGCCCGCGTGCGGGTCGAGGGCGGACAGGACCACCCAGGCGAGCGGGAGGGCGAAGGCGGCGGCCACCACCAGCAGGCCCGCGTCGGCGGCCAGCCGGCGGCCGGTGCGACGGGACCTCGGTGTCCAACGGACCGGCATCTCAGACCTCCGTCCGCAGCAGCCGCATGTACACCAGCGAGAACAGCGAGCCGACCACCAGCAGGAGCAGCGCCACCGCGGTGCCGTATCCGATCATGCTCTTCTGGAAGGCCTGCTCGTACATGAAGAGCGGCAGCGTCTGGCTCCTGTTCCCCGGGCCGCCCCTCGTCATCACCCAGATCAGCCCGAACACCGACAGCGTCTGAAGGGTGTTGAGCATCAGGTTCGTGCCGATCGAGCGGCGGATCATCGGCAGCGTGATGTGCCACATGCGGCGCCAGCCACCCGCCCCGTCCACCTCCGCCGCCTCGGTGATCTCCTTCGGTATCTCGTTCAGGGCCGCCGAGTACACCAGCATGGAGAAGGCCGTCCCCCGCCAGACGTTCGCGAACGACACCGCCAGGATCGGCAGCGTGAACAGCCAGTTCTGGGTGGGCAGGTGGAGCCGGTCCAGGATCGCGTTCAGCGTGCCTTCCCGTCGGAAGAACGCGTACAGCAGGAACCCCGCCACCACCTCCGGCAGCACCCACGCCGTGACCACGATCCCGCCCACGACCGTCCGCACCGGCTTCGACGCCCGCTGCATCAGCGAAGCCAGCGCCAGGCCCAGCGTGTTCTGGCCGACCAGTGACGACAGGACCGTGAACACCAGCGTCAGCCAGACCGCGTTCAGGAACGCGTCGTCCTTGAACGCCGCCCGGAAGTTCTCGAAGCCGACGAAGGACGAGTGCGCCTGGCCGGTGAGCTGGAGGTCGGTGAAGGCGATGTACGCGCAGTACGCGATCGGGCCCGCCAGGAAGAGGAGCAGGAGGGCGACGGCGGGGGTGAGGGGGAGGGCGCGGGTCAGGGTGCGGCGCAGCCTCACTTCCTGATCACCTGGTTGTCGGTGGCCGTCTTCAGTTCCTCGTCGTACCCGCTCGCCGCCTTGTCGACCGAGCTGTCACCCGTCGTCACGCCCTCCATGGCCTCCTGGATGGCCGTCGAGACCTTGGGATAGGCCGGGTACGCGGGGCGGTAGTGCGTGCTCGCGACCAGGTCCGTGAAGAACTTGATGCCGGGCTGCGCCTTCACGTACCCGGGGTCGGAGGCCACGTCCTTGCGCACCGCGATGCCGGAGTTGGCGATGTACCACTTCTGCGCGTTCGCCTTGGTCTGCATCGTCTCGATGAACTTGAAGGCGAGATCCGGGTTGGACGCCTTGGCGGGGATCGACCAGGTCCAGCCGCCGGACATGCTCACCTTGCCGGGAGCCTGGCCGGTCTGCGTCGGCATGTAGGCGAGGCCGAGTTTCTGCGACCACTCGGGCCACTCGTGCCCCGCGCCCTTCAGCCAGTCCTGCGGCAGCCAACTGCCGTCCAGGTTGATGCCGAGCTTGCCCTTGGGCATCAGTTCGCCGCGGACGTTCGTGGGGAAGTTCGGGTCCAGGGCGTCCGATACATCGGGGCCCAGCTTCTCCTTGTAGACCGTGTGCACGAAGGTGAGCGCGTCCTTGAAGGCCTGACTGCCCGCGATCCACTTCTTCGACGCCGTGTCGTACAGAGGGTCCGACGTGCCGTCACCCGTCCCGTACAGCAGCATCTCGAAGCCCTGCATGGTGGCCGCCTCGCCCGCCGGCTTGCCCGTGTAGACGTTCAGCGGGGTGACGCCGGGGACCTTCGCCTTGATGGTGCGTGCGGCGGCCAGCACCTCGTCCCACGTCTTCGGCTGCCAGTCGGCGGGCAGGCCCGCCTTCTTGAAGATGCCCTTGTCGAACCAGAGGCCCCGAGTGTCCGTGCCGTCCGGGACGCCGTACGTCTTGCCGTCCTGCGCCTTCGCGGCCGACTGCGCCGTGTCGACGAACTGGTTCCAGTCGGGCCACTTGTCGAGGTAGGGGTCCAGGGGCTTCAAGTACCCGCTCGTGATGTCCGAGTTGATGAGGAAGGTGTCCTCGTAGACCAGGTCGGGAGCCGTCTTGGGAGATCTCAGCATCTGCTGGAGCTTGGTGTAGTACTCGGAGTCCGGGGCCTTGATCGGGACGAGTTCGACCTTCTTGCCGGGGTTGGCCTTCTCGAACTCCTTCTTCATCTCCCCCAAGTAGGTGTCCATGACGCGGATCGAGTTGTCCGTGGACTGCTTGAAGGAGACCTTCACGGTGTCCGGATCGCTTCCGGAGCCCGATCCGCAGGCGCTGAGCGCGGTCGCGGTGAGCAGAGTGGCGAGGAGTAGCGGGGCGGCGGTGGGGCGCACGGGCACGACCTCCTACTGGCCGACGTCATTGGTGGCCGAGTTGTCTGCCCGGTGAACGTAAGAGCGTGGACTAGGCCACGTCAATGACCTTGCGGCGGCTCGTGACCTTGCCTCGGCCCACGGAGGGCGGCAGGCGTGTGATGTCCCAGTGGGACATGAGTCTCACCGGGTCTCATGTCCCACTGGGACATCTGTGGGGTACGGTCGGGGACATGAAGGTCAACGAGGACACCTTTCCCGACCCCGTCGCGGCTCAGGACGGAGTCGAGGACCGTCGGCAGCGCAAGGCCCGGCAGACCCGCAACGCCCTGGCCGCCGCCGCGCTCGACCTGATCCTGGAGCGCGGCCTCGCCGACGTCACCGTCGGAGCCGTCGCCGACCGCGCCGACGTCACCCGCCGCACCTTCAGCCGCCACTTCGTGGGCAAGGAGGACGCCGCCCTCGACTTCGTCCGGGGCGACGGGGACCGCATCAACGCCCTCCTGCGGGCCCGGCCCGCCGACGAACCCCCGCTCCTCGCCTACCGCAGGGCCGTCGCCGACTGGCTCGCCGACCGGGAGAACCCGGCCTCGCACATACGGCCGCGCATGCGCGCGCTGCTCGCCCTCGTCGACACCGAACCCGCGCTGTTCGCCGCGTACGAGCGCATCCGGGTCGACGCCCAGGAGGAGTCGATCCGCATCATCGCCGACCGGCTCGCCGTCGACGACGTCCGCGATCTGCGCCCGGCCGTCGTCGTCGACGCCGCCGCGGGCGTCCTCACCGCCGCGCTGCGCGCCTGGGCGCGCGGCATACAGGCGGACCACTCCGACGCGGACCCCGGCGAGCGTCGCGACGCGCACCCCGGGGACCGCCCCGAAGACCACCACGACCCGGACGCCGTCGACCTCGCCGCTCTCGTGGAGCAGGCCTACGACGCCCTGATGGGAGAGGCCGCCCTCGTGGCCTCCCACCGCCCCACCCCCGTATCAGGAAAGTGATCAGCGACATGGCCCTCACCACCCCCAGCGCCCTCGTCCCCGACTACTCCACCGAGTTCTCCGGCAAGGCCGCCCTCGTCACCGGCGCCGCCTCCGGCATCGGCCTCGCCACCGACCGCCGGGATGATCGTTGCCGTCTTCTCCACCATCGGGACGGCCCTGCTCGT